>NZ_LR962863.1:630560-945841 GCF_900458895.1 Staphylococcus schleiferi
ACTGCAGCAGGTGGTTCATGGATTTCTGTGCATCATGGTGGCGGCGTTGGCATGGGTTATTCATTACATGCAGGTATGGTCGTTGTTGCAGATGGAAGTGAACGTGCAGAAAGAAGATTAAAACGTGTATTGACTACAGATCCGGGTATGGGTGTAGTAAGACATGTAGATGCAGGCTATGATATTGCAATTGAAACAGCACAAAGAAAAGGAATCGATATTCCAATGATGAAAAAGGAGGATGAAGCTTAATGGCATATGATTTAATCATTCAAAATATAAAAGAATTGATTTTGCCTAAATCTGTCGATCAACCTTTAAAAGGAAAAGAATTGGATGAATTAACGGTCATTCAAAATGGAACTGTTGTCGTTGATGATGGGAAAATTGTTTATTCAGGGCCGTACACAGAAGATTATGAAGCTAAAGATGTGATTGATGCCTCAAATCGTGTCGTTTCACCTGCCTTAGTGGATGCACATACCCATCTTATTCATGGTGGGTCACGTGAACATGAAATGGCACTCAAAAGACAAGGTAAGTCATATTTAGAAATTTTAGAATCAGGAGGCGGTATTTTATCTACCGTTGAAGCGACACGTCAAGCAACGGAAGATGAGCTTTTTGCCAAAGCAGAACACGCATTATTAACGATGGTGCATCATGGTGTGTTAGCGGTTGAAAGTAAAAGTGGTTACGGTCTTGATAAAGAAAATGAATTAAAACAGTTAAGAATATCTAATCGATTGGCAGAAAAATATGGTTTAGCGATGCGACATACTTTTTTAGGACCACATGCTGTACCTAAAGAAGCGACGTCTAACGCAGCCTTTTTACAAGAAATGATTGATTTATTACCCGAAGTGAAAGGATTGGCAGATTTTGCAGATATATTCTGTGAAACAGGCGTTTTCACGATTGAAGAATCTCAACGTTATATGGAAGCGGCTAAGGCACAAGGTTTTAAAGTTAAAATTCACGCAGATGAAATCGACCCATTAGGGGGGTTAGGCCTTGCCATAGATGAAGGCGCAATTTCTGCAGATCATCTTGTTGCTTCAAGTGAAGAAGATAAAGCGAAGTTAAGTCAATCGAATACAGTCGCGGTACTCTTACCAGGAACAACATTTTATTTAGGTAAAGAAAGCTACGCTGATGCAAGAGGCATGTTAGACTATAATGGCGCGATTGCCATTGCTACGGATTACAACCCAGGAAGTTGTGTAACAAATAACTTGCAAATGGTCATGGCGATTGCAGCTTTAAAACTAAAATTATCACCAAATGAAATATGGAATGCAGTTACTGTGAATGCAGCTAAGGCAATCGATGTCGATGCAGGTACCATTAATCCTGGTGATCAAGCGAATATTGTGATTTGGCATGCACCTAATCATGAATATATTCCTTATCACTATGGAGTAAATCATGTAGAAAAAGTCATTCAAAAAGGACGTGTCATTGTAGACCGTCATTTGGGATTATTATAAGCTTCAGTTTCATCATTTATCGTAAGCGTTCGGGACATAAAATCTCTGATAGTCTTGACTTCATGAACGCGATTGCTTAAGAGCTGAAGTCTTAACTTATAAATATCATACGAAGTTTCATCATAAAAAAAGCGCTAAGACAAATTTTCTATTAAAAAATCATCTTAGCGCTATTTATTTTTGGCATGTATGTCACAGCCTCTTAATAATTAACGCAATTAGACTTATGCGTAAAATGTATCGATTTGTCAACTTAGCTTTTTAAATTTGATACAATAAATACAACTGAATACGAGACATGGGGGAATAGGTATGAGGGGAGATGTAGTGGCCTATTTAAATAGCTGGCGAGGCAACGTCGTCCAAAATATCAGCGCAGGGATGCTTGTTGCACTAGCGATGGTACCAGGGGCCATTGCTTTTTCTTTTATCGCCGGTGTCAGTCCAACTATCGGGTTGTTGAGTTCTGCGTTGATGATGATGCTCATCAGTTTTCTTGGCGCGCGCCGCTTAATGGTATCAGCCCCGAGTAGTGGTGTGTCAATTGTTGCTGTATTGATTAATGATCGTTACGGTGTAGCAATGCTTATTGCAGCGATGATTGTCATGGGGCTCTTTCAAATACTGTTTGCATTTTGTCATGTAGAAAAAATGATTCATAAAATTCCAGTGCCAGTGGTCATTGGCTTTATGAATGCACTTGGCTATCTTTTGCTCACTTCTCAGCTTAAGTATGTTGTAGGTCAGTCGGCTTTGACATATATTATCGCTTTAGGAAGTTTATGCATGCTATTTTGGCTACCACACGTTACTGAACGTGTTCCTGCTGCTTTAGTTACAATTCTATTTTTCTCACTTATTGCGGGATGTTTCAACTTAGATTTGAAGTATGTGAAAGATTTGGCTCAGCTCCATTTTGAAATGCCTACAATTGGGTTTCCAGATGTGCCGTTACAGTGGATGACCTTATTTGAAGTTGCACTATTTGGATTAATGCTTGCTGTCGTTGCGACGATTCAAACCAGTTTGACTGTACAAATGATGGATAACTTGACCGATAGTCAAAGTAGTATCAACAAAGAATCATTTGGCCAAGGGCTAACGAATGCGATTGTCGGTTTACTCGGTGGTATCGGAGGCAGCGCGCTCGTCGGACAGTCCAAATATAACTATCAACTTGGCGCAACGTCCCGATTATCGACTTTTATGACAGGCGTGATGCTATTGCTATTTCTCATGTTTTTAGGACCGATTGTTGGTCGAATTCCACTTGTTGTTTTAGCAATCGTACTGATGCGTATTGCGATGGGGACGTTTGAAAAACAAACATTGGATTATATAAGAGAAAGACGCTGGATCGAATTCGGCATCATTTGTATTACCTTCTTATTGATTATCGGGACACATCAATTAGCTTTAGGGGTACTGATAGGAACGCTTATATTTTATCTTGTAAAACGATTTAAAAATGATAGGAAAGGACGTGGCAACGATGCCAGTTGAACTGAATCAACTCATTGAATGGCGAAGAGCCTTTCACCAAAATCCAGAATTATCTAATCAAGAATATGAGACAACACAGCGGATTCGTGAAATTTTAACACATTATGATATAAAAATATTAAATACGCCGCTTTCAACAGGATTAGTTGCTGAAATCGGTCATGGGGAAGACTTTATCGTCATCCGTTCTGATATTGATGCCTTACCTATTGAAGAACAAACCGCATTAAAATTTCGTTCTGAAAATAAAGATGTAATGCATGCTTGTGGTCACGATATTCATATGGCTGCCATATTAGGCACAGCTATTCAATTGAAAGAACAGGAAGCGCAGTTGAAAAGCCGTGTTCGCGTTATTTTTCAAGCCGCAGAAGAAATTAGTGAAGGGGCTTTTGAAGTGGTCAAAACGGGTGTGCTAGATGGTGCGAAGGCAATTTTAGGATTTCACAATGATCCAACATTAAAAGTAGGTGAATGGCGTGCTAAATCTGGATTTATGACTTCGAATGTGGATCGTTTTATCATTCGAATCCATGGTATAGGTGCACATGCTGCGATGCCACACAATGCGAAAGATCCTCACGTGATATTGAGTCAGCTCATTTCGAGTTTGCAAACGATTGTCAGTCGAAACATTGCCCCACATGATGAAGCGGTTGTGACAATCGGGCAAGTGCATAGTGGCCATACTTGGAATGTCATTCCACAAGATGCTATGATAGAGGGCACAGTTCGAAGTTTTAAAAAGGATATTAGGGATCAGGTTGAAGCGCGTATGACTCAAATTTGTGAAGGACTCGCACTCCAATTTGATGCTCAAGTTGAGTTAGACTACCAACGTTTAGCAGGTGCGGTGTTTAATGATGATACTTTACAACAAATAGCATTAAAAAGCGCGCAACATGTAGGGTATCAAGCTGATGTTTTACCTCGTGCCTTAACGATAGGAGAAGATTTTTCAGGTTATCAAGATATCGCGCCAGTTCACTTTGCGATGATAGGTTCTGAAAGTCAGTTTCCGCTTCACCATGCACAATACAATCCTAATGAAGTCATTTTAGAAAAAGTACCAGCTTATTTTGTGGCTTTAATTCAAGAGATTTGGGAGGCTTCAAGTTGACATTGATGTTAAATTAGATTTCATGTATTGTTTAACAGTAAAATTCAATTTTAAATCAATACGTATATCATATGTTGACTTTTAAAGTCATTTTTAAAGGGATGTTTAAAAGGACAGATGCACAATGAATGATTTTGATATAAGGAAAGTTTAATTCTGTTGATGAAATTGAAAAAAAGGGACTATACTTTTTATAAATAAGGAGTTTCAAAATGTCTAAACCATATCGAGATCAAAATAATCCATGGGCATTAACACCGCTCGTTGTATTTATAAGTATTTTTTTAGGCGCCGGTATCATTACGAAAGATTTCACCTTTATGCCGTTAAATGTTGCCGCAATTATTGGTGTCGTTGTTGCACTTATGATGAATCGTCAAGAGAAATTGACGACTAAAGTTGAAGTGTTTGCTCAAAAAGCAGGTCATCCCAATATTATTTTAATGATGTTTATCTTTATCCTTGCAGGTGCGTTTTCAAAGACAGCCCAAGCTATGGGGGGTGTAACCTCAATAGTGAATCTAGGTCTATCATTAATCCCGCAAAATTACTTGATAGTCGGTCTATTTATCATTTGTATGTTTATCTCTATTTCAATGGGGACATCCGTTGGAACAGTGGCTGCGATTGCGCCCGTCGGTTTTGGGATTAGCCAAGCTACCGAAATCCCAGCAGCGTTAGCAATGGCAACAGTTGTTGGTGGCGCAATGTTCGGAGACAACTTGTCTATGATTTCTGATACGACAATAGCTGCGGTTCGCACGCAAAAAACGCAAATGAGTGATAAGTTTAAAGTGAACTTTAGAATTGTAGTGCCAGGTGCACTGATTACCATTGTATTACTCTGGTGGCTCACAATGGGCTATCAAATTGATCATACAAAAACTTATGATTACGAATGGTTTAAAGTCATCCCTTATTTACTTGTATTGATTCTTGCGATTATCGGTGTGAACGTCATATTAGTATTATTAGGTGGCGTTGCGCTTGCAGGTGTCATAGGACTTATTGATCATGCATTTAGTTTTGCAGGTTTATTAAAAGTGATATCGGAAGGCATTATAGGTATGCAAGATATCGCCATGATTGCTTTATTGATTGGTGGTATGATTGGCCTTGTTGAGCACCACGGAGGTATTACTTGGCTGTTAAACTTTGTTAAAAGTCGTGTTAAATCTAGACGTGGCGCTGAATTTGGTATTGCGGGATTAGTGAGTATTGCAGATATCTCAACTGCAAACAATACGATTTCCATTATTATGGCAGGTCCCTTAGCAAAAGAGATAGCAGATGAGTATCAAATCGATGCGCGTAAATCGGCAAGTATTTTGGATATTTTTGGCAGTGCGTTTCAAGGATTTGTACCGTACAGTCCTCAGTTGATTGCGGCAGCGGGTG
The DNA here is from genome assembly GCF_900458895.1 of Staphylococcus schleiferi. Lineage (NCBI taxonomy): Bacteria > Bacillati > Bacillota > Bacilli > Caryophanales > Staphylococcaceae > Staphylococcus > Staphylococcus schleiferi. The sequence goes on from NZ_LR962863.1 coordinate 636,072, forward strand.
TCGCGAGTATATCGCCTGTTATGCTGTTACCTTATTCTATTTATCCGATTATGCTTGCTTTATGTGGTGTGGTGGCTATCATTTTTAACCTTCCAAGACTAGAACGCAAAAAATAGCGACATCTCTCTTTATAAAAGTTTAGGAATAGGTTGTGAGATGTTCAATTTGTTCGGTATGCGTATGGATTTAAGTTACAATAAAGATGATGGGGTGCATCGGGAAAAGTATGGAGAATGGAAGTGAAGCATATGCAAAATGAATGGGTTGAAATAAAACTTGTACGTCTCATGAAGACGACACCAACAAGCGCGTATCGTGCTTGGTTAGAGCCAGAGCAATTGAAAGAATGGTTTATGACTTCACGTCGTACGAATCAAGAAATAGAAAACCATCCAGTCGAGGGTGGCACTTATAGAATCGTTGATCAACGTCAAGGCAAGCGCTTAGAAATTGAAGGCGTTTATCAAACATTAGTTGAAGATACCCATATCATTCAAACGATTCAAATGCCTGAGTTTAGCGATGAAGCGGATGAAATTGAAGTTTACTTTGAAGAAAGAAGTCCAGGCATTACACAGATGACGTTTTATTATAAAGGCTTAGTACCTAAAGAAAGACGATTGACAAACTTAGAATACAAGCAAAAGAAAAAAGCTTATCACGATCATACGGCACATGGCTTTGAATTGATGTTTGATACGTTACAACAAGAACTAGAAGCGCAGCAAGATGTAAATTAAAACGTGTCTATTTTAAGTTTCGGGAGTAATGACCCGTCATTGACAAAAGCATGTACTATTAAAATAGGCTGTACACTTTATATGGTGGTTATGTGTCTATAATAATTAAGTCGCAAACTTCCGATTGCTTCTTCGAGTCTCGCTTTCCCAGGCGCCTTACCTCAACTAATTTTGGCTTTTATTGTAGCTCATAAGAAGCCAAAATGGATTTTCGGTTTCGGCTCTATGCCTCGGGAGTCTCGACTCGGTACGCAATCTATTTAAGCAATTTCACTATTGAAAAGTGGCATTGCTTTTTTCTTTGATCTTTTATACAGTCTAAAAATAATAAAAATGCGATTTTTGAAGTTATAAAAGTTGCGATAGCCATATGAAATTTAATCAGTTTAACTTTTTGATTAATTCCTTCAATCGCACCATTATTGAATTGAGGGGTTCCAATCGTATAAGCAATGATATCCTCATACTTTCTGTAGAAGCGTAACACTTTCCATCCATACATTTAAAACGTTGTTTTAACAGATTTAAATACACTGCTATCTCTTGGAATCTTAAAAAAGTAATTCGCGATAAACGTTTTCCGTGTTTGTGTATTCGGTTTGGATTCGTATGATAACAGTGAGGACAAGTCATAGGCTTGTATGAAAGGGTACCAAAGATGACGTTAGATTTCTTACCTCTAATAACTACATCTTCTTCAACTTTAGTGATTTTAATATTATTATCTTTAATTTTTAGTAACTTTAATATATCATTACACATAGGCGCAATATGTCTCCTTTATTTTTGGTTTAGTCACTTAAAATGATAGAGGCATTTGCGCTATTTTTGTACAAAAAAGCAGGATGACTTATGTCATCCCACCATAAAAAATGAAGAACCTTAAAATAACGAAAAATGCTCGAAATATGCATCGGTCTATATTCCGCTGTGCACAATTCGAGCGAGTCTATATGAGGCGGGGCAGAAATCAATTTCTGCCCCGCTAAATTTATGAACAGATGTTTTATTGTGAGTGGTTTCATATCGAGCACATATCATTATACCGCACTAAGAAATACGAGATTGACGATAACAACGAGCAGGTGCGCTTGCTTGGCAAATATCAATATGACGCGTTGCTAACGTAGCAATGAGTTGACAAAGCACTTCTGGCGTTGTTGTGACTTTCAGTTTGTCTTTTGCAAAGCTATAGTGAATACGTTTGTTTTGAAAGACATTTAAAATATCAATGACTTTATCTTTAATAAAAGGATCATTCAATCCATCAATGTGTAATTCAAATCGATTTTCTTCACGAGGTCGGAGTTGAAGGGGCTCCATTAATTCGAGTAATGATAGAGGCACGATTTGATAGATACGATAATGGTGAAAGCTGATAAAACTGATGACATAAGGAAGCGCACGCTTAGGAATTTGAATCTTAAGCATGTGCTTTTGTTGATGCTTAATCCATTCAGTATGAATGACGACTTGGAGGTTAGCTTGACGTAGTAACTTCAACAATTTACGTCGCGCCATACGATGGTGCATTTGATCTATATTTAAAATAAAAGTTTCTAGTTTATCAATAATCATTGCAATTCCTCATTTAAATTTTTCTCATATCTATTGTAGCATGATAAATTTTTGAAATCAGTAAGACTATAGATGTAAAAATAAAATGTATTGGACGATATTGATTCGTTATTTTAGTTGGATAAGTGTAAAAAAGAGGTTGTGAGCTATCTATAATTATGCTAATATTCAGATTATTATAACAATTAAGGAGTGAAGCCCATGTTACAACGTATTGGCCAATTTGCATCTCGAACATTTTTATTTTGGATGTTACTGGCAAGTCTACTCGCATTTTTTGTTCCCAGCATTTTTATAGGTTTTGGAGGCATCATTCCTTATTTATTAGGTGTTGTTATGTTAGGGATGGGATTGACCGTTAGTTTGGATGATTTTAAGCTCATTTTAAAAGAACCCATACCCGTGATTATCGGCGTATTTTTGCAATATACGATTATGCCATTTGCTGCATACGCCGTTGTAAAATGGTTTCATCTACCCGCTGATATCGCCATCGGTGTCTTACTCGTCGGCTGTTGTCCAGGCGGAACATCGAGCAATGTTGTCAGTTATCTCGCTAAAGGGAATGTGTCGTTATCCGTTACGATTACTTCAATCTCAACAATTTTAGCGGCTATTTTGACACCTGTTCTGATGTTTCTACTTGCTCGGGAATGGATGAATGTTTCATTACTTGCAATGTTTCTTTCAGTTGTAAAAGTTGTCTTATTTCCATTGCTTTTAGGTATTCTTATTCAAAAATATATGAAGCGTGTTGCACATGTAGGGACGGACATTTTACCTCTCATTTCTGTTGTTGCGATTTCTATTATTTTAGGTGCGGTGGTCGCTTCTAGTAAAGCTTTGATTGTGGAAACAGGGATACTCATCTTTGTTGTCGTCATCTTACATAATGTGCTCGGTTATACAATTGGTTATGCTTTAGCACATCTTTTTAAACTTAATTATAAAGATAAAAAGACAGTAGCAATCGAAGTCGGAATGCAAAATTCTGGATTAGCTGCCTCACTGGCAACGGTTCATTTTAATCCATTAGCTGCAGTACCAGGAGCGGTATTTAGTTTTATTCATTTAGTGACAGGCCCATTACTTGCACGTTATTGGGCGGCTAGAGCAAAGGAAGATTTGGAGTTATAAATCAAGGAGAAGCACTTGTCTCAACCATAAGAAAGATGTCCAACAATTGAACGAATCAGAACAAAACTTTTTTAGCTTAGCAATAACTTTAGTAAAGCATATTTTACTTTTTTGTTAGGTTGTGCGAAAATATGATTTGAATATATCGAAAAGTAGGCTAGGAAAGGTTGTGAAACGATGGTCAAAGTCCTTCAAAATTATTTTATAACGCTCACTGTATTATTAATGATGTTGTTATTATCTGTTGGGTTTATTGCTCAGTTTCAAAATGGCTTCGTGTTGGTCTTATCAATGACAGTGACATTAACAGTGATCAATTTTGCGATTGAGTCATGGTTACTGAGAGCAGCTTTGCCACCAGCAAAAGTCCATTTGATTCAGTCTCTTGTGTTTCCTTTGTCCATCGTTATCATGGGAATCATTTCTTTTATCATTTTACCTGCCGTCTCTTAAGAAAATAAGGGCGGCTCGTTTTTTTAGTTAAACGGTATAGGCTAAGATACAATGGCATGGTAAGATAAAAACGCACATGGATATCGTGCTAAAACGATAGCGATACAGGAGTGTAAATTATGAGTTTAGAGGCAATCTTGTTCTTTATAGTTGGACCACTCATTATTTTAGTAGGTAACTTGGTGCTTGCACCACGTTTTCAAAAACATATTCCGATACGTGTTCATGTACTTTCGGGCATTGTTGGTCTTATGATTTATGCGGTATTTGCCACTGTAATCTACTATTTCTTTTTACAAGGGAAAATTTAATAATGATTTTATAACAATCTGAGTCAAATGGCTCAGTTATAAGTGAACCCGAGTCTTTCGTGATTTGACGAAAAGCTCGGGTTTAATAATATACGATGATATTAAAAGCATTGTTGTTATCATTTTTTCTGTTTTGACGCGTTTCAAACAGTGTCCAACTGATGCATTAAGTCAACAAAATGATAGCTGTAATAATTAATACTAATAGTATAGCGTCCACACCAACCATTAATTGGTAACGTATATTTTGATTACCTTCTTTAGATGTTTTGTAAAGCATGTAAACATTTGGTACAAAGCTCAATAGCAAAATGCCAATAATAATAAATCCAATCGTTTGTGTCGACATCTCAATCTCTCCTTTTCATACGATAACGAATCCATCCAACCGCAATACCCAGTACAATACCTATCAAACAGCCAATGAGCGGCTGATTAAAAAGCATGCCTGCTAAGAGTCCAATAATGAGACCAATCAGTAAAGGAGGGCCAAAAAGTTGTTTTCGTTCATCTGAACTTAAAATACTGAATGTCAAAATATATAAGACTGCAAATACGACAGCAACCATGATAGATTTAGTTGCTAATGCTACGGGCGAAATGCCATGTTGATTGACATTGATGACAAAGAAAAAAACACCTAAAAGTAAAGCGATAATCAGTCCTTTGATGATGCGTGCTTTGTCCATAATCTAACTCCTTGTGCAATGAATTGATACCATTATAACACGAAAAGTTTTGAACGTCGGCTCGCTTGAAAGACATTCAGTTTTGTTCGAGTCAAGGTGAACGGCTCGCTTTTTAAGAGATGAAACCAATATTAGTTTTGTGCTATACGACACGACTGAATCAAAATATTGAAATAAGTTTTGAGACTGAGTTTATAGCTGCCATTATTCGATATTGTCATTCACTTGTTGATTTTTAATCACTTTAAATTGACCATGATCATTTAAATAGGCATAGAAGAGTCCAATAATTAAACCACCGCCGATATAATTACCGATAAAGGCAGCAACTAAGTTTTTTAATACATGGAAAATATGAAATGCCTCTGTTTGATAAATAAAGCTAGCAACGAATAGACATGCATTATAAACAACGTGTTCGTAACCCATAAAAGCGAAAATCGTTACACCAAACATCATGACAAACATTTTAGCCATAACGTCTTCAATTTGCATTGCAATGACAAGTGAGATATTAATAAAAAAGTTGGCGAAAATAGCACGAACCAGTATGTTTTGAAAACTGTATTGAATGGATTTTACTTGAACCGTATGATTAAGCATTTCAAGCATTTCTACTGTCATGACATCTGTCAGTGAAATTAAGCCAAATAACACAATCGCTCCTAAAATATTTCCTAGGAAACAAAGGAAAAAGATTTTTAACACACGCGAAGGTCGAATAAGATGGTAATAGAGTCCAACTGTAAAATACATAAAATTACTCGTTAATAATTCTGAATTTGTAAATAGAATTAAAACAAGGGCGAAGCTAAAGGTAATGGCACCTGCCATATTGACCACACCAGGTGCGACATCAGGTGTAAAAGTTGTTTTTACCATTAAAACGAATACTGCAATAATGCTAATAATAAATCCTGCCATCATGGCTCTTAATAAATAGCGCCTCAGATAAAAGCTTTGTAAAATATCTTTCTTTTGAATCGTGTCAATGATGTTTGATACCCACTTGCGACCGTAGAAGATTGTATCCCATTTTATGTTTGTTTCTTTCATGTGTTAGAAATTCCTTTCTTCAATTTTCTACCATAGTATAAACATTTCATAACAAAATGTGAATACATTCACAATAAGGGGTTGTGTCAATATTTCAACAACTTTTGGCAATCCAAAAAGATGTGAACATATATGTTTAGAAATTGAGTTATATTTCAAACTTCAATTTGTTGCAATTTTTTTAAAGTATTATATTTCTTTAAAACAAAGATAAATAGGGTGATAATTTTTTCTCCACAGCAATCTCAATTGTAGTATAATAGCGACATGCACGGTGCAACATCATTTTATAAGTAGGGGTTAAAAGGAGATGGAAGCAATGGAAGAAAACCAGTTACACAGAGGTCTGAGTTCACGACAGATTCAAATGATTGCGCTAGGTGGTACAATTGGCGTCGGATTATTTATGGGCGCTTCGAGCACAATTGCTTGGACGGGGCCATCTGTTATTTTTGCATATTTACTTGCGGGATTATTTTTGTTTTTAATTATGCGTGCAATGGGTGAGATGGTCTATTTAGATCCATCTACCGGATCATTTGCGAATTATGCAACAGATTACATCCATCCAGTTGCAGGTTATGTCACTGCATGGGCGAATATCTTTCAATGGATAGTAGTAGGTATGTCTGAAGTAATTGCAGTCGGTGAATATATGAAGTTTTGGTGGCCAGAATTGCCATCATGGATTCCAGGTATTATTGTAATTGTTATTTTAACTGTAGCGAATGCCGTATCTGTAAAAGCATTTGGTGAGTTTGAATTTTGGTTTGCGATGATTAAAATCGTCACAATTATATTAATGATTATTGCCGGATTTGGATTGATTTTCTTCGGATTAGGGAACGGAGGACATCCAATCGGTTTAAGTAATTTAACTGCACACGGTGGCTTTATGCCAAATGGTTGGTTAGGTTTCTTCTTTGCTTTATCAATTGTTATCGGTTCTTATCAAGGGGTTGAATTAATCGGTATTACAGCAGGAGAAACGAAAGATCCACAAAAGAATATTAAAAAGGCTGTCAACGGCGTCATTTGGCGTATTTTAATTTTCTATATCGGTGCTATTTTTGTGATTGTCACTGTGTATCCTTGGGACGAGTTACATGATATTGGTAGTCCATTTGTCGCAACATTTGCAAAAGTTGGGATTACCATTGCAGCAGGGTTAATCAACTTTGTCGTTATTACAGCTGCGATGTCAGGATGTAATTCAGGTATTTTTAGCTCAAGCCGAATGATTTTTACACTTGCACAACATCGACAACTACCAGCGATTTTTACAAAAGTTATGAGAAATGGTGTGCCTTTCTATACGGTATTAGCCGTGTCTACAGGGATACTCATTGGTGTCATTTTAAATGTTGTATTACCTATGATTATTAAAGGATCAGAGGGTATTTTTGTATATGTTTACAGTGCTTCAATTTTACCAGGTATGATTCCATGGTTTATGATTTTATTGAGTCATATACAATTTAGAAAGAAATATCCGGAAAAAATCGAAAATCATCCTTTTAAAATGCCATTTGCGCCTGTAAGTAACTATTTAACAATCGCATTCTTATTAATGGTATTAGTAGGTATGGTAATTAATGATGAAACACGTGTATCTGTGATTATCGGTTTCTTATTCTTAGGATTTATGGCTGTATTTTTCTTTTTACGCGGTTATCATAAACGTGATAAAGAAGAATTGAAATTGTAAGAGTGAGACAAAATCGGTATAAAAAATCAAATATTCAACTCGGTATCAATACTGAGTTCTTGTTTAGAAGTGAGGTCCTTTGAAGAGGTCTCGCTTCTTTTTGTAATGGGGTTAGTAATCACAATGTGAAATATTAAAATGGGCTGCAGCTTGATTAATCACGTGAAGGTACCCGTTATTTACGCGTCTTTGACTGCCAAAATCGATGAGAACGAGTGGATTATGGTAGAGATTGTGTAAACATGCATAATATATCTCATAACTATATGTTGTCGGTAAGATAATATCATCAGGATGAGGGAGGCTTTCAAATAAGCGTGTCACTTTATTTTGAAGTGTTGTTAACAAGACGTTGGCTTCGTCTGGATCTTTTTGATAGATAAGATCAAAATTTAAAACTATTTTTTGCAAGGCTACAAGATTTTTGAACGCTTGCATACTATTGGGTATATCCCTTTGAATCATAGTTGCCTTCCTTTCATTAAATATTATATAGTATAACATGATGCTAATAATTTTATATGGCTTTTATAAAAATGTAATTTTAAAAATGGAATTGTCATATGAGTAAAGCAAAAATTTAAATGATTGCGGTAGAAAGGATTCAAAATGTCAAAATATAGTTGGAAAGCCATCGCATGGCGAGACTTATGGTTAATCCCTATTTTATTTGTGACAACACTCTTTTTTGGGTTTACAGTTTCATTGGCGATAATGTTGCTTTTTGGAATAAATAAAGATGAATTTTTCAATGATATTTATATAGATGTATCGGAAGTAATTTCTTCAATACTTGCATATCTTACAGTGATAATGAGTTTTTATTTATTACATCGAAAAGAGATGAAACAGCGATTCAGAAGAAGTGTTCAAGGCGTCAAACAGTACGGATTATGGATAGTGGGGACATATATTGTAACTTTGATATTATTATACGGCTACAATTATGTATTTCATTTTATACCCGAACGTTATCAATATGATACGACACAAAATGAACTAGCATTAGATGCATTAATGGATATTCCAGCACTTCTGCCCTTTAACTTTTTATTGATTGTAATAATAGGCCCTATTCTTGAAGAAATATTCTTTAGACATCTTTTAATTGGTGAGTTAGGTAAGAAGCTTAATTTTAATGTGATGGCGGTTGTTTCAGTAATTCTATTTGCAGCAATTCACGTGACTGGTGCAGCTTCTCCTTTTGAAATCGTGGATTACCTTATTATTTCAATCCCGCTTGTCTTTTTATATATGAAGAGTGGTCGTAATTTAGGTGTCTCTATTGCATTTCACATGTTAAACAATTTGATTAGCTTTTTCTAATAGAGACAGCTTCATTGTACATTGTTATTCGTAAATGAAGGGTATACATTGAGTCATGTTATGTCTCAATGTATACCAGTTATCGCCGACACACAAAAGTGAAATTCTAATATGACGACATCTTGTAAATTTATAAAAAACCAATGCTTCCAGTTAAGAAACATTGGTTTTTATTGTACGTTGTTTTTATTTAAATATTGATCATAATTTTTGAGTGTAATATCGTTTGTTTTAATCGATTTATGGAATGAATAAGAAATATCTTCAATCGTTGATAAATCAATATAACGTGTGTAGCCACCACCAATTTGATACACTACAGCTTGCCAGCGATGGCGTTGTGCGATTAAACCAATAAAGATGACATTTTCAAAATGATGTTGGCCATTTGTGTCGACTTTATAATCGACTCCCATCACTTTACGCTCTTGACAATAAATTAAAATGTCATCAAAGTGGGGCGGATTTTTATCTATTGGAGGGGCTTCATATAAAATATATTCATCAAGTTGGCGTAATGAACGTCGAATTGTTGTATTAGGTTGACGTAAAATCTTTTGGATGAGTGCTGATGTTTCTTTTGAATAAGGTAACATAGATTGTGACTGGCTTTCTCTTAAAATCATATAAAGCGCATGAAGTTCATGATCATTAATTTCTAACTGATGCTGTTGTTGTTTAGATTGTAATTGGTAGCCGCCGTGTTTACCTGCACGTGCTAAAATTTGAACTCCATTTTTTTCAAGTTCATGCATATCACGTAGAATCGTACGTTTCGAAACATTTAATGCTTGTGCGAGTTCTTGTGCAGTCATGTGTTGCTGTTGTTGTATTAATGCTATTAGTTTATTTTGTCGTGTTTCTTTATTCATAAAAAATCACTCCAATCAACTCACCATAGTTATTAATATTATATCATAATTATAAGATAAATATAGCGCAACGTATATTTTGTGCAATACGACTACAAAAGTGATATTTGTAAATAAAAATAATAAAAAACTTGTAGAAAACGCTTACATTTTATTGGTGGATATGTTATATTGTAATTAGCTACAGGGGGATGGTACACAGCATATTCAAAAAGGGGTAGCTATCGTGATTGATAGTAAAGTTTGAAAATGATAGGTTGTACTTATTCTAGTTTAACATCTTCAATATTTATTACTTACTTTCCTTTCTATGCCGGTTGGTTAAATCCAACCGGTTTTCTTTTCGTATTTAACTGTTTCATTAAAGCGACTTTATGTATAATGAAGATGACTTTGAAAAGGAGTGATTCATCATGTCGACGATAAAGACATTGCGAGAAATAGATCAGCAAGTACAGAGATGGATTTCTGAAATGCGGCGTGAACTTCCACAACTGATACAACATATGAAAACGGATACGAAATCCAACCGTTTTGATTTAGTGACGAATGTAGATCGCACAATCGAATCACGTTTCGAACAGTTTTTGAAATCTCAATTTCCGAATCATCAATTATATGGCGAAGAAGCCCACCATCAAACTGAACAATTAAAAGAAGGGCATACGTGGTTGATTGACCCTATTGATGGAACGGCCAACTTAGTCAAGCAACAAGATGATTTTTGTATGATTATAGGTTATTTTGTCGACGGTATACCACAATTATCTTATATATATGATTACCCTAGGGAAAAGCTGTATCGCGCTATCAAAGGGGAGGGTGCCTATTTAAATGAAGAAAAAATTGAGCCACCTACGTCGATGGCTATCGAAGACACAATCCTTTCATTTAATAACAAAGTTTTAAATGAACCCACGATTCAGCGACTATTAAATGAATCATTTGGCTATCGTCTTATTGGTTCTTGTGGTTTAGATTCAGCCCGAGTCATAATGGGACAATTCGGTGCTCACATACATACGAATGCCAAACCTTGGGATATTGGTGCACAGTTTTTATTTGCTGAAGTGTTAGGACTGAAAATGACAGATTTTAATCGTCAGCCGATTGATTTTACAACAGGTGGTCAATATATTATTAGTAATCCTGGATGCTACGATGCGGTTTTAAATATTTTGAATAGTGACGGCGGTTACAAAAAATCATAGTTGCGTCTAAAGCCCGATTGATAGTCACTCGATTTGAGATACAATGCTATATGATATTACTAAATTGAAAGCAGAATTGACCATTATAAACGAGAAAGAAGTGATTATTTGGAATATAGACGAGCTAAAAAACGCATGAACCCAATTATGAAGGGGGTGCTGTGGTTTGTTGGAATTCTCTTAGTATTAGCCATCATAGCCATTGCCTATCTTGCGTTTAAAATATTTGCAGTAGGTGGCGCCATTCACAATCCATTAGATAGAAATCATTCAGAGCTACGTTCAGGTAAAGTAGACTTAAGTAAGGGTGAGCCTTTCTCTATCGCATTATTTGGTGTAGACTCAGATGCTAAACGTGAAACCGAGGGAATTGGTAAAAGAAGCGATACGATTATGTTACTTTCCGTAAATCCGAGTAAGAAAACAACGCAATTGATTAGTATTCCTCGTGATACGCAAGCTGAAATTGTAGGAAGAGGAACCACTGAAAAGATTAATCACGCATACGCTTATGGTGGTCCCAATATGGCGGTTAAGTCTTTAGAAAAACTTATGAATGTGCCGATTGACCATTATGCGACAATTGATATGGACGGCTTGAAAGATATGATAGATACACTTGATGGTATTAATGTCGTTAGCAATGCCACTTTCAAAGCAGAAGGCCATTCTTTTACAAAAGGTCAGAAAGTTCATTTAGATGGAGAAACTGCGATGGCTTTCATACGTAGCCGTAAAGAAGAAGGTGCGGGTGGAGATTTCGGTCGACAAGAGCGCCAACAACTTGTTTTACAAGGTATTGCAGATAAACTGACAAGTGTTTCATCTATCACTAATTTTAATTCATTGATGGATCAAATAAGTAAAAATGTTAAAACAGATTTAACGATTGGAGAATTAAATCAAATTCGAAGTCAATATAGCGATGCCAATGACCATGTGAAACGTCATCAACTCGATGGTTCAGGTGGTATCCAAAGTGATGGACTTTATTACTTCGTGCCTGATGATGGTCAAAAACAATCATTAGCACAAATGTACAAAGAAAATCTAGGTTTATAGTTAAATATGAAAAGGTGGGAAAACGATTTAATATCGTTCTCCCGCCTTTTTATTGTGCATTTGACCTAATGGGCTATGAAAAAAGATGATGAGGAAAAATTGAAACGTGTAGATGACGCTCATGAATCGAAATGGAGATTTGTTCACTGTTGACAAGGTGTGTAGTTGGTTTCGCTAATTACATATCTATGTCAATTTTTAGCTGAAACAATAAAATCGACAATTTTAAGGAAAGTAGCGTTTCTAACAGAACGTTCATTGAAATAAAAAGGGGGCACGGAGTAAAATAAAAGACATATGCAAGAAAAATTTGATTTGAAGCCATGCGCTTCTTTCTTTATTCGGTTGACTGTGATTTAAAAGTAAACAGTGAACGACCTGTGTTACAACAACGAAAGAAATGTGCATCAGTGGCTTTATTGAAGGAGGTTTATTATGGAATGGCTTAAACTTATTGGTATTGTCATTATCGTATTAGGATTTTATTTTAAGTGGGATACAATCGGAACGGTGCTGATTGCTGCTGTTGCGACAGGTCTCGTCTCGAATATGGGCTTGATTGAAATCCTTGATACATTAGGAAAAGCATTCGTAGATAATCGTATGGTGTCGCTATTTATCCTTACTTTACCGATGGTGGGGATGGTAGAACGATTTGGTTTAAAGACACAAGCGACAAGACTTATTAATAAAGTACAAGGGGTGACCTCTGGCAGAATTATGTCCATCTATTTATTAATTCGAGAAATAGCGGGTCTCGCATCTATTCGTATTGGGGGGCATCCTCAATTTGTACGGCCACTGATGAATCCGATGGTACAAGCTGCAGCAAAAACGAAATATCAGCGAGATTTAGAGCCAGAAGATGAGGAAAAATTGAAAGCTCATATTTCTGCAATGGAAAATTATGGTAACTTTTTCGGTCAAAACCTATTCGTTGGTGCATCGGGTGTACTATTAATTGTAGCGACGTTTAAGTCTCTTGATATGCATGTGACCGCAATTCAAATTGCTTTATATTCCGCACCAATTGCGATAGCCACTTTAATTATAGGTGTCATTCAAAATAAGTTGTTTGATCGTAAATTAGAGCGTAAATATGGTGTGAAAGGGGAGACGCGTCATGAGTCAACACACGATTAACCAAATTTTAGAAATCTTTTATATTTTAATTGGACTACAGTTTATTTACACAGCGTGGCGTGTATATCGCAATCCACACAATCAAAAACGTATAGGGACAGCTTTATTTTGGTGTCTATTAGGTGCATTGTTTATGGTAGGGCCATACATACCCAACTGGTTAAATGGGAGTCTCGTTTTATTCATGGGATTGTTGACGATAACGAAAAATGTGCGTGTCGGTCAAGTTGTAGAAGTCGAACATCGAGAAGAAACAGAAGGTGCGACGCGCTTTGGTAATCGCTTATTTATCCCTGCACTTGTATTGGCAGTCGTAGCGATTGTGATATCTACTTGGACGCCGTTGGGTGGTGCTATTGGCATTGGGGCTTCTTCAGTGATTGCGATTATTGTTGCTTATCTGGTATTGCGGCCAAAAGCTAAAATTGGTTTATATGACAGTGATCGACTCGTGCAACAAATTGGAACTGTTGGGATTTTACCACAATTTCTTGCAGCACTAGGGATACTATTTACTGTCAGTGGTGTAGGTACGACGATTTCTAAAGGGATTTCTAGCTTTTTACCTGAAGGGAATCCATTGATTGGTGTGACAGCTTATATATTAGGAATGGTGTTATTTACTATGTTAATGGGGAATGCATTTGCGGCATTCACAGTCATTACTGCAAGTATTGGTGTGCCTTTCGTCATGGCAATTGGTGGAGATCCTGCAGTCGCGGGTGCGCTGGCAATGACAGGCGGTTTTTGTGGTACTTTACTTACACCGATGGCGGCGAACTTCAATACATTACCCGTCGCATTATTAGAAATGAAAGATGAGCTTGCGGTCATCAAAGCTCAAATACCGATGGCACTCATCTTAATTTTAGTTCATATCATTTTTATGTATACATTCGCATTTTAAAAGAGGAGGTTTTATCAATGAACGTTTTAGTTACTGCATTCGATCCATTTGGCGGAGAATCGATCAATCCGGCATTACAAGCGGTTCAAAAATTACCTGATACAATAGAAGGCCATCAAGTTGATAAGCTGGAAATTCCGACTGTTTTTCATAAAAGTATGGCTGTTATCAAAGAAAAGTTAGAACAAACACACTATGATGTTGTGATTGCAGTCGGTCAAGCAGGAGGACGTTTTGAAATTACGCCTGAACGTGTTGCGATTAACGTAGATGATGCGCGAATCGCGGATAATGAAGGGCAGCAACCGATTGATCAGCCGATTCAAGAAGATGGGGCACCTGCTTATTTTGCGACACTTCCTGTCAAACGCATAGTGGAAGCAATTCGCGCTGAAGGAATTCCGTCAAGTTTATCAAACAGTGCAGGTACATTTGTTTGTAACCACATTATGTATCAATTAGCTTATGCGGCAGAGCGTGATTATCCAGGCTTAAAAACAGGTTTTATTCATGTTCCTTTCACACCTAAGCAAGTCATTAATAAGCCAGGACAACCGTCTATGTCTGTTGATATGATGGTTCAAGGGTTAGAAGCGGCAATCAAAGTGTGTCTTAACTATGATTCAGATATTCAAACTGTACACGGGACAACACATTAAAATACAACGTTAAAGATAGGTTATGCGACGACAAGTGAGGATTATTTCAAAATTGTCAGTCGTTTTACCTATCTTTTTTATTTGTTGTAAAAAATGATGATAAAGATACATATTTAAGCACATAAATATTTTTTAGTGGCATTTTCATAAATAGTTAACATTTTCTTATGAAGGGTATAAAATAAAAGTAACTAAGTATGTGGGGGCATCTTAGGAAAGATAAAAATATAATGGAGGGGATATCATGCAAGAGCATCTGGTGGTCACTTTAGATGGTAAAGATTATCTTGTAGAACCGGGCAAAAACTTACTTGAGCTGATTAAAGAACAAGACACGTTTGTACCTTCGATTTGTTATAATCCATCGTTAGGCCCTATACAAACGTGTGACACATGTACTGTTGAAATTGATGGTGAAATTGCACGTGCATGTGGCACAACGATTAATCGCTCAATGGTCGTTAATACAACGAATCAATGTGTTCAAGACAGCCAAAAAGAAGCATTAGATCGTATTTTAGAGAAACACCAATTATACTGTACGGTATGTGATTATAATAATGGAAATTGTGAAATCCATAATACAATGGACGAATGGGGATTGGAACATCAATCTTACGAATATAAGCCGAAACCGTATGAAGTCGATTTCGGTCCTTTTTATAGATATGACCCAAACCAATGTATACTATGTGGTCGATGCGTAGAAGTCTGTCAAGACGTACAAGTAAATGAAACCCTTTCTATTGATTGGGAACGTGAACAACCTCGTGTTATTTGGGATAATGATGTTTCTATTAATGATTCATCATGTGTCGGTTGTGGTCAATGTGCCACTGTTTGTCCTTGTAATGCGATGATGGAAAATAACATGGTAGGCAATGCCGGTTATATGACGGACATTGAGCCAGGCACATTGGCATCCATGATTGATTTAACTAAAAAAGCTGAAACTGGGTACGGTCCATTATTCGCTGTATCCGACTCGGAAGCGGCAATGCGTGAAGAACGGATTAAAAAGACTAAAACCGTTTGTACATATTGTGGCGTAGGATGTAGTTTTGAAGTATGGACAAAAGACCGCGAAATCTTAAAAGTACAACCGTCTCACGATTCACCTGCGAATAAAATATCGTCATGTGTGAAAGGGAAGTTCGGTTGGGATTATGTGAATTCTGAAGAACGATTAACGAAACCGTTGATTCGTCGGAATAATCAATTTGAAGAAGTAGAGTGGGATGAAGCCATTGCTTATGTTGCTAAACGTATGCAAGAAGTTAAAGATAACTATGGTCCAGATGCACTCACATTTATTTCTTCTTCAAAAGCTACTAATGAAGAATCTTATTTAATGCAAAAATTAGCGCGCCAAGTCATTGGCACGAATAATATTGATAACTGTTCAAGATACTGCCAAGCACCTGCAACGAAAGGTTTATTCCGTACAGTAGGGCACGGTGGTGACTCTGGTTCAATAGAAGATATCGGTAATGCAGAAATGGTAATCACTGTTGGTACAAATACAGCTGAGGCCCACCCTGTCATTGCGTCACGCATTAAGCGTTCGCATAAACTGTTTGGTCAAAAATTGCACGTTTTCGATATTCGTAAGCATGAAATGGCCCAACGTGCGGATGAATTTTACCAACCTCATCCGGGTACAGATTTAGTTTGGCTTTCTGCGGTAACGAAATATATTATTGACCAAGGTTGGCATGATAAAGCCTTCATTACGCAATGGGTAGATCATTTTGATGATTATTATCAATCACTTGAGCCTTATACAATGGAATTTGCTGAAGAGACGACAGGTATTGCGAAAGAACGCTTAATTCAGCTTGCAAAAGAGATTGTCAGTGTCAATACTGTAGCGATTTGTTGGGCTATGGGTGTTACACAACAGGAAACAGGTTCTGATACAAGTACTGCGATTTCTAACTTGTTACTTGCAACAGGTAATTATATGAAACCAGGCGCAGGTTCTTATCCTTTAAGAGGACACAATAACGTCCAAGGTTGTTCTGACTTTGGTAGTATGCCGGATAAACTACCAGGCTATGAAGGTGTAAAAGACGATGCAGCACGACGCCGTTATGAAGCGCGATGGGGTGTCACTTTGCCAAGTGAACCAGGTTATGACAACCACCAAATGATGGATCATATTCATGCAGGTGACGTGCATAGCATGTTTATTTTAGGTGAAGATACAGGAATTGTAGATTCCAACATTAACTATGTTCAAGCTGCATTAGAAAAAGTAGATTTCTTAGTTGTACAGGATGAGTTTTTAACATTCACAGCTGAATATGCAGATGTTGTTTTACCGGCGAGTCCATCTTTAGAAAAAGAAGGTACCTTTACTAATACAGAGCGTCGTTTCCAACGTTTATACCAAGTACTTGAACCATTAGGTGATTCGAAACCAGACTGGCAAATTACGCAACTAATTGCGAAAGAAATGGGATTTGATTGGGGTTACCAACATCCTTCAGAAATTATGGATGAGGCGTCTGATTTAGCACCTATGTTTGCAGGTGTGAAATACCATCGCTTAGAAGGCTATAACAGTTTACAATGGCCAGTTGAAGCAGATGGTACAGATTCACCGTTATTATTTACGGAACGTTTTAATTTTGATAATGGTAAAGCTAAATTTTATCCACTTGATTTCAACAATTTCTATAAAACAAATGAACTTTATGATTTACATGTCAATAATGGTCGTTTATTAGAACACTTCCATGAAGGAAATATGACTTATAAAGTTCCAGGCTTACAATACAAAATGCCAACAACATTTGTTGAAATATCACCTCAATTAGCCGAAGAAAGAGACATTCATGAAGGCGCTGCGGTTAAATTGATTTCTGAAACAGGTGAAGCAACAGTTCACGTCCATGTGACAAATCGCGTGAAAGGTAAGCAAATTTATCTACCATTAAACGATAATAGTCGAGGTGCAATTAATTACTTAACAAGTAGTGTCACGGATCCTGAAACGCATACTCCTGCATATAAATCAACATGTTGTCGCATGGAAGTATTAAGTCAGCGCGGTAAATCACCACTTAATCCAACGAACTTCCGAAACCAAACACGACATCCACAATACAGTGTACGTGTCGATAAAAAATGGGCAAGACCTGACTATGTCTTCCCAGGGGATCAGGTGATGAAGTAATGGCTGAAAGAATATCTAAGATTAAACGTATACAAAAAAGTGAAGCAGAAATCAAAGCAGAGCGACTCACTGAAGTGACGGATGCCATTGCAGAAAATAAAGACAGCATTTTAAAAGCGATTGAGTTAGTCCGTGCATTAGATGAGGCGAAGATTTTAGATGCGGCAAAAGGTGCGGTTAAACAACGAGGTGTCATTGCTGAAAAATTGACAAATGAGTTAAACAAAGATCAATACAGCGGTGTCATTCATAATATGGGACAAATGGTACTCATGTTAGGCGCGTTAGATTCTGAAGCATTGCGTGTCTTATTAAACAAAGTGAACAAAGGCTTACACGTTGCCAATCAAGCAAGCCCGAATGCTCGAACTTCGATTGCAGGGTTTATGCGCGTGTTAAAAGACGATGAAATGAATCAAAGTTTAACGTATTTTTTAAATATGCTTAAAGGAATGTCACGCTAAGTCGCGTATCTCGTATTGCATGCATTGAAAAAGTGTCTATTCTATGTAGACTTAAGTCAATAGCATTACGTATTATGCGTCAAAGATGATATATTGGGGTCATATGGGTTGAGATGTGATGATGTCTCAACCCATTTTCTCTATTATCGTCAATATCGCATAATAGAATTTGAGTTTGTCTTAAAGTGATGAGTCGCGATGAAGGAGGTTTCATGATAAAATAAAGCGGTGCGAAGAGGTGAAGAGATGGATACAAGAAATATAAAAATACTAGGCATTATTTCAAATGTTTTACTCGTGCTTGGCGTTTTAATGTTGTTATTTGTAAGTGCTTGGCTTGCTTTAATTTGTTTTATTGTTTCTTTAGGGTTAAGCCTTGTATTATTTAATATGCTATTTCATGGAAATCGAACACTTAAAATTGTCGTCAATGCCTCCTATTTTATCGTGCTCGTTATCGTGATATGCGTTATTTTTGTGACGAGATAGTGTTAAAACAAAAAGGAGTCTTTCAAAAATATGAAGCGGTTCATTAAAGAAAAACCATCACGTGCATTGCTGATTTTAATATTAACCATTTTTGCGATTTTATTACTGATGAATGAGACCTCACTATTTAAAAATGACAAAACACATACATTTTCAGAAGCCTATGACAAGCAAGTAAAAGGTGAGGCGTTACATACAAAATCAGAAGGCCATCAATTTGTTAAAGCGTCTCATCAAGACGTTAAAAACGCAATGGAAATTAAACGGAAAGACTCAGATTTGATGTATATGGATTTATCAGAAGCTGTTCAAATGTCTGAAAAAGAAGTCAATCAAATGCTAAAAGGAAAGGGTATTCTTGAAGGACAAGGAAAAGCGTTTCTAGATGCGCAAAATAAGTATGATGTGAATGTGATTTATTTGATTAGTCATGCGCAACTAGAGACTGGAGAAGGCAAATCTGAACTCGCGCAAGGTATTAAATCTGGAAAGAAAAAATATTTTAATTTCTTTGGTATTGGCGCTTTTGATAGCAACGCAGTTAAAACAGGTTCGAGTTACGCGCAAAAAGCAAATTGGACAACACCCCGTCAGGCGATTATGGGTGGCGCCAAGTTTGTGAGGCAAAACTATTTTGAGAACGGCCAATTGAATTTGTATCAAATGCGTTGGAATCCCAAACAACCCGCAACCCATCAATATGCAAGTGATATTGACTGGGCGCGAAAAATTGCAGACCGCATGTCTTTTTATTATGAACATTATGGGATTAAAAAGGATGATATCCGAAAAGACTTTTACCAAAAAGGATAAAATAGAGTTGAACAAATACAAGCGTTTCTTTATCAATTAAGCATGAGATGTGCGATTTGATAGAAACATCAATGTATTTGTTCTTTTTTATTCCATCTATGCTATACATTGAGATACAGTATCGACATATAAGCTTTGGAGAAAAGTGAACAGAGGCGCAAATATTAAAAATTAAACAAAGTGAGATAGGTGTCTGAGGCATTTTATGATACACTGATATTTGACTGTAAAGAACGAGGTGAATCATTATGAAGATTGGGATTATAGGTGCAGGCATTGGAGGTTTAACGGCAGCTGTATTGTTAAAAGAACAAGGCCATGACGTTCACCTATTTGAAAAAGAAGATGCATTAAGAGAAATAGGCGCAGGCATTGGTATCGGCGACAACGTCCTTGCCAAATTAGGCCATCATGATTTAGCGAAGGGCCTGAAAAATGCCGGACAAGTACTCCAACAAATGCGCGTTTTAGATACAAAAGGGACAGTTTTAAGTCAAGTGACTTTGTCTCAAAAATCAACGAATATCACATTATTACGACAAGATTTAATGGATTTAATCGCATCCTATGTCGATAAAAAAATACTGCATCTTAATCATGATGTCACTGCGGTTGAACGTGTAGCGGAAGGTGTGCGTATTCAATTCGACAATCATGAAGCAGTGACGGTCGATTTATGTATAGGTGCAGATGGCATCCACTCAAAAGTGAGAGACGCAGTACAGCCTAATGTGAAAGTCAATTATCAAGGTTATACGTGTTTCCGTGGTGTTGTAGAGGATATGAGTCAATTCGATCATATTGCGGAAGAATACTGGGATAAAAAAGGACGTTTCGGTATCGTACCATTATTAAATGGGCGTGCGTATTGGTTTGCGACTATTAACGCCAAAGAAAATGATGTAGCATACAAACATTTTAATAAGCCTTATTTACAAGCTTATTTTAATCACTTTCCAAACGCTGTTCGTCAAGTGCTCGATCATCAACCAGAGACGGAGATATTACACCACGATATTTATGATTTGAAACCACTCTCAACTTTCGTTTATCAAGAACGTGTTGTATTACTTGGAGATGCTGCACATGCGACGACGCCGAATATGGGACAAGGTGCAGGTCAAGCGATGGAAGATGCGATTGTCTTGGCTAATGTATTAAAACGTTTTTCAACATTAAGTGAGGCGCTTAAGCGTTATGACCGTTTGCGTGTTAAACATACGAAAAAAGTAATTAAGCGTTCGCGTCGAATCGGGCGTATCGCACAATATCAAAATAGTGGACTTATAGTATTGAGAAATCGCTGTATGAAAATGACTCCGGATCGATTTGTCACTGCACAAACACGATTTTTATATAAAGCAAAAAGTGAATAACAAAATAAAAGTGCAACCTTAAGTCACATTTTAAGTGAGACTTGCGGTAGTTTTTATAAAAAGCGGGGCAGAAAACGTATTGATTTCTGTCCCGCTCAGTTATCTTTTACAATTGTCGTTTTAATGATATACGTGTCAATTTGTTTGAGACACATCCCTTTTATATCAACATGTCTAATATCATATAAAAGGGTAAAAGAATCGTAGGATGTTAGTTATTCGTTAACGATGTAATCAGGTTTTTCACCTTTTGCTTTCTTTATCAAGTTATTCGCAACAATTTCAGCCATCATATCTCTTGCTTCGTATGTGGCATTACCAATATGAGGCGTAATTACGATATTATCTAACGATTTGAGACCTTCCGTAATTTCAGGTTCAAATTCATAGACGTCTAAAGCAGCCCCTTCGATTGTTTTATTTTGTAAAGCTTCAAGTAAAGCTTGCTCATGTACAATTGGACCTCGTGACGCATTAATTAAATAACTTGTTGGCTTCATCAGTTCTAGCTGTGCTTTATCGATCATATGGCGCATTGAAGGATTGTAGGCCGCATTGATAGTGACAAAGTCAGCCGTTTTGAGTAACGTTTCTAAGTCCACATATTGTGCGCCTAATTCTTTCTCTTTTTCAGGTTTTTGATGTGGTCCTGTATATAGAATTTCCATATCAAATCCTTTTGCACGTTGCGCTACGGCTGAACCAATTTCACCTAAGCCGATGATACCGATTTTTTTACCACTCACTTCGCGACCACGGAAAAAGAGGGGTGCCCAGCCGTCAAATCCTTCATGGCGCATTAATTGGTCGCCTTCTGGAATACGACGCGCGACAGCAAGTAAAATACCAAATGTCAATTCAGCAGTTGAACGTGTAGAAGCTTTAGGTGTATTTGAAACCCCAATGTTTTTAGAACGTGCATAATCGACATCCACATTATTAAAACCTGCACCGTAGTTGGCAATAAATTCTAATTCTGAGCCACTATCGATGACCTCTTGATCCACTTCTGTAGAAAGCAGACTCACAAGACCAAAGGCATCTTTAACGCCTGCTTTAAGTGTTTCTTTATCTATGATACCTTCACCTTCATACATCTCTACGTCAAAATGTGATTTGAGTAATTTTAGTCCTTCTTCTGGGATCGGACCCGCAATAAATACTTTTTTCATGAAATACTCCCACCTTTCACTTCTAGTATATGAAACCCCTTTCTATAATACAAGGATAGCTGTTTAGGTCAGCATACGTAAGCCAATTGCAGAAACAATAATTAGAGTAATAAAACATATTCTTAAGGCGTCTTTCGATTCATGATAAATCCACATGCCTAAAATTGTGCCCCCTGCAGTGCCTATGCCAGTCCATATCGCATAAGCAGTGCCCATCGGTATCGATGTCATCGCTAAAGATAAGCTAAATAAACTTAATGCAAATGTAACGGCAAGTAGTAGAACAAAGCGTTTTTGATGTGTTTGGGCGAATTGGTTCAACCAAAGCACACCTAACACTTCAAGTAATCCTGCAATTATTAAAGCAATCCAACTCATGTTTGTTCGTTCTCCTTATCTGAAGTTAACTTTAGACCAATGACGCCAGTTAAAAGCAATGCTATCAATAAGATTTTAACAAAGCTGACGGTCTCATCGAAAAAGAGCATCCCTACAGTGACTGTTCCCATTGTACCGAGTCCTACAAACACGGCATAAACCGTGCCCACTGGAAGGTGGTTTGAAGCAGAAACCATCATCCAAAAACTTAAGCCTATTAAAGCAATCGTCAAGATCCATTGATAAAAGTGGTGAGAATGGTTTAA
Source organism: Staphylococcus schleiferi (assembly GCF_900458895.1). NCBI lineage: Bacteria > Bacillati > Bacillota > Bacilli > Caryophanales > Staphylococcaceae > Staphylococcus > Staphylococcus schleiferi. The sequence continues at coordinate 659,063 of NZ_LR962863.1, forward strand.
TCCAATAACCCAAACCACTTCCATCAGGCCGGCAATAACAACTTTTGCCCATTGCATTTCAAACAACCTCCCTTTTTGCATATAGCCCTATGATATAAGAAGAGCAAACAAACGACAACCTCAAAAATTAGCATGATGTTTTTTTGAGGTGTGAGTAGATGTTCTTCTATGATTTAAGTGCCAATGAATAGGATTTAAAGAGGTTACTGCATGTTAAAGTTTTGACATCAGTTTAAATATTCGAGTCATTAACACGATGTATTCGTGCTTTAATAAAATAACTTTATTTCTATAACACAGCTGACATATGTAAAAAGGTCTAAAAAACATAAAAACCATAAAAACCATTGTGGACGTTTGAAGTCTACAATGGTTTTTATCAATTTTATTATTAGATGTGGATATAGTTGTAAGATGCCGCTTCTGAAGCTGAGATTGTACGTGAGCTGACACTGAATGGCCCACCGTTATAGTTCATTTCAGAAACAGTTACTGAACCGTCGTTATTCACAGATTCAACGTAAGCAACATGACCAAAAGGTCCATCGTTAGATTGTAAAATAGCGCCTTTTTCTGGGTTATGATCTACTTTGAATCCTGCAGCTGATGCTGAGCTTGCCCAGTTATTTGCATTGCCCCAAGTTGAACCAATTTTTCCGCCAACTTTGTCATATACATACCAAGTACATTGACCTGCTGTATAAAGATTGCCTGCACTTGTTACACCAGTAGCGTGTGTTGAAGTAGAAGTTGTTGTTGTATTTTGTCCATTAGATGAAGTTTGATTACTACTAGATTGATAATCGTAATTTGTACCGTTTGTATTGTAATTATAATTGTAAGAATAACTGTAGCTGTTTTCTGCAGCATCTGCTTGGTTGTGTTGTATTCCGACTAAAGCAGCACCCAAGCCTGCCGTTAATGTAGTTGTCGTAGCGATTTTTTTTAACATAATAAAAAGTCCTCCTCAATATTTCTCGTCTATTTGAATTGGTAAAGTTAATTAAGTTTTAAGGTGTTATAAAGAATGAATCGTTCGTTCAACGACAATGAACACTTTATCAGAAAATGTAGGGTCTGTGTGGAATGTTACAGTTTTGTAATTGAATTAAAAAGGCTTTGGGAAAATATGTAATCTTGTCATTTTAAATGAAATATCTTATAAAAACTGTCACTGTCAGTGATGCAGTCCTCCAAATATAAATATCAAGCGTAGGACTATTACAGACCTTGTAATATTAAAAACGGTTTTGTGAAAATCATCTATCCATAATCCAACTAGAGAAGCAAAATGATGTTAGCCCCCTCATTAGAAGTTATCGATTTACATGGGATGTTACTTAAATAAAGAAGTTTAATCTATTGTAAATATTAACGATTCATTAAAGGTAAGTCGATTTTTATTGGGATAATGTACGATGAAGCCTTGATAATAAAGGGATTACAACCAATGAAGTGGAGAAGCGGTTTGAAATTTCAAACATAATCATGGGGAAGATAGGGTATGAAGAATAAAGTAGATAGAAAATAAGTGAAATCATTGATAAAACTGTTTTCTTTTTAGCGTTGTTCTGTTACGATGCTTGATGAGTCACAAATATGTTGCTCAATGCTATGGAATTAAAAAAACAGTCGAGAAAGAAGGGTAAACATATGAAAATAGCGGTAGTAGGTTCAGGAAATGGTGCAGTTACAGCAGCTGTAGACATGGTTGATCAAGGACACGATGTCAAACTTTATTGTCGGAACCAATCTATTAATAAATTTGATAAAGCGATAGAGCAAGGCGGCTTTAATTTTTACAATGAAGGTAAAGAAAGTTTTGTAAACTTTACAAATATCAGTGATGACATGGCGTATGTTTTAGAGGCCGCTGAAATTGTAATGTTATGTATTCCGTCTTCATTTATTGAGTATTATGCTGAATTGATGGCGTCGTATACTAAAGATGATCAAATTATCTTCTTTAATATGGCTGCTGCAATGGGATCAGCGCGCTTTATGAAAGTATTAGAAGAATATCATTTAGATGTATCGCCAGTATTTGCAGAAGCGAATACGTTAACGTATGGGACACGTGTTGACTTTTCAACAGCCAGTGTCGATTTATCTTTAAATGTGCGTAAAGTTTATTTCTCTACTTTTGATAAAGATGACTTAGCTGAGACATTTAAAAAAGTGGAACAAATTTATCCATATATTGTTAAAGAAGAGAGCTTGTGGCGTACAAACTTAGAAAATGGGAATCCAGAAGTACACCCAGGTCCTACGTTATTAAATGTCGGACGTATTGACTACAGCGGTGATTTTGCCCTTTATAAAGAAGGAATCACAAATCATACTGTACGCTTGCTGCATGCGGTTGAAGTTGAAAGATTAACACTCGGTCGTAAACTGGGCTTTGAATTAGAAACAGCTAAAGAAGCACGTATAGAACGGGGTTATTTAGAGCGAGAAATGGAAGATGAGCCACTTAACAAGCTCTTTAACCACAGTCCTGTTTTTTCACGAATCCCAGGACCGAATAAAGTCAATAACCGTTATTTAACAGAAGATATCGCATATGGATTGGTGCTTTGGTCAAGTTTAGGTCGCGAAATCGGTGTCCCAACGCCAAACATAGACGCCATTATTGTGATTGCTTCTACTATTTTAGAACGTGATTTCTTTAATGAAGGGTTAACAATTGAATATTTAGGGAGAGAGAAAGTCGGTCTGATTTCTTACTAAGCGAACAAAGGGGAGCGTGTTGTGTATGAAAAGGAAACCAACTTTAATTGAGTCACTATCAACCATCGTCGTAATGATGATTGTCGTCTGTGTCGGTTTTATTGTGTTTAAAATACCGGTACAGCCTTTACTGATTATTTCAGCTGCGTATGCCTCATGGATTGCATGGCGTGTTGGTTTACGTTGGAAAGACCTTGAAGAAGGCATTACAGATCGTTTATCGACAGCAATGCCCGCAATTTTTATCATCCTATCTGTAGGGATTATTGTAGGGACGTGGATGTATTCTGGAACGGTACCTGCACTAATATACTATGGTTTGAAATTTTTAAGTCCGAGTTACTTTTTAGTCTCAGCATTTTTAATTTCAGCGATTTGTTCAGTTGCAACAGGAACAGCATGGGGTTCTGCATCTACGGCCGGTATTGCATTAATGGCAATTGCTTTAAACATGGATATTCCAGCTGGTATGGCAGCAGGTGCAATTATTTCAGGTGCTGTGTTCGGAGATAAAATGTCACCACTCTCAGACACAACAAATCTGGCTGCTTTAGTTACACGTGTTAACATATTCAGTCATATCAAACATATGATTTGGACGACAGTACCTGCTTCAATTATCGGGTTAATTGTTTGGCATTTTGCGTCGAGTGGCTTTGCTGCTCAAGCTAAGGAAAGTCAAGTCAATGGTCTACTTAAAGATATCGAAGCGATGTACCATATTAATTTCTTCGTCTGGTTACCTTTAATCGCAATTGTCATTTGTTTAGTGGCTAAAATTTCAACTGTACCATCGATGCTCATTTCAAGTGTTGTTGCGATATTGGTCGGTTGGCTCGATCATGGTTTTAAATTGCAAAATGGTTTTATCGCAACTTTTAAAGGTTTTAGTAAAGATATGTTAGTCACGCAATCTGATTTATCTAAAAAGGCGATTACCTTAATTGAACAAGGTGGCATGATGAGTATGACGCAAATCATCGTCACGATATTTTGTGGTTATGCCTTTGCGGGTATTGTTGAAAAAGCAGGTTGTTTAGATGTCTTATTACATCGTATTTCAAAAAATGTCAATACAGTGGGTCAGTTGATTCTTGTCACGGTCATCGGTGGATTAATGATGGTATTAGCAGCCGGTGTTGCATCAGTTGTTATTATTATGGTTGGCGTACTGATGATGCAACTTTATGACAAGATGGGATTAGATCGTGTTAACTTGTCTCGAACACTGGAAGATTCAGGTACAATGATTATTCCGCTTATCCCTTGGGGCACATCAGGTATTTATTATACACAGCAGTTAGGTGTTGGTGTCGGTGAGTTCTTTATTTGGGCAGTCCCTTGTTATTTATGTGTCATGATTGCTGTATTTTATGGCTTTACAGGGATTGGCATTAAAAAGAAAGCACAAGCTTAACGGCCTTGATTACAATGAAACGTTGCCATGATATAACATAAAAATAAAATATAACAGTTAGAATTTATTCGAGGAGTGAAACAATGAAATCAGAACGATGACATTGTCGCTCCTTTTTTTGTAAATATATGGAAAGGGGACGTTAAAAAGAATGTGTTGCCTTTTTATAAAATGCAGTGTATATGTTATAAAAAATGAGCATGAAATATGTTTTAACTCTTGCAAAAAAGGAAATATATTAAATATAAATGAGGTGATTCCATGTTTTACTTAATAGTTCTTGTAGCGATGTTACTATTATGGTTTGGGATTCACCGATACATCAACCATGATGAACAACAATTAAAAAGTCCTTCAGTATTATTTTGGGTTATCAGCCTTATATTGTATTTTGTAGCGATTGTACTTTATAAGGCAGGTACCCTTAATTTGTATGAACGTCTCCATGAAGCCATTTTAATCACGCTATTTGGCTTGATTGTGGCATGGACGTATTCACATTTGTATCGGTCGATTGACACAATCGTATATACCATTATGATCGTCGTTTTGACGCTACTAATGGCATTTTCACGTATCCCAAGCCTTTTTGTCACTGGCTCCATATCATTAATGCTCATTGTTCGATTGTTATTAACAGCGGTGTTTGTAGGCATTGGTATTCACGTTGTTTACAAACAAATCAAAGCTAAAAACATGGAAAACTTTCCGCTGTTATATTTGTTTGCATTTGGATATTGGATTACGATTGCATATTGGTTATAAAAAAAGGTTTGGGCGATTGCACCCAAACCTTTTTTATAAATAATATTGTAATTAGTGAATGAAGTTGTAACCAGCAGCTTGGCTAGCTGAAATTGTACGTGAAGTTACAACACCAGGTCCGTGACCGTAGTTCATTTCAGAAACTGTAACTGAACCGTTGCTGTTTACTGATTCAACGTATGCAACGTGACCAAATGCACCTGAAGTTGATTGCATGATAGCACCAGCTGATGGACGGTTATTTACAGTGTAACCAGCGGCAGCAGCAGCGCTTGCCCAGTTATTTGCATTACCCCATGTAGAACCGATTTTACCACCTACACAATCAAATACGTAGTAAGTACATTGACCAGCAGTGTATAAGTTTGTACCAGCTGAACCGTTTGAGATTGAACGTGTTGATGTGCTTGTAGTTTGGTAAGAACGTGAAGCATTGTTTGATGTTTGGTAAGAACGTGATGTTGATTCTGAGTAGTTGTATGATGCTCTAGGTGCACTGTATGTTTGACGTGGCACAGCATAAGTTGCACCAGTGTAGTGATGGTTTGTAGTATCTTCTGCTGTGTAGTACTCTGCAGATGCATTTCCACCGTTGAATTGATCTGGTGACCAGTTACCTTCCCATTGGAAGTGGTAGTTACCTTGTTGGTCGATTGTGTAGCTGTAGCTATATGAAGTTGGGTCGTTCGGGTTGTACCCACCATTATATTCTGCAGCGTCTGCATCTTGACCGTGTGCTAAAGTGAAAGCAGCAACACCTGCTGTAGCGATTGTAGTTGTAGCGATTAATTTTTTCATGTTAAAAAATCCTCCTGAAAAATGTTTAAGATATAAGTTAAATTCACTAAGTTGTGAAGTGTAAGTTTAATAATTTGTAAATTCCATTGGCGTTTGCTTATCAACGATATTTACTGTAACAGAAAATAAAACGCTTGTGTAGCGCTTATTTAATTTGTAATGTTTAAGAAAACAGGCGAATCTGCTTGTAATAAATCCGAACGTTGAGAACCTTGTCACTAAAGGGTTTTAGACATGCTTAACAAATCCTCAACAAATTTCATAAAGGTTCTGTCATAAAACTGTAATATGATTACAAAAATATTGCGATATAAACGTTTTTTAAGTAGTGAACAAGGATAATATTTAGTAAAAATCTACACATTTGAAATTTGAACCTATTTTTAGAAAGATGAATTAAAAAAACGAGCGCTAAAAATAGCGGAGATGTCATTTTAAAAAGTGGGCACATAAAAATTGAAGATAAGCAGTTGGAAAAACGACATGAAAAAAATTTGAATTTAAAAATTTAACAAAATATCCAAAAACTTCCTATTATATTGTTTGTATTAAAATGAATTGCTAACTTATTACGCGATTATCTCATTATCACGTTAGCGAGGTATACACCAACCGAAGTGGTTGAATCTGTTATTTTAATAAAAAATCCTATACAGATAGAGAGGGAAACAGTCAGCATACAGTATTTAACTTTCGTGCTTATTTTGAAGCTTTTGATAAGGATTAAAGGAATAGAAAATCATTGTTGTTGACAATAATGAAAGACTAAGCTATGATACAAGTATAAATTTTATACTTGAAAGGTGGTGCCTGTATTGAAAATAGAATTAGGATTAACGTCATTTGCTGATAACCAAGAAATGCATACAGAAAATGGTGTCATTCCGGCAATTTCAAATGCAGAGCGTATACGAAATATTGTCGAAGAAATCAAATTAGCAGATGAGGTAGGCTTAGATGTATATGGTCTAGGCGAACATCATCGACCTGATTATGCGGTATCAAGTCCAACAACAGTTTTGGCTGCCGCTGCACCGCTTACGAAAAAAATCAAATTAGCTTCAGCTGTGACCGTCTTATCGTCAGATGATCCTGTAAGAGTATATCAACAATTTGCGACGCTTGATGGATTATCAAATGGACGTGCTGAAATCATGGCCGGTCGTGGTTCATTTATTGAATCTTTCCCATTATTTGGTTACGATCTTAAAGATTATGAAGCATTGTTTGATGAAAAGCTAGATTTATTGCTTAACATTAATCGTAATGAAATTGTGCATTGGAAAGGCCATCTAAGACCAAGTATTGAAGTTTTAGGCGTCTATCCACGTGCAGTCCAAAAAGAATTACCGATTTGGTTAGCAACAGGAGGCACACCAGAATCATCACTCAAAGCGGGTGCCTTAGGTTTACCTATCACGTATGCGATTATTGGTGGTAGTCCAAGACGATTCAGACGTAATATTGCGATGTATAAAGCCATCGCTGAATCAAAAGGTTTTCAAGCAGATCAACTTCAAATTTCAACACACTCATGGGGTTATGTTGCTGATACGGATGAACAGGCACAACGCGAATTTTATCCTGCTGTAGAAGCACATCATAATGTGTTGGCGAAAGAGCGGGGTTGGCCGGCATTTTCAAATGAACACTTTTTATCTGAAATTGGTCCGGATGGTGCAATGTATGTGGGCAGCCCAGAAACTGTCGCACAAAAAATTATTGATACTGTAGAATCATTAGAATTAACAAGATTCATGTTGCATTTGCCTATAGGTTCTATGCCACATGAAAGAACGATGCATGCAATTCGACTTTTTGGGGAAAAGGTAAAACCTATCGTCGATGCATATTTTGAAAACAAATAAGGAGAATTTAAAATGATCTTAAGATATGTTACAAATTTAAAAACTGCAAAATCTTTATTCGATGCGGCACAACCTAAATTAAAAGGTGACGAAGGAATGAAAGAAGCGTTCAAAACATTCAAATTACCTGAAGGAATGGTAAAAGTAATCGGAACTGTAGAACTATTAGCTTCTGGTTTATTCGTCGCAAGCCTTTTCCATAAACGTATTTCACAAGCTGCGTCATTATTATCAATTGGTGTTTTAATCGGTGCTATTTACAAACACTTTGAAGCAGGTCAAGGAAAAGAAGGCGCGCAACATGCGATTGATGTAGCGACATTAGCTGGCTTAAGCCTTGTTGATACATTGACTTCTAAAAAGTAAGCATTCATGCATCCGATAGTAAAGCATTATTAAAAAAATAATGTTATAAATCATTTCTGATTGGTTAATAACATATTGCCTCAAATATTTATTTGCTATTTATTTAACCTACAAAGTATTTTACTTTGTAGGTTATTATTTTTCTTATATTTACGTTTATTTATTTTTGATGAGTAATAAGACATTTGCACAAAACTCAAATGTTAATTATTTAAACTAGAACATCAAAAATAATTTTTTGGCAATCTATAAATCGGTCGCAATAGGCTTTTTATATCTACTTTTATTTGGTAAAGAAAATATATCAAAATTTTTTTCAGAAAGCTAACTCATAAAGTAATTGAAAAATGTACTGATTCGGTTTAAAATATAAATGTTAAAATATTAAATTTCCAAGTTAATATAGTTGTGAGTAGAATTAGACATTGTACCTATACATCTTGGATTGCATCTATAGGGGGTAAGCGAATGGAAAAATATCGTATCAAAAATATGAAAGAACTTATGGCAATTAGTTTTACGACAAAAGGAATCTATGCACAAATTAAAAAGAAGTATGCGCTGACATACGAAGAATTATTTATTCTGACGTTTATATTAGAAAATAAGCATTCTGTTTATAATGTAAAAGACATCATTAAAGCTTCAAAGTTCAAACCATACTACATTACAAAGGCTATGCAAAAATTGAAAGATTATGGTTTTCTAACTAAGAAACGTAATGAGCATGATGAACGTACTGTAATCATTGAAGTGTCTGATGAACAGTATACAAAAATTGAAGCGTTATTTAATGAGATTGAAGCATTGTTGTAAATGTAAGTTCTTTATAAACGAATCATTTTGAATGGAAGCAATAACTTGTGGAAATGAAAGAGAGATATTAACTTGAGAATTTGAATATTTTAAACCATTTAAAATACGAAATTTCAGAGCAATTTTCATGGCATCTTACTTTTAAAAGATGACGTTTGAGATGGGCGCATCCAACTTTTCAGTATTATGTATGATTTGTGTGGTATGAGATGAAAGGGACTAGAAACATAGTCAACGACATGAAGCAAATTTAACGATTTGTTTCATGTCGTTTTTTATTTATATGATGTGCCATACAGGGGGATAGGCAACGAACGGGATTTGTACTATAATGTTGAGTAAGTAGCTAAGAAATAAAAAGATTGAGAGGTTTTGGTTATGAAATCTGTGTTAATTCAGTCTGAAATTCAAAAAGAATGGGTAGCTAAATTAGAAGCACATCGAGAGCAATTAGAAAAGAATGCACATCGCAATGATATCGAAAGCCGTTTTCCATACGAAAATATTCAATGGCTCGTGGATGAAGGTTACAGTCAATTGACTTTACCAGTTGCTTATGGCGGAAGAGGAGCAACATTAGAAGACATGGTCGTCATTCAAACTGTTTTGGGTTCAATTGATGGTGCTACAGCTTTATCAATCGGATGGCATGTCGGCTTAGTCGGTGAGCTATATGAAGGACGTCTATGGGATGATGCGATACTCGATCTTTTTGCAGAAGCGGTCAAACAAGGGGCGCTCGTTAACCGTGCAGTCAGCGAAGCAGAAACAGGGAGCCCTACAAGAGGAGGTCGGCCTGCGACATTTGCACAATTTGATGGGACCCATTATGTTTTAAATGGTGTAAAGACATTTACATCTATGAGTCGAGCGCTCACTCATGTCGTCGTTGCAGCTTACATACCTGACCGAGAAAAAGTTGGATTTTTCTTAATAGAAAAAGATGTAGAAGGACTAGAAGTTGCAGATAATTGGAATATGGTCGGCATGCGTGCAACTGAAAGCCATGATCTAATCTTAAACGATGTAAAAGTAGAACCTAAATATTTAGTTGAAATTAAAGGTGAAGGTCCAAAATTTCAAAACGGATGGTTGCTCCATATTCCAGCGACATACCTTGGGATTGCGCAAGCAGCGCGAGATGAAGCATTAAAATTTGCTTTAACACACCAGCCTAATAGTATTGAAACGCCAATTTCTGAATTGCCTGTCGTACAACAAAATATTGGGAAAATGGAAACAAAATTATTGAGTGCGAGACACTTGTTATGGAGTACAGCAAAAGCATACACAGGATTAAGTGAAGAAGATGAAATCAGTAACGAAACCGCTGCGAGCAAAGTTGTAGTGATGAATGAAGGTTTAGAGGTCGTTGATCTTGCTATGCGGATTATAGGTGCTAAAAGTTTAGAGATGGATCGCCCGATTCAACGTTATTATCGCGATATGCGTGCAGGGCTACACAACCCGCCAATGGAAGATCTCGCATACACCCAAATTGCTAAAAAAGCGTTAAGTTTATTTCAAAGCGAATGACACTTCATATTGAATTCTAAAATATATGAACGTCTTGTTTGATCTCGATATGCCTAATAGAGTAATAGCTAAAAAAAGAAATTGCAGTGTGCAGACAGCGTGATACAGAGGTTCAATACGTAGATGTGCGTTGATTGAACACTCAAAGTCATAGATGCAATTTTGACTAAATTTTAAAAAAATTATGCTATAATTTATGTTGTAATTTATTCAATCAACTACAACGGAGGTTTACAAAATGGCAGACGAAAGTAAATTTGATCAAGCAAAAGGAAATATCAAAGAAACAGTAGGAAATATCTCTGGTAATAAAGAATTAGAACAAGAAGGTAAAGAAGATAAAGCGGCTGGAAAAATTAAAGAAGTCGCTGAAAATGCGAAAGATAAAGTGAACGATCTTGTAGATAAATTTAAAAAATAAGCCACTTAGTGATAAGCCAATTGAGCCTTTTCAATGAAGTTGGCTAAAATATAAATGAGAAATATATTTTTTTTGAGAGTAAGACGGATCATCTATCGATTTAGATGACGTCTTACTCTTTTTAAATAGTTTTAAAAGGATACGTGATATTTGAAAGTAGCGTCAAAATTTAAAAGTTAGCGTATCACACTTTAATTGTCTATTGATACTTTTGTGAATACTTTATATAATATGAGGACATCAAATGGACAGAGGAGAATGCTAATATGCGATATCTTTTAGTGGGCATAGGGGGTATCTTTACATTACTTGGGTTTGCAGGGGCCGTGTTACCATTGTTACCTACAACACCTTTTTTATTAGTGGCTGTACTCTGTTTCGCAAAGAGCTCGGACCGTTTTCATGATTGGCTCATCCAAACGACCATTTATAAAGCGTATATTGAGGATTTTCGTCGCTATCGTGGCTACACGATGAAAAAGAAAATTCAATTGCTCGTGAGTTTATATATTGTCGTTGGTTTTTCAATATGGATGATTGACATGCCAATGATTCGGTTGGGGTTAATGGTGATGGTCATTCTTCAAACGATTGTACTTTTTACTTTTGTTAAGACATTGCCAAAGCAGCATGAAGTAGAGCGTAATCGTACGCTTAACGTAAATGAGATAGATTAATATGAATATGTCAAAAATAGAGTAAGTGAGAAATCTGGTGAGGTCAACTGAGATTTTTAGCTTACTTTTTTTGATGGTGTCATTGTATAGTGCACACGCTTTTTGGAAACTTTACATTTTAAAATCGGTAATTTTTATTAAGTTACAAAATTTTATTAAAAAAAGATTGCCTTAAAAATGTATCCACTATATAATAATGATAATCGTTATCAATTGGAGGGTAAATAAATGAAAAAATTATGGTTACCATTATTGGCAATCTTGCTTGTTTTATCTGCTTGTGGCCAAAATGGAGGGCAAAGCAGTAAAAATGATACAAAATCTTTTGCATTAAAAACAGCAAAAGGTGAAGATAAAGTGGATATTCCTAAAGATCCAAAACGCATCGTTGTACTTGCACCGACTTATGCAGGCGGTTTGAAGTACTTGGGAGGAAAGATTGTAGGGGTCTCTGATCAAATCAAACAAAGTCCTGTGCTGTCAAAAGAATTCAAAGATGTAGATAAAGTTGGCGCGGAAGATGTGGAAAAAGTTGCGACTTTGAAACCGGATTTAATCATCACATATAACACAGATAAAAATACAGACAAGTTGAAAAAGATTGCACCGACACTTGCTTTTGATTACGGACAATACGATTATTTAGAACAACAAAAAGCAATGGGTGAAATTTTAGGTAAATCAGATGAAGCAGAAAAATGGATTAAAGATTGGAAAGCGCAAACTGAAAAAGATGGTAAAGAAATTAAAAAACAATTAGGTGACGACACATCAGTTTCTATTTTCGAAGATTTTGATAAAAAACTTTATGCATATGGTAAAAACTGGGGAAGAGGCAGTGAAGTAATTTATCAAGCATTTGGTTTGAAAATGCCTGAAGCTTTAGAAAAAGCAACTGAAAAAGAAGGTTGGAAAGAGATTTCTAAAGAAGAAATTGACAAATACGCTGGTGACTATGTCATTACTGCAAAAGTAAAAGATGCTGCAAAACCAGAATTCCAAAACACGTCAATTTGGAATAACTTGCCAGCAGTTAAGCAACAACATGCATTCGATGTAGATTCACAAGTTTATTGGTATAACGATCCTTATTCATTAGATGTAATTCGAAAAGACTTAAAGAAACAATTATTAGCACATCAATAGAGCGAAGTTAAACTTAGAGCGTTAAAAGACAGGGAAATTCATCATAAAATAATAAGCACTAAGATGATTTGAAGGACAATAATCATCTTAGTGCTTTTTCATAGTGCGCCCGGCATGGGTAACAACTTGACGGTAAAAGTCCGTTACAGGCTTGGTAGTAGGAACTGTTAGCGAAAGACAAGGGTGTCCATTGTGAAGTGGAATCTGAAGGAAGTCGGACGCAAACACTCGCACTGACGAACAGAAATATCATACTGAGGCTATGTAGAATGGATGAATCTGCTATACAAGATAAAGTCCGACACTACCCGAGTTCTATATAGTAAATGATGCGGTGACATGAGTGGAAAGTGGTTACGCCTTACCCGGGGAGGTCTCATCAGCGGTAGTCCTACCGTAGTAACAACAAATGATGAGAAGTCAGCAAAAGTCATAGTAGGGAAAATGTACCGAAGGACTGAACAATATTCAATACAAAGTAAAGATTGGAGGTTACAGGTTTACGACGTGCAGAATACGGTTTTCAACCGGCAGCTTATGGAAGGATAAGTAGTGGAACGAAAAAGAATACATAAGTGTGTACAGTAAATCTTATACGAAGCATGATAATAAAAAAGGAAGCTCGAAGACGATTTTTATCAAAATCATCTTCGAGCTATTTATTTTGGTATTTATGTCCCAGACTCATTCTCCTACTCGATTTTTGGATATTTATGACTGTATTAAATCATTATTTTACTTTTCTTTCATATGTGATTGCGCCGTGTTTATCGAAAATCGTGAGACCAGAGATGTCTTTGTTTGGCTCAGGAATAATGAGACTAGCGATATAAGCTGTCACAAAGGCTGTAATAAAAGCAATAATCGATACATAAAATGGGGAACCTGCACCGCCAACACCTTGTAAGAAGTAGCTGACAATGACAGCGACGATGATGCCAATAATGACACCAATGCCATGTGTACGTTTAGTGAAAATACCCACTGCAAAAATTCCAGCAATTGGTACCCCAAAAAGACCAGTAATTAATAAGAATAAATCCCATACATCATTAGAATTTGCGGCAATAAGGTATAAAGAAATCAACATGCCAAGCAGACCGACGACAATAGTGGCAAGACGTGCAAAACGTACTTCAGCTTCCTCGCTTTTTTTACCAAAGAAGCGTTGTTTAATATCAACAGATAAACAAGCCGCCATAGAATTTAAGCTCGATGAAATCGTTGATTGTGCAGCAGCGAAAATCGCAGCAATCATTAATCCAGCTACAAAAGGTGGCATTTCAGTTAAGATAAAATAAGGCACAATGGAAGAGGTATTAAAATCTTTTGGGAGTGTCGTATGATGCGTATAAAAAACAAATAAGACAGTCCCCATGCCATAGAATAACGGTGCTGAGATCATTGCTAGAAGACCATTTGTCCATAAAGAATGTGAAGTTTCTTTAAGTGACTCAGAGGCCTGATAACGTTGTACAACGTCTTGACTTGCTGTATATTGTTGTAAATTATTAAAAATACTTCCTAAAAAGATGATTGGAATGGCTGCTGATGCGGCGGTGAATTTCCAATTGTCTGCGCTAATGAGTTTTTGCTTGTCAACAGCTTCATTGACTACAGTGCCTAAACCACCATCAATATGAACGATACCGATAATAATAATAACCAGTGCGCCACCTAGTAAAATCACACCTTGAATAAAATCACTCCAGACGACGCCTTCAAAACCGCCTAAAAATGTATAGACAATACAAAGCACACCGACTAAACTCGCAACGAGATATGGATTAATATCGGATACAGCTGTAATGGCGAGTGTAGGTAAATAGATAACGATTGCGACACGTCCTAAATGGAAAAGTACAAATAATAAAGAACCTAAAACACGAACCGCTGGATTAAACCGTGCTTCTAAATATTCATAAGCAGACGTAATCTTTAACTTTTTGAAAAAAGGAATGTAGAAATAGATTAACAATGGAATAATTGCAACGATAGCCACATTACCTGCAATATAAGACCAATCAGTTAAATAAGATTTTTCCGGTGTAGACATAAAAGTAATGGCACTCAGTGTTGTCGCATAAATAGAGAATCCTACGACCCAAGAAGGCAGTCGACCACTTGCGGTGAAAAAGCTATTTGTATCTTTACCCGCTCGCTTAGTAAAGAAAGCGCCAATACCTAACATTAACAATAAATAGCAAAGTAATGCCGCCCAGTTCCAAAATCCAAATCCAATTGTATGCATATAAATGACACCTCTCATTTTGTTTTAAAATTAATTAAATAATTAGTAAGCGCTTACATATAACGGTAAAAAAGAGAGTGAGTATGTAACATACATAGAGAAACGACATGACTCACTCCGTTTTTTCTACATAGGTGTATTACCTATGAATTAAAGTTGATAACGTTGAATCAATTGTTGAAGTGTTTCACGATTGGCTTCATTAAATGGATGGAAAGGTGCTTTTGGTACACCTGTATCCAAGCCTTTCTCAGCTAAAATGGCTTTAAGCGTTGGATAAAGACCTAATTTTAAGACAGTTTCGATAATGTCATTCGTTTCATGCTGAATTTGATAGGCGCTTTCGATCTGTCCTTGTTGTGCATGTTCAAAAATTTGACGTGCACGTATGCCATTGACATTGAAAGTCGAACCAATTGCCCCATCTACGCCTGAAATGGCTGCTTGGACAAGCATTTCATCAAAGCCAGAATAAATCAATTTATCAGGAAATGCTTTTCTTAAACGTTCAAGTAAGAAAAAGTCAGGTGCAGTATATTTCACGCCAATGATATGGTCGTTTTGGAATAATTCTTCAAATTGTTGTATTGAGATATTGACCCCTGTAAGTCCTGGAATAGAGTAAACAATCATTTTGTTGCCTGTTGCTTCAATAATTTTGAAGTAATAATCTCGAATTTCTTCGAATGTAAAAGGGTAGTAAAAAGGCGTAACTGCGGATAATGCGTCATAACCAAGTTCTGTCGCATATTGCCCTAATTCAATGGCTTCGTTTAAATCAAGTGCACCGATTTGAGCGATTAGCCGAATGGCATCTTTGGCTTCGTCTTTAGCGATGCGAAAAACTTCTTTCTTTTGAGCTGTGTTCATCAAGAAATTTTCCCCTGAGCTACCATTGACATACAAACCATCAAGTTTTTGCGTATCAATCGCATTTCGTACAATCTGACGTAAACCCGCTTCTTTGATTTCGCCTTTTTCATTAAATGGAACAAGTAAAGCTGCGTATAAGCCTTTGAGATGATCCTCCATCTTTTAAAACCTCCCAAAACAGATTTGTAATATTGGTCAGACCAATTTATAATTTAATTGTAAGCGTTATTATAAATGGGGTCAATATTAATTTTCATTTGAGAATGTTCAGATTGTGGTAAAATATAACAAATTAATAACAAGGAGATTGCTGTTGGATGGGCAAAGAAGTAGGACAATCAGGCACTAATTTAAAACAAATTGTGGTGAAAAAAATAAAAGATTATATTTTAGCCGAATCGCTTCAAGCGGGAGATAAACTTCCGACAGAACGCAAGCTCGCTGAAACGTATCAAGTGAGTCGCTCTGTCGTACGTGAAGCCTTGAGTTATTTGGAAAATACAGGGGTGACTGAAAGTGTTCAAGGTCGGGGGACTTTAGTGAAAGACCAAGATATTACCCCATTAATAGAGGGGTTTTTATTTAGTTTTCAAGTCTCGCAAGGGAATTTAAAAGACTTGATGATGTTGAGACTGACATTTGAACTTGCCGCTATTGATATTATTGAACGAAAAAATGTACCGCTCACGGCGATCAAAGAAGCGTTAGTGGATAACGTAGAAGATTTCAATGTTGAGGCAGATCAAGCTTTTCATGAAAGTTTATTAGCTGCTGTCGACTCATCATTATTTAAGCAAATGAGTGCTGTCGTACAGGCGTATTTTTATCAAATGGCAATCGAAACAACACAAACTGAAAATGAAAGGAGTTTGACGGAACACCGAAAAATATACGAAGATTTAATGAATGAAAATTATGTATTGGCTAAAGAACTATTGACACAACATCTGATGAGAGGGGCAGAGTTTTATGAATAAATTTGCTTTTGATATTGGGGGGACTTATATTAAATCAGCAGTTATCACTGAGGAGAATCAATTGTTAGATTATGATAAAGTTAAAACACCCATCAATGAAAATGAAGCGATTCTAAATGTTGTGGAGCAACGCTTAAAACAATATATTGAGCGTTATCGTACTTCAAAAGTATTAGTAGGGATATCTACAGCAGGAGCGGTCAATCGTGAAACAGCGTCTATTGCTTATGCAAATCCAAATATTAAAGATTACACGGGCACCCAATTTGGTAAAAGGCTAGCGCCGTTTGTAGATGATTTGCGTATTTATAACGACGTCGATGCCGCTATGTTAGGTGAGCTGAGTTTTAGAAATGAAACTTATCACAGCGCATTTTGTTTAACGTTAGGGACAGGCATAGGCGGTAGTTATTATCATCATGATATGGGATTACTGACTGGACAACGGCATCGGCCAAACCAAATCGGTGACTTACTTTATGATCCAGTAACACAAACCAATTATGAACAGCGCGGTTCAACACAAGCACTAAAAAAACAAATTCAAGCCACATACCCTGATTGTAATGTCCGACAATTATTTGAAGATGCGCAAGGTGGCAATATTACAGCAAGGCAATATCTTCAAAAATGGGCTTATGAAATCGCACGCGGGATAGCTGAAATCCAAGTGATTTATGATCCAGAAATCATCATTATTGGGGGTGGGGTGTCAGCACAAGGTGAACAACTGTTACAATATATCCAACCGCAGCTCACGAAATTTCTTCCTGATGGCTATGGACATGCACGAATTGAGGTCGCCATGTTACAAAATAATGCCGCACTGATTGGGGCAGTTTCTGAATTGTAAACTGATATAGAATTTTTATTTACATTAATGCTATAATACTGTAATGAAGTGGTCATATTCGTGTGACTTCAGTATTGAGGAGGAAATGAAGTGAATACAAAATTTCTAGTTTATACAGCATTAATGACAGCGATTATCGCGATTATGGGATTTGTTCCTGCGATTCCATTACCGTTTTTTCCGGTACCCATTGTTTTACAAAATGTAGGTATCTTTTTAGCGGGAATCTTGTTAGGACGTAAATATGGTGCATTAAGTGTCATCGTATTTTTATTACTCGTATTACTAGGTGCGCCATTATTATCAGGCGGACGTGGGGGATATGGTGTTTTCTTTGGACCGAGCGCAGGCTTTCTTATTATGTATCCGGTAGTTGCCTTTTTAATCGGTTGGGCAAGAGACCGTCAGTTTGATCAACTCGACTTTAAACGTATTTTTCTTATTTTATTGTTGGTTGGTGTTATTTTATTAGATGTTGTCGGTGCAATTGTAATGGGCTTGATTATACATATGCCAATTCCTAAAGCATTATGGCTGTCGCTATCATTTGTACCGGGTGATTTGATAAAGGCGATTGTTGCTACACTCATTGCGGTGGCATTGTTAAAAAATCCAATCGTATCCCGTGCGATGCGCCAAATGGCACGTTAAAAATTTGTCCAAGAGGGTGAGGAAGATGATGGAAATTCAAATGAATAGCATTTATACAGAAGGTGAAATCGTTGAATCCAACGAGCGATATACAATTTACGCTAAGCCTTCACGTCCACTCGCCTATGACGCAAATAAATGGATCTATCATCAAATGCCTGATCCACTTACATTGAAAGCGGATATGTTGCAACAGCAAGTGATGCATCAAAATATAGGTGCCGCTCACTTACAGTTTGAATTTCCTGAAAATGTAAAACCCAAACCTTCAATGATGCAGTTTCTGCGTGCGCAAGGGTTTCAATTGGGATGCTTAGAGCTCTATGTAATTGAAGCGAATATGTTGCGACAATTAAAAGGAAAGCCGATTCGAATGACACGTGTGACAACGAATCATGTGGAAGATTTTCTGCAAGTGGCTAGCCCGCTAAACCTTCCTTATGGAGAAGATTATGATGCAGAGTTTAGAGATGCTGTAAGAAAGCATATTGAATTAGGAGAGCGCCCTTTAAACTATTACGTTGCTTATTTGGATGACCAACCCGTTGGTATTTTGAACCTAATTGAGAAAGAAGGTACAGTTGAAATTGATGGGTTTGCTGTTGCAGAGCAATATCGCGGTCAAGGGATAGGTTCGAGTATGCAAGCTAAAGTAGGAGAAATTGCAGGAAAGCGACCCGTTATTTTAGTTGCGGACGCAGAGGATACGGCGAAAGAGATGTATATCAAACAAGGTTATACTTATGTAAGTTTTCAATATAGTGCGCTCAAAGAACACATTGACGCGCATCCATCAGGATCTGCCGATCTACATATTTAGTTTAAAGATAATGTTAAATTACGTGATTAAGCTATTTTGGGAAACTGAAGTAAAGATTGAAGGCTGTACATCTATAAAAAAGCAATTGCATATCAAATGAATCGAGCGCTAAGCTGATAGTTATTTAACGTCAACTTAGCGCTTTTTTTATTAGCGCTTTTCATTTAAAGGTTTTGAACGCGTTCTGGATGACTGTAAATGTTAAAGTGACCGTCTCGAACAAAGCCAATGGCCGTAATATTCAAGTCTTCAGCGAGTTGAACTGCAAGTGTCGTAGGAGCAGATTTAGAAATAATCATACCTACACCGATTTTAGCTGCTTTAATTAAGATTTCGGACGAGATACGACCGCTAAAAATGAGGATTTTATCTCGCACAATAATATGGCGTTCGATACAATAACCATAAAGTTTATCCAACGCATTATGCCGTCCGATATCTTGACGGTGAATGTAAAATTGAGCGCCATCACTAATAGCAGCATTATGAAGCCCACCAGTAGCGTGGAAGACTTCGCTTTGTTCTTGTAGCTCAGCCATCATCGTTAAGACTTGCTCGGGTGTGACTTGGATGGTGGTCATTGCTGTTTTAGCAATAGCGGCATCGTTTTGAAAATAAAATTCGCGACTTTTACCACAACATGAAGCGACTAAACGTTTGGTTGATAGTTGGATTCGGTCATGAAGCGGGACTGTCGTTTCGACATGTGCATAACCCCTTTGATCATCAATGTCTATAGATTTAAGTTCATCTCTTTTAAGTATCACACCTTCAGATGCAAGAAAGCCTAATACCAATTCTTCGATATAGTTTGGACTACATATGACGGTCGCAAACTCTTCTTGATTCACCATTATCGTGAGTGGGAATTCGGTGACGTAATCATCTGTCGTTGCATATAATTTTCCATTCTCATAACGTATAATGGACTGATTTAAACGAATATCTGAGTCCAATCGTCTATCGCCCCTTTCAATGTGAAAATTGTTAAATGTGTTTGACACAAAACTGACAGACTATATAGCTTTTATTTTAAGTGTTAATGCTGTCTATTAAAAGAAATATTACGAGTATGGTCATTGAAAACAGTCATTTAAGTTAGTAAAATGTAGTAAACAAACTAAGGAAGTGTAAATTACGATGGCAAGTATAAGAGAAATAGCGAAAGAGGCAGGCGTTAGTCCAGGTACAGTTTCTCGTGTTTTGAACGAAGACCCTTCATTATCCGTTGCAACCGCAACGAGAGAACGCATTATTGAAATTGCAAATAGATTACGTTATACAAAGCAAAAACGATTGACCCGTCAAATCCAAATTGTGACACATGCATCGAAGGAAAAGGAAATGATCGATCCTTATTATAGAGAGCTTCGTTTGGCAATTGAAAAGGAAGTTCAACATTTAAACCTTACTTTAAAAAAGACGATACGCACGCATGAAATCAAACACTATAACATGTTGGAGCGTATTCAAAAGGCAGGTTCAGTCATCGTCATTGGACCTTTTAAGCAGTCATTTATCGAACAGCTTTATCAATATAACGAGCGGCTTATTTTAATCAATCAGTTAGATGCACCGAGTGGTATTGATGCCGTTTCTTCTGATTTGTATCAAAGTATGACAGCATTATTGAGTGGTATTCAAAAGCGGCAAATAGAATCGATTGTCTATGTGGGTGGTGAAACTAAAATACGAGGCATAGGTTCAGATTATAGCCTTCAGTTGGATGCGAGACAACGTGCCTATATGGATTGGTGCGACTTAAATCAGAAAACACCTGTTGTTTACCCGTCTGGCTGGGATCGGGAAAGTGGCTTAGAAGTAGGACAGAAAATAGCGCAACAGTCGACCTTGCCTGAATTGGTTATTGCTGGTAATGATATGCTTGCGGTAGGTGTCATCCAAGGATTACAACAGTATGGCGTTCATATTCCAGAGGATACACAAATTGTGAGCTTTAATGATTCTGAAATGAGCCAATATACCGTACCTATGATATCAAGTGTTCGTATTCCGATAGAGGAGTTTGGGCGCCAAGCTGTGCGTTTGGCCCAAGATTTAATGAAAGGACAACGCGAAGTCGCCATTCATATGCAGCTTAATACAGCATTGCAATACCGAAGTAGTTTTCCTAAGCGCTAGCCTCTATTGACAGCCCTTTCACTAAACAGTAAAATGTAATTGATGTTTACTATAAATTTAACTTTGAGGTGTGACCTATGCAAAATCTAACGCAAAAATTTACTGACATTTTCCATGAAGCACCCACATTGACAGCTTTTGCACCTGGACGGATTAATTTAATTGGTGAGCATACGGATTATAATGGAGGATTTGTTTTCCCAGCTGCAATTGAATTAGGCACGTATGGTGCGATTTCTAAGAGATCCGACAGACTGATTCAACTATACTCTACAAATTTTGAAGAAGTCGGTGTGATTTCGTTTGATTTAGACCATTTGTATTATGAGAGTTCAGATCAATGGGGCAATTATCCTAAAGGTATTATTCGCTTTCTTGTTGAACGATATCCTCAGATTGAAACAGGCTTCAATATCATTTATGAAGGTAACATTCCGAATGGCGCCAGTTTATCTTCATCTGCTTCAATCGAGTTGCTTACTGGCCATTTAATTACGACTTTATTTCACATTAACATGAATCGATTAGAGCTTGTTAAAATGGGGCAGCGTGTTGAAAATGACTTTATTGGTGTGAATTCTGGAATTATGGACCAATTTATTATTGGGTTTGGTAAAAAGGATCATGCAATATTGTTAGATACAAACACTTTGGAATATCATTATGTCCCTACGGAATTTGGCACGTATAAAATTTCAATTATGAATACGAATAAGCGTCGTGAATTGGCAGAGTCTAAATATAATGAGCGTCGCGCTGAATGTGAACAAGCGCTAGCACAATTGCAACAACATCTTGATGTGCAGTCGCTTGGAGAAATAACGATGGCGCAATTTGAAGCTTATGCACATGTCATTAATGATGAAAAATTACGTCGTCGCGCCAAACATGCTATTTCTGAAAATGCACGTACGAAGCAAGCCTATGAAGCACTAAAGGCACATGACTTTGATACGTTTGGCCAGTTATTAAATGCTTCTCATGCTTCATTGAAAGATGATTACGAAGTGACAGGGATTGAACTAGACACTTTAGCAGAATCCGCACAAAAAGTAGAGGGTGTGTTAGGTGCGCGAATGACGGGGGCTGGCTTTGCAGGTTGTGCCATTGCCCTTGTGCACCAAGATAAGATTAAAGATTTAGAGCGTATTGTGACAGAAGAATATACACGCACGGTCGGTTATGCACCTTCGTTTTATCATGTTGATATTGCCAATGGCGTACGTACTTTAGAAGAAGTTTAAAGGAGTGGATCAAACATGTCATTACTTGTCTTAGGAGGCGCCGGTTATATAGGAAGTCACTGTGTTGATCAGTTAGTGGAAGCGGGCCATGAAGTTGTCGTTGTTGATAATTTAGTGAAGGGGCATCGCCAAGCTGTACATGAAGCAGCAAAATTTTATGAAGGAGACATACGTGACGCAAGTTTTCTCAATCAAGTATTTGAGCAAGAACAAATAGAGGGTGTTTTTCACTTTTGTGCCTTTTCGTTAGTTGGAGAATCTGTAACCATGCCGCTCGAATACTTTAATAACAACGTGTACGGCTTACAAGTGTTACTCGAAGTGATGCGTGCACATGATGTACAATATATTATCTTTAGTTCGACAGCAGCAGTATACGGTGAACCAGAAGTGATTCCAATCGAAGAGACTGCTAAAAAAGCGCCTACGAGTCCTTACGGTGAAAGTAAGTTAATGATGGAGAAAATGATGCGATGGTGTCACGAGGCATACGGTATCCGTTATGCTGCTTTACGTTACTTTAATGTAGTAGGTGCAAAAGCGGATGGTTCCATTGGTGAAAATCATCATCCGGAAACGCATTTAATCCCTGTCGTGCTTCAAGTGGCTTTAGGTCAACGAGATAAATTAAACGTGTTTGGCGATGATTATGATACACCAGATGGAACACCGATTAGAGACTATTTACATGTGACGGATTTGATCACTGCGCACATACTTGCTTTCAATTATTTAAAAGAAGGTGGAGAGAGTGGTGCGTTTAACTTGGGAACAAACCACGGTTACTCCGTTAAAGAAATTTTAAATGCTGCTCGTGAAGTGACGGGTTGTGAAATTCCAGCAGTTGTTGCACCACGACGTGCAGGCGATCCAAGCAAACTGGTTGCTTCTAGTGAGAAAGCAACGCAACGATTAGGTTGGACACCCCAGCATGACGACATTCATGAAATTATCGCAACGGCATGGCAGTGGCATCAAAGTCATCCGAATGGCTATGAGAACGTATAGAGGAGGCGCATTATGGCAAATGCATCACATGTCTATCAATTTGCAGATGCTGTTATTGAACAAGGTGATTTTGAAATAGAAGACCGAATTTATGTTGTGAACCAAATTTTAGCGCGCTTGAAAGCAAATGATGTTGCGTTACTGGATAATCAATTTGATGTACAACCCCAGTCGCCGATAGAAATGGTAAATGTTCTTATTGAAGATGCGATTCAACGCGGTGTATACGATGATATTTTGGCTGAACGCGAACAGTTGGAAGCGAGTTTAATGGATTTGCTCACGCCAAAACCCTCTACTGTGAATCGAATGTTTTACCTAAAATACCAACAATCACCCCAAGCGGCTACAGATTACTTTTATGAATTAAGTCATCTCAATCATTACATTAAGCAAGAGGCAGTTGCCAAAAACATTATGTATGATGTATCGACAGAATATGGTAACTTCGAGATTACAATTAATTTATCGAAACCTGAAAAAGATGCACGTCAGATTGAGCGAGAAAAGCTCGCGCCTGCTTCAAAATATCCGCAATGCGCAATTTGTATGGAGAACGAAGGGTTCTATGGCAGTATGACCCAAGCCGCACGTTCAAATCACAGAATTGTCCGGATGAACATTAATGGGGAAACATGGGGGTTTCAATATTCACCTTATGTTTATTTTAATGAGCATAGCATTTTACTATCTGAAGAACATACGCCGATGAAGATTAATCAACGGACGTTTGAAAATTTGCTTGATTTTGTAAGACAGTTTCCACATTACACAATCGGCTCTAATGCAGATATTCCGGTCGTAGGGGGTTCCATATTATCCCATAACCATTATCAAGCAGGACGCCATGAATTTCCAATGGCGCTCGCTCAGTTAGAACGTGACTTTACTTTAAAGTCCTATCCTGAAGTTACGGCAGGTATCGTTCAATGGCCAATGAGTGTGATTCGTCTCATTTCGAAAGATACGGAACAACTGATTGCAGCAAGTGAATGGATTAGACAAAAATGGGAAGATTATAGTGACCCTACAGTGCAAATTAAAGCTAGAAGTAGTTCAGGAGAGCGACACCATACAATAACACCGATCGCAAGGTATCGAAATCATTGTTACGAAATGGACTTAGTCTTACGTGATAACCAACGGACTGAAGCTCATCCAGATGGTCTATTTCATCCACATCAAGATGTCCAACATATCAAAAAAGAAAATATAGGTTTAATCGAAGTTATGGGCACTGCCATTTTACCCGGACGGTTAAAAGACGAGCTCCAAAATGTGATTGCCTATTTAGAAGGCGACAAAAATGTTTCATTAGGTGTACACGAAAAGTGGGCACATGAGATGAAACGTCAATATGACTTTAATAAACTAGATGCTTATGAAATTGTCCGAAAAGAAGTGGGTTATAAATTTGAAAGAGTGCTACATGATGCAGGGGTTTTTAAAAGAAACACAACAGGTCAAGCTGCTTTTAATCGCTTTATCACCACATTAAATGAAACATGACACATCAAAACGTTCGAAATTTGATATACTGATTTCGAACGTTTTTATTTGAGATAGCATTGATAAAAAGGAGCGGTTTAGGTGAAAAAGTTATTCGGATTACTAGTGTTAAGTTGTTTATTGTTAATGACAGCCTGCGGACAATCCTCATCCAATTCAAAAGAAGAACAGTCGAAAACGTTGACTGTGTCAGCGGCTGCAAGTTTGACAGATGTGACAAAAGATTTGGAGGAAGCCTTTCATAAAGACCATCCTAATGTTAAGGTAAACTTCAATTACGGAGGCTCCGGCGCTTTACGTCAACAAATTGATAAAGGGGCACCCGTAGATGTATTGATGTCGGCAAATACGAAAGATGTAGATTTACTAAAACAAAAAGGAAAAGTGAAAGAGACGTATGATTATGCACGCAATACACTCGTATTAATTCACAAAAAAGGAAGTCCTATCAAAAGTGTAAATCAATTAGGCGATGAAGATCACCTTGCAATGGGTGAAGTTGAATCTGTACCAGCTGGAAAATATGCGAAAACGTATCTCGAAAGCCAAAAATTATGGTCAAAAGTAGAACCAAAAGTCGTTTATGCAAAAGATGTGCGTGAAGTATTAAATTACGTGGATAAAGGGAACGCACAATTAGGATTTGTTTATAACACAGATTTATACGTCGGAAAACAACAACATAAAGGTGTCGAAAAAGTAGCTGAAGCGCCACTTAAAAAGCCTATTGTTTATCGTATGGGTAGAGTTACAGATACAAAAGAAGCAAAAGCTTGGTATAACTTTATGAAGAGTCACAAAGCACAACAAATTATGAAAGATTATCATTTTAAGAATTAGGTGAGTCGATATGCACGATTTAACGCCGCTTTGGATTTCAATACGTGTAGCAGTGGTAAGTACCATCATCGTTTTTATTTTGAGTATTTTACTCGCAAAATCGATGTATCATCGGAAACAAAAGTGGACGCATATGATTGAAAGCATTGTATTACTTCCTATCGTTTTACCACCGACAGTTCTCGGGTTTTTGTTACTGATGCTCTTTTCAGTGAACGGAGGTTTTGGTCATTTTTTGACGGATGTACTCGGTGTTAAAGTGGTCTTTACATGGATAGGGGCAACGGTTGCTTCAGTCATTGTGAGTTTTCCATTAATGTATCAACATGTCGTGCAAGGATTTAGAAATATCAATCCTAAAATGTTAAATACCGCACGTACGATGGGGGCATCTGAGCTGAAAATCTTTTTTAAAATTATTTTGCCATTATCTAAGCGGGCGTTAATCACTGGAACGATGTTAGCTTTTGCGCGTGCCATTGGTGAATTTGGCGCAACATTGATGGTGGCAGGCTATATTCCGGGTAAAACGAATACATTGCCTTTAGAGATTTACTTTCTCGTTCAACAAGGACGAGAGAACCAAGCTTGGCTATGGGTACTCGTGCTCGTCGCTTTTGCCATATCGGTCATCGGTACAATGAACATGTTGAACCGTGATCGTTATCGGGAGGTGGATTAATTGATTGAGATAAATATTCAAACAGCGATTAACCAACGTATGATTCATATTCATATTCGAAGTGATCGGCCACGTATTTATGCGATACAAGGTTTTTCTGGGATTGGTAAAACGACGTTACTAAATATGATTGCGGGCATTCGTATACCTGATAAAGGGTATATTCGTATGCATCATCGGACATTGACTGATACATCACAAGGCGTACATATCCCCATTCAACAAAGACGTATAGGCTATCTGTTTCAAGATTATCAGTTATTTCCACACATGACAGTATTTAAAAATATTACCTTTATGGCACAAAATAATGCGCACATTGAACGTTTAATTGACCAATTAAACATAAAGCACTTATTAGCTTCATATCCAGAGCGTTGTTCTGGTGGAGAAAAACAGCGGATTGCATTAGCGCGGGCATTAAGTATGAAACCTGATTTACTGCTGCTAGATGAACCCTTTTCAAGTTTAGATGATGAGGCAAAACAGCAAGGGATTGATTTAATCAAAGAAATATATCAACAATGGCAAATTCCTATTATTTTTGTCACGCACTCAAAATGGGAAGCCAATGCATTAGCGGATGAAACTATCGTGATTCAATAAAGACTTCTGTGCGCGTTCAAGTGCCGATTTACCTTAATAGTATGATGCGCGAGGAGTGAAATCATCATTGAACTTCAGTCGTGTCATTAAAATGTAGGGAATCTACTGAGAGATTAATACGGTTTTACCTAATTGTGAAAAAATTAGAATTAAGTTTTAATCAATTGAGTAGATAAAATAGAGGCCGTATAATTAATAAAAAGAATCAATGGAAAGGCGTTTTAATATGGCAAAGGATCGCTATTCTAGACAAATACGATATAAAGGCATCGGTGAAAGTGGCCAACAAAAAATCAGTCAAAAGGCAGTGTTGATTGTAGGGATGGGTGCGCTTGGGACACACCTTGCTGAAGGGTTAGTGCGTGCAGGTATCCGAAAATTAATGATTGTCGACCGAGATTATATTGAGCATTCTAATTTGCAAAGACAAACACTCTTTACAGAACAAGATGCTGATGAAAGTGTACCTAAAGTGATTGCAGCCCAACAAATGCTACATGCGATACGACGGGATGTAGAAATCGAAACGTTTATCGAACATGTTGACAGTGCTTTTTTAGAACGAATTGTACCAGAAGTAGACTTAATTATGGATGCAACAGATAACTTTGAAACACGTCTGCTGATTAACGATGCCGCTTATTTATATCACACACCATGGATTTATGGGGGTGTGGTACAAAGTACTTATGTGGAAGCGCCATTTATTCCGGGTGAAACACCTTGCTTTCAATGTCTCGTGCCACAAATCCCATCGATGAATTTGACATGTGACACAGTAGGGGTGATTCAGCCTGCTGTAACAATGACAACAAGTCTTCAATTAGCTGATGCTTTGAAAATTTTAACTGAAACGCCAATAGAAGCAAAACTCACATATGGTGACATTTGGGAAGGGACACATTATCGATTTGGCATGCAACGCCTATATCGTTCAGATTGTCCAACATGTGGGACAACACCGACTTATCCTTATATGAATGCACAAGAGACACACTTTGCTGCATTGTGCGGAAGGGATACTGTACAATATCAACATCCTTCGTTGACACATGACGCACTCATTACATTTTTACAAGAACGTCAAATCTCTTATCAATCGAATGGATATTTAATTCGCTTCCACTTTGAAGCTTATCGTATTGTGGCATTTCAAGATGGTCGCTTACTCATCCATGGGTTAAAAGATTTACATCAAGCGCAAGTTTTAGTACATAAATTGTTTGGTTAGTCATAAAAGGAGGTTATTCGATGCATACAAATGTAAAGCTCGACCGTGATATACGTTGTGCTGTACTTACAGTTTCTGATACAAGAACTGTTGATACAGATAAAGGGGGGCAACTCGTCCAAACGTTGTTACAAACAACGAATTGTGTGGTTCAGCCCGAACACTATCAAATTGTTAAAGATGACCGCTCTGCGATTGAATCACAACTTAAGCAATGGTTAACAGAGTCGCTCGATGTCATTATAACGACAGGTGGGACAGGGATTGCACCTAGGGATGTGACTATTGAAGCGGTACGACCGTTATTGTCGAAAGAAATCGAAGGCTTTGGAGAACTATTTCGTTATTTAAGCTTTGTAGAAGACGTCGGAACACGGGCTTTATTATCAAGAGCTGTAGGTGGTTCGGCAGGTCAAACATTAATTTTTAGTTTGCCGGGTTCGACAGGCGCCGTTAAGTTGGGGATGAATCGATTGATCTTACCTGAAATCAATCATCTCGTTCATGAAATGAATCGTTAGCATTTTTGCAGAGTAAAAAGAAGAATGTTTTGAAGAGAAAATGTGGTTTTCAGACAGTTTTGTGATTTGCAGTGCACATATTGTAATTCAATCAAGCGGGCAACGCATAAATTAAGAAATGGGGATGACTTGAGTGACCCACTTGATTGAATAAGACCATTATCTACATTTGGAAATAGAGCTAGTGACGACTAAAATCTGATTTTCCGCCTGTTTTTTTGATTAAGTAAGTTTCGCCGATAATCATTCCTTTGTCGACAGCTTTACACATGTCGTAAATCGTAAGTGCTGTGACAGAAGCGGCAGTCAGTGCTTCCATTTCAACACCTGTTTTTCCAGTTGTTGAAACAGTAGCATCGATATGAAGTCGGTACGCATCATCCCTCATTTCCCAGTCAAAAACAATATCAATACCAGTCAGTGCGAGTGGATGACACATAGGAATAATGTTTGACGTGTTTTTAGCTGCCATTATTCCCGCAATTTGTGCAGTATTCAAGACATTCCCTTTTTTATTAGAATTATGAATGATTTGTTCATAAATTGTCGCATTTACTTGGATGCTTGCGTGGGCAATGGCAGTACGTTGGGTCGTATTTTTATCAGAAACATCGACCATTTTGGCGTTACCTTGTTCGTTTAGATGTGTAAATTCAGACATGCTATTCCTCCTTAATGATGCAAGGTTAGTATAGCATGAATCTTTTAATTTGTTAGGAGTGTATGCGGAATGCCAGTAGAAAAGAGACACCCCATTCCAGTGATGGAGGCTATTGAACGTGTTGTGAAACAAAATATTTTGATGTCTGCCACAAAGGTCAACATATATGAAAGTGAAGGCTTTATTTTAGCAGAAGATATTGTTGCCACTTATGCAATTCCACGCTTTGATAAATCGCCCTATGATGGATTTGCATTGCGCAGTGAAGATACGCAAGGAGCGAGTCATGACCATCGCATTGCATTTAAAGTGGTTGATCATATCGGTGCAGGTGCAGTCTCAACTCAAAAATTACAACAAGGTGAAGCTGTTCGTATTATGACCGGCGCAGAAATTCCTCAAGGTGCCGATGCAGTCGTTATGCTAGAACAAACTGTTGAAACCGAATCAGGTTTTACTATTCGTAAACCTTTCAATAAAAATGAGAATATCTCATTGATGGGTGAAGAGACGCGTGAAGGGGATGTTGTACTAACTAAAGGGCAACGTATTAATGCCGGTGTGGAAGCCGTATTAGCCACATTCGGTTATGTCGACGTTCCTGTCTTTCAAAAGCCAAGTGTTGCTATCATCGCCACTGGCAGTGAGCTACTTGATATTGATGCACCGTTAGAGCCTGGAAAGATTAGAAATTCTAATGGACCTATGATTCATGCGCTGTTACGCAAAGAGGGAATTGAAGGCACGTTATATCGGATTCAAGAAGACGATTTTGACAGCAGTTTAGCTGTTGTTAAAGAAGTGCATCAGAAACATGACATCGTAATTACTACTGGGGGTGTCTCAGTCGGTGATTATGATTATTTACCTGACATTTATCGTTCTTTAAACGCAGAGGTCCTGTTTAATAAGGTTGCAATGAGACCTGGGAGTGTAACAACTGTTGCTGTTGCAAATGAAAAATATTTATTCGGCTTATCAGGGAATCCATCTGCATGTTACTCAGGATTTGAGCTTTTCGTTAAACCAGCCATTTATCATATGATGCATGCACAACGCTATTATCCAGCAGTCATCCGTGCCACATTAATGGAAGACTTTAAAAAGGCCAATCCATTTACAAGATTTGTACGTGCCAACGCTGTGTTGACAGGGCGTGAAGCCACCGTTACACCATCAGGATTTAACAAATCTGGTGCTGTTGTCTCTATTGCACACAGTAATGCCATGATGGTATTGCCTGGCGGGACAAGAGGGTTCCAGAAAGGGCATCAAGTAAGTGTCGTGCTCACATCATCTGAAGCCTACCAACAGGAACTGTTTTTATGATTTTACAAGTAGTCGGCTATAAAGATGTTGGTAAAACAACTGTTGTGTCTCGAATCGTAGAACATTTTAAAAGATTAGGCTATCCTGTTGTTACGATTAAGCATCATGGCCATGCGCATGAAGAGATTACATTGCCACATGAGCATGTAGATCATATGCGTCATTTTAATGCGGGTGCAGATCAAAGTATTGTACAAGGGCATCGATATATAGAATCGATACAACGTTATGATGAAATGAGTTTACAGACTTTGATCCGTGAATGTGTTACCATTGATGACAGTATTATTCTAGTTGAAGGTTATAAAAATGCTGATTATGATAAAGTGATTTTATATCGTAATCAAGCGGAGTTCAAACAGTTAAATAGATTGAAAAATGTAAAATATGCACTGCATAGAGATAAAGTTGTCGATGAATTTGATCAATTTGAAAGATGGCTTGATACGTGGGTGCAAAATAATAAAGGATGAAGAGATTGAAACAGTTTGAAGTTACAACGGAACCACTCAATCCTGAACAATATCGCATGTATACTTTGAATGAAAAGCAAGGGGCGATTGTTGTCTTTACAGGGCATGTACGTGAGTGGACCAAAGGCATACGGACACAATATCTTGAATACGAAGCTTATGTTCCGATGGCTGAAAATAAATTGAAGCAAATTGGTGATGAGATTGCTGAGCGTTGGCCAGGCACAATCACTGCGATTGGTCACCGTATTGGTGCGTTAGAAATCTCGGACATTGCGGTTTGTATTAGTGTGTCATCGCCACATCGAAAAGACGCATACCAAGCAAATGAGTACGCGATAGAACGTATTAAAGAAATGGTTCCGATATGGAAAAAAGAAATATGGGAAGATGGTGCCGAATGGCAAGGACATCAAAAAGGGTACCATGAAGATGCCATTCAAAAGGGAGGACAGCAGTCGTGAAAGTATTGTACTTTGCCGAAATCAAAGAATTATTAGGTCAATCTGAAGAAACATTCCACTTTGATCATCCGATTGCGGTCACAGCTTTGAAACAACATTTATATCAAAATTATCCTGCCATTCAAGGAAAAAAATTCCAAGTGGCAATCAACGAAGATTTTGCTCAAGCGGATGATGTGATACAACCAAACGATGTGGTTGCGCTCATCCCGCCAGTCAGTGGAGGTTAAAAACAAATCATGAAAGCTATCATCTTAGCAGGTGGTCACTCTGAAAGGTTTGGTTCACCCAAAGCATTTGCAGAAATTCAAGGCACACCTTTTTATCATAAGTTAATCGATACGCTACAAGAAACAAATATGTTTAGCGATATTATTATTAGTACGAATGAACATTTGGCTATGCAATTCGAAGCGCAAAAAGCACAAGTGGTCATTGATGATGCGAACCATCGCGGTAAGGGACCTCTTGCAGGTATTTATAGTGCGATGGTCCAAGATGAAATGGAAGATGTATACTTCGTTATTTCGGTGGACACCCCTATGGTCACTAAAAAAGCGATTAGCCAGCTTTATCAATTTATGGTCTCTAATCTTATAGAAGAGCAATTAGATATTGCCGGGTTTGCAAGTGAAGGGAAACCGATACCTACGATTGCCTTTTATCATAAACGTGTATTTCCAATTATTGAACAAGTGCTTCAATCGGGTGATTTAAGTATGAAACATGTTTATGAACAAGTTTCTACCGATTGGTTGGATGCAGATTCAATTAACGGTCCAAGTTATTGGTTTAAAAATATTAACTACCAAGATGATTTGGCAACATTAGAAGCAGAAATGATAGAGTAATGGAAAAAAAGGGGGGCGCAAAATGGCTGAACAAATATTAGATAAGTTGGGAAGACCCATTCGTGATTTGCGCATTTCCGTCACAGATCGATGTAATTTTCGATGCGATTACTGTATGCCAAAAGAAATTTTCGGGGATGATTATGTCTTTTTACCTAAAGATCAATTATTGAGTTTTGAAGAGATTACGAGAATTACACGACTTTATGCACAATTAGGTGTGAAAAAGGTAAGGATTACCGGTGGGGAACCTTTACTGCGCCGTGATTTGCATCGATTAATCGCTCAAATTAATGCGATAGAAGGCATAGAAGATATCGGTGTGACAACGAATGGCTTGTTGCTCAAAAAGCACGGACAAAAGTTGTATGATGCAGGATTAAGAAGAATCAATGTCAGTTTAGATGCTATTGAAGATCCGGTTTTTCAGTCGATTAACAATCGTGGTATTAAAGCTTCAACAATACTTGAACAAATTGATTATGCAGTCGCTATTGGTTTACAAGTTAAAGTCAATGTCGTTATCCAAAAAGGCATCAATGATGATCAAATTATTCCAATGCTCCATTATTTTAAAGATAAAGATGTTACAATACGTTTCATTGAATTTATGGATGTAGGTAACGACAATGGATGGGATTTTAGTAAAGTTGTGACTAAAGATGAAATGTTAGAAATGATTCATAAAGAATTTGAGGTTGAAGCAGTGCCGCCTAAATACTTTGGAGAAGTAGCAAAGTATTATCGATACGTAGGGGCTCAGTCCAAATTCGGCTTAATTACAAGCGTTTCTGACTCATTTTGTTCAACGTGTACGCGCGCACGACTCTCATCCGATGGTAAATTTTATGGCTGTTTATTTAGCAGTGTCAATGGATTCGATGTACGACAACTTTTAAGAAGCCAGATGACAGATGAAGAAATCATAGCACAACTTAAACAGTTATGGCGTGTCCGTGATGACCGTTATTCTGATGAACGAACAGCACAAACCGTGGCGCGTCGCCGTAAAAATAAAATAAATATGAACTATATCGGAGGCTAATCGACAGCGCTAATAGAGTAAGATGTCAAGATTACCTCATAATCAAATAAAACCCTTCACAGTCGCATTTTTCATGTGACTGTGAAGGGTTTTTAGAGTTGTAGCATTATTTTGACTGTACACTTTATATGGTGGTTATGTGTCTATAATAATTAAGTCGCAAACTTCCGATTGCTTCTTCGAGTCTCGCTTTCCCAGGCGCCTTACCTCAACTAATTTTGGCTTTTATTGTAGCTCATAAGAAGCCAAAATGGATTTTCGGTTTCGGCTCTATGCCTCGGGAGTCTCGACTCGGTACGCAATCTATTTAAGCAATTTCACTATTGAAAAGTGGCATTGCTTACTTTATGAATCACACGTTTTACAGAAGATGCAGAAACGTTACAATCACTTGCGATATCAGTTTCTGAGCGAACTTGTGTTGCTTTATCTATAATGGCTTTCTGAACATGGTTTGAGATAAAACAGTTATCCTCAACAACATTTGTTTTAGAAGTAAAAGTCCGACCACAAACCCTACATTTAAAACGTTGTTTTAACAGATTTAAATACACTGCTATCTCTTGGAATCTTAAAAAAGTAATTCGCGATAAACGTTTTCCGTGTTTGTGTATTCGGTTTGGATTCGTATGATAACAGTGAGGACAAGTCATAGGCTTGTATGAAAGGGTACCAAAGATGACGTTAGATTTCTTACCTCTAATAACTACATCTTCTTCAACTTTAGTGATTTTAATATTATTATCTTTAATTTTTAGTAACTTTAATATATCATTACACATAGGCGCAATATGTCTCCTTTATTTTTGGTTTAGTCACTTAAAATGATAGAGGCATTTGCGCTATTTTTGTACAAAAAAGCAGGATGACTTATGTCATCCCACCATAAAAAATGAAGAACCATTATTTTTTATGTTGTTTCTTTATATATTTTGAAAAGTCGATTTGCGCAAGTAATGGATCATGATCACTCGCACGGCCAGCCATTTCAGTGAAATCACTATTAACATGAATCATATCAAGACGTGTTTGTGGTGCCAAATGTTTAGACACTAAAACATGGTCTAATGTTTGTGTATTCCCTTGGTAAACGTAAGAATATCTTGTTTTCTTAGGCACTGTGTTGACCATATTTTTAAGGCCATAACTTTCAAATGTTTTCAATGAAGGTGTCCATTGAAAATCGTTATAATCTCCAACCGAAATCACATGCGCTTGAGGATTTTGTTGTTGAACTTGTGAGACGAATGCACCTACACGTTTCGCAATTTCAACACGTTGAGGTTCAGTGCGAACGTTGACAGGTTGTTGACGTCCGAATAAGCCGTCATCACCGCGTTTAGATTTCCAATGGTTCGCGATAGCAATAACTTGTTGACCTTTGAATTCAAATTGTGCAGCTAAAGATTTTCGCACTTCTTTGAAGGCTGGATCCTGTGGTGAAATACGTCCAGGGTTATGTGTTAATTGATTGTTTCGATATGCGACGGCTGTATCTGCATCACCCGGTTTAATTTGATTATCAAATTTAACACGATCTGGATTGTATAGGAAGCCGACGCGAATATTGGCATCCGGTTGACCCCCGTCTGCATTCATTTTAGGATCAATGTTCACATAGCGATAAGTTAGACCACCAGCCGCTTCTATTGCTTTAATGAGACGTTCATATGAAGCTTGGGCTTCGGGACCACCTTTGCCAGGACCATCGTTATCTTGCACTTCAGTAACACCGATAATATCAGGTTTTTTCATATCAGTAACAATGCCTTTAGCTAATTTTTGTGCCTTATCTTGACTTGACGTTTTCACATCATTTGAAAAGTTTTCAAGATTGTATGATGCAACAGTCAATTTATTTTCAGAAGGTTTAAGATAAGTACCTTGTTGTTGTGCTTTACCTTTTCGGTATGCGGCTTCCATGTCTTTTGAGTCAATATTGATTTTATAGTTTTGGAAACTGTAGTTAACATAACCGATGAGAGGTCCATTGAAGTGATCTCCAGTATTAACATTAAATTGATGAGCGCGATTTTCGCTATCATTCATTTTGAAAGCGATACGTTGCCCATTTTGATTGTCTTCTTTTAATAATACGCCACCATTTTTAGTTTCTTGGCGATTACGATTTAAAACAGTAAACACTTCTCCGTGAGATTGAGGGCCTACACTTCGAACATTTCCTATTTGCACACGCATACCTTCTAACGATTCCCAATAATCTATGGCGTATTTTTTAGGATTATATACTGAGAAATGTTGATCAGACGCGATAGTTTTAGGTATTTTTTTAATTTTAATCGGTTCTGGTAAAGGTTGATTATGTTTTAATGTCATGATATTTCCATTTTTAGAAGTACGTGCATCAATTTCTGTAAGAGGCAGATCCGTTTGTTGCTTCGTATCATAACCTTCGATCGCATACTCATCAACCATACCTGAAACTTGCACTAGATCACCGACTTTGACGGATGGTGCAGCGTGGCCTGCATAAACTATAATCCCCTCTGACGTATTAGGGTCTTTGTCTTTATATTTGTCTGGTGTTTGTAAATGGAAATAATGATTCCCTTTTACTTGATATTGATATGTAACGATGCCTTCAACATTGTGAACATGTTGACCCTTCAAAGGGGAGAAGTGTCCTGCACCTTGAATATCATGAATTTGAATAGAGTGTGTGGATTGTGCTTGTCCTTGTGCATTTGCGAATGAATTTTGCGCGTGAAAAACAGGGGGTGCCAGCAGTAAGCTTAAAACAACAGTTTTACCAATTAACTTCTTTTTCAATAGATTGCCTCCTAAAATATATATTTCATATTTAGTATATCAAAAGAGGAATATAAAGAATGTAAAAATTGAGTAAAATATAGAGTTGAAGTGGGGGCAATTTCTCACTACAAATAAGTTGATGATGCTAAAAGCGTTAAATTGCTATATTTGGGAAGAGCTATCGCCTATATAGGTTATTTTTGTAACTCGTATGCCTTCAAGTAATCATTTTTTATTTTCTTCATTGTGTTCTAAATGTTTAAGGAGTGTATGGTAAATTTCATCAATCAGTTTGGTTGCTGCTAAAACTTCTTGATCTGATAAATGAAGTTCGTTTAAAAGTGACATTTGCAGCTCAGTTATGCGCTGTGCTAGAGTATCGTGTAATTGTCGACCCGATGAAGAGAGATTTAACAATTTTTCTCTTTTGTCTTCGCCAGTATGGATAGTCAACCAGTTCTTTTCATTGAGTACTTTCAATATTTTTCGTGTCGTCGGTTTTTCAATCGAACGACGCTTTGAAATTTGGACAAGTGTTGTGTTGGGATGCGCAGCGATATCTTTTAATACAAGCCATTGTGCAGAGTGTAAATCATATTCGTCCAATAAAGGTTGGACATATTTAATATATGGGCGATGAAGTTTCATCAAATCATCAAACAATACTGAAGGTTTCATAATGACTCCCTTTCTGTTGTGTAATAGCTTGATTATATCACGTCATCTAAATAGACAAAAAGCAGAGCGTTTATGATAGCTTTAAATATCTGAATCATATCTATTTGATTTAATATAGAGGGTTCAAGCATCATTTAAAAGATTTTAAATAGATGCGTGATGAATGGGGTGACACAATATAAAAGGTATCAAACGTATCGCGCTAAATTAAGTGTATATCGAGATTTCATGAATGATATTTGTTAAAATGAAGCCAAGGCTTACGAAGTGGGAGGTAAGTAAATGTTAGATATAGAATTAGATCATATCATTCATTATATACATGGCTTAAATCGTTTTGAATTTCCTGGGAAATATTTAGAAATTCAAAATGGCGGCCAACATGAATCGCTAGGGACATTCAATCGCTTAGTTCAGATTGATTTATCCTATATTGAGTTGTTAGACATTTATAATCAAGGGAAAATGAAACAACAATCAAAAACGCAAAATGGTAAATATTCATTTGCCAAGACCATTGTGGAAAGTGATTATAAGCAAGGTTTTAAAAAGCTCTGCTTTAGAACGCATGATATTGTCAAACTTAAGAAAGCGTTCGAAGCACGTGGACTGGAAACAGTGGGTCCTATCACAATGACACGTGAAAATAAAAAGGGACATACCGTTCAATGGCAACTTTTATACGTCAACAACCATCATTTTGATATGATGATGCCGTTTTTTATCCAGTGGCAAAAAACAGATGAAGAACGTGAAGCGGAATTGGAAGAAAACTTTCAAACAAACTTTAAAATCGACATGGTGACGTTCCAGTCTCATCATCGTCAAACAATGGTAGAAAACTGGAAGCAATGGTTTGATATGGACACGGTAGAAACTGCTGATCGCTATACGATATTACATAGCCCTGCAAAAAAGGTGAAATTTAAAATTGTAGAGGGTAAAGATGATGCAATCGATACGGTACAGTTTGTCGATCAAACCATTGATTCTCCAGTCTTAATTCGGACACGGGGTGCAAATTATCAATTCGTACCACCTCAAGAATAAATCGCCTGAAACACGATACGTATGATAAGCAATATATGAATAAGTGAGATGAAAACGGCTATTAGTGCAATGATAAGTTGTTTCGTTGTTCGATAAAGTAAAATCATATAGACACTTGTAACTAATGTAAAAGCAACAAAAATAACGCGCAAACTTAAGTAATCTATTCCAGTATTAAAACTAAGTGTAATTTCTATAATAATTAAGTTTATAATAGATAAAAAAATAAGTATGGTATTGCGCATTTAAGTACCTCCAGTGATTGTATTAGGTGATTGCTTGTTACTTGCAATTCCTTTTAAATGAGAGAAAGTGTGTCATGACAATTTTGAACTTGAATCGGCTCCGTTTGGATGACAAGTTGGCTTCCTCATTTTAAAATTAAAATGTCTATCTCATTGATTATTCAATGATACGTATGATTGATTATACTAAAAAATAAATAAAGACCATAATTTAAAGGAGTATTAACGTCAAAATGAAATTAATGAATATTACTGATCAAGCACATGACGCCTTTGTTAAAAGTCATCCGAATGGCGATTTATTACAATTGACAAAATGGGGAGAAACTAAAAAACTGACAGGCTGGTATGCGAAGCGAATTGCAGTCGGAGAAAATGGCGAAATTAAAGGGGTTGCCCAATTGCTATTTAAAAAAATACCGAAACTTCCCTACACGCTATGCTACGCTTCACGAGGCTTTGTCGTTGATTATTCAGATCAACGGGCGGTCAAAACTTTACTGGTCGAGGCCATCAAAGTCGCGAAAGATGAAAAAGCATATACAATTAAAATCGATCCCGACGTTGAAGTCGAGCAAGGGATGACAGTAGTGCAAGATTTATTAGATTTAGGATTTAAGCATAAAGGATTTAAAGAAGGCCTCGCAAAAGACTATATTCAACCGCGTATGACGATGGTGACACCTATTGATAAAAGTGATGATGCACTTATCCAAAGCTTTGAGAACCGTAATCGTTCAAAAGTAAGACTTGCACTTAAACGCGGAACGAAAGTAGAACGCAAAGGACGCGAAGATTTAAAAATATTTGCCAATTTAATGAAAGAAACGGGCGAAAGAGATGGCTTCTTAACGCGTGATGTTTCATATTTTGAAACGATTTATGATGCGTTACATCCTGATGGTGACGCAGAACTTTTCTTAGTTAAACTTGAGCCTAAGCCTGTATTAAAAGATTTGCGTGAGGAGCAAGAAAAATTAGAACAAGAGATTCAGGGGCTGTCAGAAAAAGATCAAGCCAATAAAAAAGTACGTAATAAATTAAAAGATGCACAACAAAAGCGTGATAAGAATCTTGCATTGATTAAAGATATGGAATCGCTAGAACGTACGCATCCAGATGGAATATACCTTTCAGGTGCGCTATTGATGTTTGCCGGTCAGAAATCTTATTACTTATATGGGGCGTCTTCTAATCATTATCGTGACTTTTTACCAAATCATCATATGCAGTTTAGAATGATGCAATATGCACGTGAAAAAGGTGCAACGACTTATGACTTTGGTGGTACAGACAATCAACCCGATAAAGATTCAAGTCACTATGGCTTATGGGCATTTAAAAAAGCATGGGGCACACACTTGAGTGAAAAAATAGGGGAGTTTGATTATGTGTTGAACCCAATCGTTTATAAAGCAGTTGAGCAGTTCAAACCACAACTCACACATTTAAAAATCAAACTGGTTCGTCGTATTAAAGCACTCCGAAATAAAGAAAACTAAATTAAAGCAAGGCACTGCTCACTTTAACAATGATAAGACGCTATACGGTTATCATTGCTTATGTTTGAGCAGTATTTTTGCGTTACATAAGGCAATTGTGAAATGAAATTTTAAAAAATGATGAATCAACGCTACTTAAGAATGAATGCGGGAGAAAGGGCGCGTTAAACTTGGTCAAAAAATTGATAGATTTTTCATTGTCAAATAAGTTTGCAATCATGTTAATGGTGATACTCATCGTATTGGGTGGGGCTTATGCGAGTTTTAAAATGAAGTTAGAACTTTTACCAGATACTGAACCACCAACAATGACGTTAACTACAACAATGCCAGGTGCAACACCAGAAACGGTGATGAAAGAAGTCAGTAACCCTATTGACGAAGAAATACGAGGCATGGCAGGTGTGACAAGTGTAAAAACAGAATCACTCTCCAATGCTTCAATGGTAACTGTAAATTTTGATGAAAAAACGAATCTCGATAAAGCAGAACAAGATATCGAAAAAGCTTTGAAAAAAATCGATTTCCCAGATGGTGTGCAAGAACCAGAAATCCGAAGAAGTACAGTGAACGCTTTTCCGGTTGTCGCATACTCTATTTTGCATGATCATGATGTTAAAGTGAGCACGAAAGAAGTGGAATCGCAATTAATTCCAAAGCTTCAAACAATTGATGGCGTGCAACGTGCAACTGTCAACGGACAAACGGAACGAAAAGTGACTGTTAAATTTGATGAACAAAAGTTACAAAAGGCAGGTCTTAACGCCCAACAAGTTTCAGATTATATTGAAGGAGCGACCAAAAAATCACCTTTAGGATTGTTTCAATTTGGTGATACAGAAAAATCGATTGTCATTGATGGTCAATATGCCTCAGTCGATGCACTGAAAAATATGGAGATTCCTTTAGCCATCGCTTCTCAATCATCAAGTCGTCCTCAACAGCAAGGGGATGATAAAAAAGAGAGTCAGGCATTGCAGTCAACACCATCGTCATCAGCACAGCCTACATCAGGACAATCTGCAAATGCAGCGGAAGCAACGCAATCTGTGCCATTAAAAAAACTTGCAGATATAAAACTTGCAGATGAAAGAGAATCCATTTCAAGAACGAATGGTAAAGATGCTGTCGATGTACAAATTATTAAAGCACAAGATGCAAACACTGTGGCTGTCGCAAATGAAGTCGATAAAACGGTGAAGGATTTTATTAAACAACACAAAGATTTAAAATCCGTACAAATTATGGATACCGCAAAACCGATTAAAGACGCTTTAAATACTATGATTGAAAAAGCATTACTCGGCGCAATTGTGGCTATTATCGTTATTTTACTGTTCCTTAGAAATGTAAGAATGACGGCTATCTCCGTAGTTTCGATTCCATTGTCAATACTCATTGCTATGGTGGCATTAAAACTGACTGACGTCTCATTAAATATTTTGACGCTAGGTGCTTTAACTGTTGCTGTCGGTCGTGTCATTGATGACTCCATTGTTGTTATTGAAAATATTTATCGGAGACTTACAAGAAAAGAGGAGTCGCTTTCCGGTGATCATTTAATTATTTCTGCAACGAAAGAAGTCTTTATTCCGATTATGTCTTCAACACTTGTAACGATTGTCGTTTTTGCACCTTTAGCTTTCGTTACGGGCTCTGTTGGACAAATGTTTAGACCGTTTGCCTATGCTGTCACATTTAGTTTACTTGCGTCACTATTAGTTTCTATTACGATTGTTCCAGTACTAGGGTCTGTATTCTTTAAAAATGGGATTAAACGTCAACCGAAGTCAGAGCTCGGTGTCATCAGTCGTTACTACAAAAAGGTATTAAGCTGGAGCTTAGATCATAAATGGATTGTTATTATTTTAAGCACACTACTACTAGTGGGAAGCGTTGTCTTAGGTACGATGAAAGTAGGAACAAGTTTCATATCTACTGGTGAAGATAAATTTATGGCGCTGACATATTCACCGAAACCAGGTGAAACGGAGCAAGGTGTTTTACATCATGCCGAACAAGTCGAAAAATATTTATCTAAGCAGAAACATGTTCAACATGTACAATATTCAGTTGGAGGCGCGTCGCCTATCGATCCAACAGGTTCAACGAATAGTATGGCGATGATGGTAAAATATGATACACATACGCCTAATTTTAAAGAGGAGCCAGACCGTGTCTTGAATCATATTAAGACCTATCATCATCCGGGCGACTGGAAAAACCTTGATATGGGCACAGGAGGCAAATCCAATACTTTAGAAGTCCAAGTTACAGGTCCTTCTACGGAAGAAATTGAAGGCACTGTCAAAGCGGTTCAAAAGAAAATGGCCAAAGTATCTGGTTTAACGAATGTCAAATCAGATTTAACAGAAACATATGATCAATATGAAGTTCAAGTCGATCCAAATAAAGCAGGTAAAACAGGTATCACATCAGCACAACTCGCAATGATGCTCAATCAAAATATTCCTGACATGACCATTTCAAAAGTGAAAGAGAAAAATCATACGTACAATGTTGTTGTTAAACGTGATAAACAAACGAATTGGACAAAAGAAAAATTAGAACAAACCTCATTACCATCTCCAACAGGTGAGAAATTGAAATTGAGTGATATCGCAACGTTAAAAACATCCTCAATGCCGAATAAACTCGTTAAAGAAGGCGGTGATTACACTAGCACCGTATCGGCTACGATTTCTGGAAAAGATGTCGGTTCTATTGCGCAAGAGGTAAGCAAACAAGTCAACCAAGTTAAAACTCCAAGTGATGTGCATACTTCTGTAGGAGGAACAAATAAAGACATCGAAGACGCATTTTCACAACTCATGTTTGCGATGCTTGCTGCTATTATTATTGTTTATTTAGTGCTTGTCCTTACATTTAAAGGCGGTCTCGCACCATTTACAATTTTATTTGCACTGCCATATACCGTGATTGGTGTTGTTCTTGCACTTATCTTAACAGGAGAAACGCTTTCGGTACCAAGTATGATTGGTTTACTGATGTTAATCGGTATTGTCGTGACAAATGCGATTGTATTAATTGATAGAGTGATTAATAATGAAAAATCAGGTATGTCGATGAAAGAAGCATTGCTTGAAGCGGGAGGCACGCGGATTCGTCCGATTTTGATGACTGCAATCGCAACGATTGGTGCACTGATTCCATTATTGTTTGGTCAAGACAATTCAATTTTAATTTCGAAAGGACTTGCTGCTACGGTAATCGGTGGGCTATTGTCATCAACGATATTGACACTTGTCGTAGTCCCTGTTATTTATGAAATCTTATTCACTCTTAGAAATAAATTAACGAGACGTCAGCATCGTTCATAAGTCGTTGACGTTCAGTGAGAGCTTTTGTAAGATAGAATCATTATCAATTTTCTAAACATTTGATAGGGCCATCACGATGAAGCTTGAAATGATGATGGCGAGAGATAAAGAGCATTCCGAATTGAAGGTCGCTACAAGTATTGAGCGCTTCAATTCGGTTATCTTTACTTAGATGTTTAAAAAGAACGAAGCGTAATTTCAATCAGCCATAATAATAAGGGGGACGATAAGATGGCGTACACAACAATACTCAGTGAGATTCCAGATAGTTATTTTGGTAAAACGATGGGGAAGAAGGTTGAACACGGCCCTTTACCCTTAATTAATTTAGCAGTAGGAATACCTGATGCTGATACACCAGATGTGATTATTAAAGCTTTACAAGAGGCTATTGTGAAGCCGGAAAATCAGAAATATTTAGCGTTTCAAGGTAAAGCGACCTTTAAACAAGCTATTGTTGATTTTTATGAACGTCAGTTTAATGTCATTTTAGATCCAGAAAAGGAAGTTTGTCTGTTTTATGGTACGAAGAACGGTTTAGTAGCCTTGCCTACATGTGTCATTGAACCAGGAGATGAAGTGCTATTGCCAGATCCGGGGTATACGGATTACCTTGCAGGTGTGTTATTAGCAAAAGGACAGCCTAAACCATTGAAACTGTCTAGAGCACGCCATTACTTACCCGATTGGAATGCGGTAGACACGACAAATACACGCCTTATTTATTTGACGTATCCGAATAATCCAACAGGTTCGGTAGCTACAAAAGCCTTTTTCCAAGACACAATTGACCGTTTTAAACAAACGAAGACGAAAATTGTTCATGATTTTGCGTATCAAGCCTTTGGATTTGACCAACCCAATCCGAGTATTCTACAGGCTGAAGGTGCAAAGTCTTGTGCTGTTGAAGTATTTTCTTTTTCTAAAGGTTATAATATGTCTGGCTATCGCGTTGGGTTCGCCGTCGGAAACGCTGAAATGATTGAAAATTTACAAAAATATCATACCCATACACAAGCCGGTATGTATGGTGCATTGCAAGATGCTTGTACAGTGGCATTAAACGAATGTGATGATGTATTATATGAACAGAGTCGTGTGTTTGGCCATCGTCGTGATTTAATCGAAAAAACACTAAATGAAGCAGAGATTCCGCATGAACCTATCAAAGGGGGCATTTTCCTCTGGTTGCAATGTCCAAATGGGTTTACTAGCGATGCGTTCATTGACTATTTGTTACAAGAAAAGTCAATACTTGCGGCGCCGGGTCATCCTTTTGGTGAAGAAGGGGAAGGTTACGTTCGAATTTCTTTTGCTATTGACGAAGCGCAATTAAATACCGCATTAGAAAGGTTAGTTTCTTTGAAAGCTTTATATCAAAACGATTCTACAAACTAAGAGGTTAAATTGATCGTTTTTTGACATATAAAAAGAGATGCGCGTTACAGAAACCGGAACTTGCGGAAAAGTTTGAAATAAATAAAACGTTTTATCATAAAAAAGAAGCGCTAAGACGATTTTCTATTAAAGATCATCTTAGCGCTATTTATTTTGGGATTGAAGTCCCA
The DNA here is from genome assembly GCF_900458895.1 of Staphylococcus schleiferi. Classification (NCBI taxonomy): domain Bacteria; kingdom Bacillati; phylum Bacillota; class Bacilli; order Caryophanales; family Staphylococcaceae; genus Staphylococcus; species Staphylococcus schleiferi. The sequence goes on from NZ_LR962863.1 coordinate 703,790, forward strand.
GCCTCTTTTTTGAATACTTTTAATAAAAGCTAAAATAGGTTGAGATGTGGTCATATCTCAACATGGACCTGCTTATTGGTTTAATGGTTAGACTTTACAGGTTCTTCATTTTTTATGGTGGGATGACATAAGTCATCCTGCTTTTTTTGTACAAAAATAGCGCAAATGCCTCTATAATTTTAAGTGACTAAACCAAAAATAAAGGAGACATATTGCGCCTATGTGTAATGATATATTAAAGTTACTAAAAATTAAAGATAATAATATTAAAATCACTAAAGTTGAAGAAGATGTAGTTATTAGAGGTAAGAAATCTAACGTCATCTTTGGTACCCTTTCATACAAGCCTATGACTTGTCCTCACTGTTATCATTCGAATCCAAACCGAATACACAAACACGGAAAACGTTTATCGCGAATTACTTTTTTAAGATTCCAAGAGATAGCAGTGTATTTAAATCTGTTAAAACAACGTTTTAAATGTATGGTTTGTGGTCGGACTTTTACTTCTAAAACAAATGTTGTTGAGGATAACTGTTTTATCTCAAACCATGTTCAGAAAGCTATTATAGATAAAGCAACACAAGTTCGCTCAGAAACTGATATCGCAAGTGATTGTAACGTTTCTGCATCTTCTGTAAAACGTGTGATTCATAAAGTAAGCAATGCCACTTTTCAATAGTGAAATTGCTTAAATAGATTGCGTACCGAGTCGAGACTCCCGAGGCATAGAGCCGAAACCGAAAATCCATTTTGGCTTCTTATGAGCTACAATAAAAGCCAAAATTAGTTGAGGTAAGGCGCCTGGGAAAGCGAGACTCGAAGAAGCAATCGGAAGTTTGCGACTTAATTATTATAGACACATAACCACCATATAAAGTGTACAGCCACTTTACATCATCAAATGATAAGTATGCATGGATTTATACAAAAATAAAAGCGATGATAATATAAATAACGAGTATAAAAAGGGTCATCATATTTAAAATTTGAACCCCTTTTTCATCTCCTTTAGAATGTTTGAAGGCTGTTATTTCAACATTACCAATCAGTAGTAAGAGTACGACAAATAACCACCAAGTTTGTGCGGGGTAGTAAATGAGAGAAGTCGCAACAACGATAATTAATAAAATTCCCATAATCGCGCGTAATATTTTAGGCATCGCGATTTGTAATTTAAAGATACTGATATATCCTACGATTAAGTACATCAGTGGAAGTAAGATAAGATAAGCTAACATGAAGTACATCCTTTCTGTATCGTCCTATTAAGGCATTGTGGGACATTACTGCTGTTGTAGTTCAGCGCGAATGTCAGCAATTTGATGTTCGATGTGCTCAAGTTGTCTAACGAGTGGATCTACTTGCTGTGAAGTTGATTCGCGTTTCTCTATATCTCCTTGTATACGAATGTAATCCAGCTTAAGTTCTTGTAACTGATTTTCTAAATCCATAAGTTTCCTCCTTGAATGAATCTCTACTATTATAGCATGTTCACATTGCTTTATTAAAACGTTTTACAGTAACATAGAATTAAGTAATTTTTGAAAGGTATTTTCTAGGGGGTGTAGCATGACAGAGAATTTCTTGATGATTTTACTTCTCATTGCTGTAGGCTACGTACTTAAGCGAATCGGGTTTATTCAGGGACATGAGAGTCACGTTCTTTCTGTACTAGTTTTAAATGTGACACTTCCGGCAGTGGTCATTGTAAACTTAAATCATGTGACTTTAAATCCGTCACTCACCATACTTCCAATCATGATGTTGATATACGGGATTATCACTAAAATACTTATCGTTATTCTCTTTATTAAATATAATAACGAAATCAGAGGTACGGTAGCGATGATGATGGCGGCTTTAAATATTGGAATTTTTGCCTATCCACTCGTTCAACAAATTTGGCCAGAAAAGGGCTTGCTTTATTTTGGTATGGCAGATATTGGGGGAGCCATTGTCATGTTTGGTTTGACCTATTTTGCAGCGAGTTATTTTAAGCAAGTGGGTGGCGGCTTTAATCCTAAACAAGTCGGACTCAATATGCTCAAGTCAGTCCCATTAATGACGTATATTGTGATGTTGACACTTAATCTTTTGCAATTACACTTACCGAGTTTTGCAATTCACTTTTTCGAGATTTTAGGACACGCAAATTTACCATTGTCGATGATTTTATTAGGTGTTCTAATGGACTTTAAAATCGAACGTCAATTTTTACCATTGACTCTAAAATATCTCGTTATACACTATGGTTTCGGTATTTTGTTTGGTACGCTTGTGTATTATTTTCTACCTGTCCAAGATGAGATGGTTAAAACGACATTACAATTGACTTGGTTATTGCCTGTAGGTGTTGCAGCACTTTCGTATGCGGTTCAATTTAAATATAAAACGTTACCTGTCATTGCTATGGCCAGTAATGTGACCATTGTAATAAGTATTGTTATTTTTTACGTCTATCAATATCTGTTTGTCTGATTGGGGAAGGATAAGTTAAGCTCGAACATTAATTAAATATGCGAGATTGAATAGGTATATAAAAGAAGCGTTGGCAAATCATGTTGCCTACGCTTCTTTTGTAAATGCTTGCAAGTCGATTGAATCGTCTAAGATGGGCTGTTTACACTTTTATTGATATATCTTGAACTTTTGATATTCTGAAGTAATATTAAAACCGAGTTCATGAAAACGGGTAACTAAACGATGATTTTTACTGCGTATTTTAAAATAAACACGGTCTATTTGAGGACGAGATAAAGCACGATGTATTGCATGTTGGATCAAATCAAAAGCGATGCCTTTTAAACGATAGTCTGAATGACTAGAAAAATATTTAATTTCAGCATGGTGTTGTGCTTCGTCATAGATTAAATATAAGTAACCTTTTAAAAGACCCTCTGCCATATACAGGACGAGTTCATGCTGATCATCTAGTGATGCGATAATTTCTTTTGCTGTCATTGCATGATGTGTAAACGTATCTTCATGTAATTTTTGGAAATAACGATGATACGCTTTAGCATATGGAACAATGTGACGTAAGTTGTCGGTTTCGCCCAAATCTTGACTCGTTTCTAAATGATAATCTGTAAACGTGTAAGATGCGCCAATGTTTTTCATATAGTCTTTGATTAATTCATGATGAACTGAAAATGCAAAATAATAGGTAGATGGTTGCGTATGTTGTGCTGTCATTTGATCAAATAACTGCTTAAATACCTCTCCAGAAGATGTGTAATCTTTCTGTTTAATAGGACCGATTACTTTATAACGGTTTTCCGCGTAGCTCATACACAGTAAAACCAGTTTAATGTCTTGGGCTTCTTCAACGACAAATATGCCAGTTTCGCGATCAACTGTTTCTAAAAAGTTTTCTAAAGCATCAATATGGTCAAGTGGCAGTTTATTTGTATATGATTGTTTTTCAGTGGCATAAGTTTGTATAAATGACGCAATTTCTCGACTGGGAGTGACTTGACTAATCTTCATCGTGCGCCTCCTTAGTATGATACTTTACTTCATTATAAGTATTTTCGATTTGAAATGAAAGGCGTATGTCGACTGAAATAAACGTCTAAAAAGAATAGACTTCGATATGTTTGTAGGTGATGAGCTCAGCGATTCAGCGCTTATCATTTTGAGTATCGAGGTCTAATAGTTATGAAGGATGAGTGTGAGTCATTTGAAATGATTTCAACCTTTTCTATTAATTTTGATGGGGCGTGTTACAATAAAAATGAAGAAGTGTTATTTGATGGAGGAATGAACAATTAATGAAGTCACTCATTTTAGCAGAAAAACCCTCAGTAGGGCGTGATATTGCACAAGCGCTAAGTGTTAACTCAAAGAAAGAAGGCTACTTTGAGAACCAACGTTATATTGTGACTTGGGCATTAGGTCACTTGGTAACAAATGCAACACCAGAACAATATGATAAAAAATATGAACGCTGGCAATTGAATGATTTACCGATTATCCCGAAGCATATGAAAACAGTTGTCATTGGTAAAACGAGAAAACAGTTCAACACGGTTCAACATTTGATGAAAAGAAATGATGTCAATGAAATAATTATTGCCACAGATGCAGGACGCGAAGGGGAGCTAGTTGCACGCTTAATTATTGAAAAAGCACATGTTAAAAAACCCATCAAGCGTTTATGGATTAGTTCAGTAACAACAAAAGCCATCAAAGAGGGCTTTAAAAAATTGAAAGATGGTCGAGCATACAACGACCTTTATCAAGCCGCATTAGCAAGAAGTGAAGCCGACTGGATTGTCGGAATTAATGCGACACGTGCATTAACAACGAAGTATGATTCCCAACTCTCTCTAGGCCGTGTTCAGACGCCTACTATTCAGTTAGTAGCAATGAGACAAGAAGAGATTAAGCATTTTAAGCCGCAACATTATTATACGCTTGAAATCAATGTGAAAGGGTCAACGTTTGTCTATCAGCATGAGAAGCGGATATATGAACGTGCACAATTAGAAAAACTAGCTCAAAAAGTGAATCACGCGCAAGCGCTCGTGAAAAAAGTCGTGACGAAAGAAAAGAAAACATATCCTGCGCCGTTGTTTAATTTAACAGATTTACAACAAGCCGCTTATCAACGCTATCGTTTAGGCGCAAAGCAGACTTTGAACACACTACAACAACTTTATGAACGGCATAAACTTGTTACGTATCCGCGTACAGATTCTAGTTACTTAACAACAGACATGGTAGATACTTTGAAAGAGCGTATACAGGCGACAATGGGAACGGAATATCAGCCGCATGCACGTGGACTGATGAATCAACGTTTCACGAAACAGTTGCCTTTTGTAAATAATCAAAAAGTATCTGATCACCATGCCATTATCCCTACAGAAGTCCGCGCAAACATGGCAGATTTATCAATACAAGAAAAGAAAATTTATCTATTGATTGTTCAGCGCTTTTTGGAAGCTTTATCTGCCCCTTATCGCTATAGAGAAACACAAGTCGAAGTAGAGCTCTTGGGCAAAACGTTTGTGTATAAATCTAAAGAAACGATAGACATGGGCTTTAAGGCTTTACAAGAAAATGTAGATACGATCCATCCGACCATTCAGTTTCAGCAAGGTGAACGGTTATCCGTGAATGAATATGATATTAAAACGCATGAAACATCAGCGCCCCCTTATTTTAATGAAGGTTCTCTATTAAAAGCGATGGAACGACCAGAAAAATTTTTTGATTTAAAAGATAAAAAATCAGCACAAACACTTAAAGTGACTGGTGGTATCGGTACAGTGGCGACACGTGCAGATATTATAGATAAACTTTTTCATATGAACGCAATTGAAAGTCAGGACGGTAAAATTAAGGTTACGTCTAAAGGAAAGCAAATATTAGATTTAGCACCTGAATCACTTACATCGCCACTCTTAACGGCGCAATGGGAAGATAAACTGCTTCAAATTGAAAAGGGCCAGTATCAACGCAAACAGTTTATTCAAGAAATGAAAGATTTTACAAATGAAATCATTCATACGATTAAATCGAGTGAACAAAAATATAAACATGATAATTTAACATCTGCAGAATGTCCAACTTGTGGAAAGTTTATGTTAAAAGTAAAAACGAAAAACGGCTCAATGCTCGTCTGCCAAGATCCATCATGTAAAACTAAAAAAGATGTTAAAACCCAAACCAAAGCGCGTTGTCCACAATGTAAAAAACGTTTGACTAAATTTGGTACAGGTAAACAAGCGACGTATCGTTGTTCGTGTGGCTATACTGAAACACAAGTGCAAATGGATAAAAGATTTAAAAATAAAGGCAAAGATAAAGTAAATAGAAAAGATATGAAAAAGTATATGAAAGAGGATACGTTGGAAAACAATCCATTCAAAGATGCATTGAAAGGTTTAAACTTATAAGTAAGATGAGAATCGAACAAAAATCTATTTTTATCAATTAAAGTTCGTATCTCATATTGAAATTCGTGAGTAATCGTATTAAAATGTTAAAGTATTTCATTAAAAGGAGAAATTTAAAGTGAGAAATTATTTCCGTTTTGACGAGAATCAAACGAATTATAAACGAGAGATTCTAGGTGGCTTGACGACTTTCTTATCAATGGCATACATCTTAGCTGTTAACCCACAAGTTTTAAGTTTAGCAGGGGTGGATGGTGTTCCAGCTGATCAAAAAATGGATCAAGGTGCGGTATTCGTTGCGACTGCATTAGCAGCATTTGTAGGCTGTTTATTTATGGGACTCATCGCAAAATATCCGATCGCACTTGCACCGGGCATGGGATTGAACGCCTTTTTTGCCTTTACTGTCGTGTTAACAATGGGGATTCCATGGCAAACAGGTTTAACAGGGGTGTTCTTCTCTGGATTTATTTTTGCGATTTTAACAGCAACTGGATTGCGAGAAACCATTATTAATGCCATCCCATATGAAATGAAGATGGCAGTGTCGGCAGGGATTGGTCTTTTTATTACCTTTGTAGGATTACAAAGTTCAGGAATTATTAAAAATCAAGATGCGACACTTGTAACACTAGGAAAAATCACTGACCCTAACGTTTTACTTGCTATCGTGGGGATTATCGTTACCGTTGTACTTTATGCAAAGAAAGTGCCAGGCGCAATATTTATTGGTATGGTGGTCACAGCGATTGCTGGTTTAGTGACACAACAAATCGCACCACCGCATGCGATTTTAGGTAAGGTACCTAGCATTGCACCTACATTTGGTGCTGCTTTTGAATCGTTTCAAGATCCATCACAATTATTTACAATCCAGTTTTTAATTGTCATCCTGACATTTTTATTTATTGATTTCTTTGATACTGCGGGAACGATTGTTGCCGTCGCTTCACAAGCAGGTATCATGAAAGATAACAAGTTACCTCGTGCAGGGAGAGCACTATTTTCAGACTCACTTGCGACGATGACAGGTGCTATTTTTGGTACAACAACGACGACTTCTTATATTGAATCGACATCAGGCGTAGCAGTAGGGGCTCGAACAGGTTTTGCAAGTATTGTAACAGGTTTTTGTTTCCTTCTTGCATTATTCTTTAACCCGCTAATGGCTGTAGTCACACCAGCAGTAACGACACCTGCACTCGTTGTTGTAGGGGTATTGATGGCATCAAGTCTAGCGGAAATTAGTTGGAAACGATTTGAAGTTGCAGTGCCAGCTTTCGTCACAATTATTATGATGCCTTTATCTTATTCTATTGCGACAGGGATTGCGTGTGGCTTCATTTTCTATCCTATTACAATGTTATTAACAAAACGTCATAAAGAAGTCCATCCTATTATGTATGGTTTGTTGGTTATCTTCATTCTATATTTCGTATTTGTTCATGGATAAACTTATATATAAACATATAAAAAAGAAGTTAGAACGAACAGGCGTTGACTTGTTCATGTATCTAACTTCTTTTTTTAGGTTTTATTTTTAAAGTATGCAACTAATCATTGAACAGTTATAAATATGCTTACATACTTCAAATAATGACTTAGCTTACTTATTGTGTTGTGTTTTATTTTGATCTTCATCTGTGTAAATCACAGTAGCTTTAGCGTTACGAATATACACTGGAGAGACTAATACTATCATAAGAAAAAAGATAAGCAAAATTAACATAATCCAGTGTAAAACCATGCCGATGACAGGGATAATAGCGATACCATTCGCTACGATACCAAATGCTGGAATTAAAAGCATAGGACGTATCGTATTTTGTTGACCAAAGATAAAGATTAAAATCATCACCAAATAAATAAAAGCATTAAAAGCTAATGGCTGCCAGCCTAAAGCTAATACATACCAGCCTCCAAAAAATGGGAAACCAGCAATGAATTCAGAAACTAAAGCAATCAGCGCAAGAATAATTAAGGCTGTTTTAGAATTTTTAGTCACTCGATTCACCTCCTATCTTCAAAAAGAAGTGACAAATCTGGCTCACTCATCAAATAAAAAAATTTAAGCTTAAGCATTTTACATACACTGCACGAGTGATTCACCAGAAATAATAACTACATTTAAAAATGATGATCTATCAGCGACAATCATTTTCTTCTATTATAAACTGTAATCCAAAGACTCACAAAAACTATCTCTATGATAACGAAAAAAATTCTTTGAAACTATTGAACTTAAGCCGTATTTCAAGTAAAATAACATGGTATGTGAATTAGACATAAAAAACTTTAGGGAAATGGTTGCCAAGTCAATGGTTTTCATGTATCATGTCTAATGTTGGACTTTAAATGCGATGAAGCGAAAGGTTACTGACACACCCGGCCGCTTTGCCATGGCGTTGTGTGAGATAGTTTTCGTGGAGAAGTCTATCACTTTAATGAAGACGTATAAGGAGGGTAAATTATGGCAAAACAAAAAATCAGAATTAGATTAAAAGCTTATGATCACCGTGTGATTGATCAATCAGCTGAGAAAATTGTTGAAACTGCAAAACGTTCTGGAGCGGATGTTTCTGGTCCAATTCCATTACCAACAGAAAAATCAGTTTACACAATTATTCGTGCGGTTCATAAGTATAAAGATTCTCGTGAACAATTCGAACAACGTACACACAAACGTTTAATCGACATTGTTAACCCTACGCCAAAAACAGTTGACGCGCTTATGGGCTTAAACTTACCATCAGGTGTAGACATCGAAATTAAATTATAATAGAAAATTTTAGGAGGTGGACTTTCGATGACCAAAGGAATCTTAGGAAGAAAAATTGGGATGACTCAAGTATTCGGTGAAAACGGCGACTTAATCCCAGTAACTGTAGTAGAAGCAAAAGAAAACGTAGTATTACAAAAGAAAACCGTTGAGGTTGACGGTTATAACGCAATCCAAATCGGTTTTGAAAACAAAGAAGCATACAAAAAAGATAGAAAAACAAACAAATATGCGAATAAACCAGCTGAGGGTCACGCTAAAAAAGCTGACACAGCACCTAAGCGCTTCATTCGTGAATTCAGAAACGTTAATGTTGACGAATACGAAGTAGGTCAAGAAGTCTCAGTAGATACATTTGAAGTTGGAGACATCATTGATGTAACAGGAACTTCAAAAGGTAAAGGTTTCCAAGGTGCAATCAAACGTCATAATCAAGCACGCGGACCAATGTCACACGGTTCACACTTCCATAGAGCACCAGGTTCTATCGGTATGGCTTCAGATGCATCACGTGTATTTAAAGGGCAAAAATTACCAGGCCGCATGGGTGGTAATACAGTAACTGTTCAAAACTTAGAAGTTGTTCAAGTCGATACGGAAAACAACGTAATTTTAGTTAAAGGTAACGTACCTGGTCCTAAAAAAGGTTTTGTTCAAATCCAATCAGCAATTAAAGCTAATAAATAAATCGTAGCGAAAGGAGGAAATGCATAATGGCAAATTATGATGTATTCAAAGTTGATGGTTCAAAAGCAGGTTCAGTAGAACTTAGCGATGCAGTATTTGCAATCGAACCTAATAATGAAGTTTTATTTGAAGCAATTAACTTACAACGTGCTTCATTACGTCAAGGTACACATGCGGTAAAAAACCGCTCAGCAGTACGTGGCGGTGGACGTAAACCATGGAGACAAAAAGGTACAGGACGTGCGCGTCAAGGTACAATTCGTGCTCCTCAATGGCGTGGTGGTGGTGTCGTATTCGGTCCAACACCGAGAAGCTACGCATACAAAATGCCTAAGAAAATGCGTCGTTTAGCATTACGTTCTGCAATTTCTTACAAAGTTAAAGAAAATGAATTCAAAATTGTGGACAGCTTTAACTTAGAAGCACCGGAAACAAAAGAATTCAAAACAACTTTAACAAATTTAGAGCTACCTAAAAAAGTGTTGGTTGTAACAGTTGGAGAAGATGTGAATGTTGAATTATCAGCACGTAACATTCCTGGCGTACAAATCACAACACCAGAAGGTTTAAATGTTTTAGATTTAACACACGCTGATAGCGTATTAATCACTCAAGAAGCAGCTAAAAAAGTTGAGGAGGTGCTCGGATAATGGAAGCTAGAGATATTCTAAAGCGCCCCGTAATCACTGAGAAATCATCTGCAGCAATGGCTGAAGATAAATATACTTTTGATGTAGATGTTCGTGCGAACAAAACTCAAGTTAAAAAAGCAGTAGAAGAAATCTTTGAAGTTAAAGTTGCAAATGTTAACATCATCAACTATAAACCAAAGAAAAAACGTATGGGCCGTTACCAAGGCTATACAAACAAACGCCGTAAAGCGATTGTGACACTTAAAGAAGGTCAAATCGACTTATTCAACTAAAAACATACCAATAAGGAGGTAAGCGACAATGGCACTTAAACATTATAAGCCAATTACTAATGGTCGTCGTAATATGACTACATTAGATTTTGCTGAGATCACAAAATCTGAACCCGAAAAGTCATTATTACAACCGCTACCGAAAAAAGCGGGTCGTAACAACCAAGGTAAATTGACAGTACGTCACCATGGTGGCGGTCACAAACGTCAATACCGTGTTATTGATTTCAAACGTAACAAAGATGGAATTCCAGGTAAAGTGGATTCAATCCAATATGATCCAAACAGATCAGCAAACATTGCTTTAATCGTCTATGCAGATGGTGAAAAACGCTACATTATCGCACCTAAAGGCTTAGAAGTAGGTCAAGTCATTGAAAGTGGTTCAGAAGCTGACATCAAAGTTGGTAACGCACTTCAATTAAAAGACATTCCAGTCGGTACAGTTATTCACAATATCGAATTAAAACCAGGACGTGGCGGTCAACTTGCTCGTTCAGCAGGTGCAAGCGCACAAGTACTTGGTAAAGAAGGTAAATATGTACTTGTAAGACTTCGCTCTGGTGAAGTACGTATGATTCTTTCAACTTGCCGTGCTACAATCGGACAAGTTGGTAACTTACAACACGAACTTGTTAACGTTGGTAAAGCTGGTAAATCTAGATGGTTAGGTAAACGCCCAACAGTTCGTGGTTCTGTAATGAACCCTAACGATCACCCACACGGTGGTGGTGAAGGTCGCGCACCAATCGGTCGTCCATCACCAATGTCACCATGGGGTAAACCTACGCTTGGTAAGAAAACACGTCGTGGTAAAAAAACGTTCTGATAAACTTATCGTACGTGGACGTAAGAGAAAATAAAAATAGCTTATTTGGGTGTGCGGCGTAATCGCTGCACGCACATAATAAGAAAGGAGGCGCCACTATGGCTCGTAGTATTAAAAAGGGACCTTTCGTCGATGATCACTTAATGAAAAAAGTGGAAGCTCAAGGCGATAGCGAGAAAAAGCAAGTAATTAAAACATGGTCACGTCGTTCAACAATTTTCCCAAACTTTATTGGGCACACATTTGCTGTATACGATGGACGTAAACATGTACCTGTATATGTAACTGAAGATATGGTTGGACACAAATTAGGTGAATTTGCTCCAACACGTACATTCAAAGGACATGCTGCAGACGATAAGAAAACAAGAAGATAAGCAATCTTTAATGAGTAGAGGAGGAAAAACGAATGGAAGCAAAAGCGGTTGCTAGAACGATCAGAATCGCACCTCGTAAAGTAAGATTAGTATTAGACCTAATCCGAGGAAAAGATGTTAGAGAAGCAGTAGCGATTTTAAAATTAACAAACAAAGCTTCTTCTCCAGTAGTAGAAAAATTATTAATGTCCGCTTTAGCTAATGCAGAGCACAACTATGGCATGAACACAGATGAATTAGTTGTTAAAGAAGCATATGCTAACGAAGGACCAACATTAAAACGTTTCCGTCCACGTGCGCAAGGACGTGCAAGCGCAATTAACAAAAGAACAAGCCACATCACAATCGTAGTGAGTGATGGTAAAGAGGAAGCTCAAGAAGCTTAATCAAATATTAAGGAGGGAATACCGTGGGTCAAAAAATTAATCCAATCGGTCTTCGTGTTGGTATTATCCGTGACTGGGAAGCGAAATGGTTCGCAGAGAAAGATTTCGCATCACTTTTACATGAAGATTTAAAAATTCGTAAATTTATTGATAACGCATTAAAAGACGCTTCAGTATCTCACGTTGAGATTGAGCGTGCTGCTAACCGCATTAACATCGCAATTCATACTGGTAAACCAGGTATGGTTATCGGTAAAGGCGGTTCTGAAATCGAAAAACTTCGTAACAAATTAAATCAATTAACTGATAAAAAAGTTCACATCAACGTTATTGAAATCAAGAAAGTTGATCTTGATGCACGTTTAGTTGCTGAAAACATTGCACGTCAATTAGAAAACCGTGCTTCATTCCGTCGTGTTCAAAAACAAGCTATCGGAAGAGCAATGAAATTAGGTGCTAAAGGTATCAAAACTCAAGTTTCAGGTCGTTTAGGCGGTGCAGACATCGCACGTGCTGAACAATACTCAGAAGGAACTGTACCACTTCATACTTTACGTGCAGACATCGATTATGCACATGCAGAAGCTGACACAACTTATGGTAAGTTAGGTGTTAAAGTATGGATTTATCGTGGTGAAGTTCTTCCTACTAAGAAAAATAGTGAAGGAGGAAAATAATTATGTTACTACCAAAGCGTGTAAAATATCGTCGTCAACATCGTCCTGACACTAAAGGTCGTTCAAAAGGCGGTAACTTTGTAACATTCGGTGAGTTTGGTCTTCAAGCAACAACAACTTCATGGATCACATCTCGTCAAATCGAATCAGCTCGTATTGCTATGACACGTTACATGAAACGTGGCGGGAAAGTTTGGATTAAAATCTTCCCTCACACTCCATATACACAAAAACCTTTAGAAGTACGTATGGGTGCTGGTAAAGGTGCGGTTGAAGGCTGGATCGCAGTAGTAAAACCAGGTAGAATTTTATTTGAAGTTGCAGGCGTATCTGAAGAAGTTGCGCGTGAAGCATTACGTTTAGCGAGTCACAAACTTCCAGTTAAAACGAAGTTTGTAAAACGTGAAGAATTGGGTGGTGAAACAAATGAAAGCTAAGGAAATTAGAGACTTAACCACTTCAGAAATCGAAGAGCAAATCAAATCTTCAAAAGAAGAGCTTTTTAACCTACGCTTTCAATTAGCTACAGGTCAATTAGAAGAGACGGCACGCATTAAAACAGTAAGAAAAACAATTGCACGTCTAAAAACTGTTGCACGTGAAAGAGAATTAGAACAAGGTAAAGCAAACCAATAATGATTGAAAGAGGAGGTTACTAAAGTGAGCGAAAGAAATGATCGTAAAGTTTACGTTGGTAAAGTTGTTTCAGATAAAATGGACAAAACAATCACTGTTTTAGTTGAAACATATAAAACACACAAACTATATGGTAAACGTGTAAAATACTCTAAAAAATATAAAACACATGACGAAAACAATACAGCTAAAATCGGAGATATCGTTAGAATCCAAGAAACTCGTCCTTTATCAGCGACAAAACGTTTCCGTTTAGTAGAAATCGTCGAAGAATCAGTAATTATTTAATGACTATTTAAAAGATAAGGGAGGTTTAATCATGATACAACAAGAAACACGCTTAAAAGTAGCAGACAACTCTGGTGCTCGTGAAGTACTTACAATCAAAGTATTAGGTGGATCTGGCCGTAAAACTGCTAACATCGGTGACGTTATTGTAGCTACTGTTAAAAATGCTACACCTGGAGGCGTTGTTAAGAAAGGCGATGTTGTTAAAGCTGTTGTCGTACGTACTAAATCAGGTGTACGTCGTAAAGACGGTTCATACATCAAATTTGATGAAAATGCATGTGTTGTAATTCGTGATGACAAAGGACCACGTGGTACACGTATCTTTGGTCCAGTAGCACGTGAATTACGTGAAGGAAACTTTATGAAAATCGTTTCCCTTGCACCAGAAGTACTATAATTAATCGTAAATAATAATCATAAATCTTAAGGAGGTGCCCACATGCATATCAAAAAAGGTGACAACGTAATCGTTATCGCAGGTAAAGACAAAGGTAAAACTGGTAAAGTTGTAGCAACTGAACCTAAAAAAGACCGTGTCGTTGTGGAAGGTGTAAACATCGTTAAAAAACACCAAAAACCAACTCAATTTAATCCTGAAGGTGGAATCTTAGAAACTGAAGCAGCAATTCACGTTTCTAATGTACAAATATTAGACCCTAAAACAAACGAACCAACTCGTGTTGGATACAAATTTGTTGATGGTAAAAAAGTAAGAATCGCTAAAAAATCTGGCGAAGAAATCAAGTCTAATTCATAATAGTTGAAAGGAGGATCCACTTTGAACCGTTTAAAAGAAAAATTTAACTCAGAAGTTACTGAAAACTTAGTTAAGAAATTTAACTACAGTTCAGTAATGGAAGTACCAAAAATCGAAAAGATCGTTGTGAACATGGGTGTTGGTGACGCAGTACAAAACTCAAAAGTTTTAGATAACGCTGTTGAGGAATTAACTGCAATCACTGGTCAAAAACCATTAATCACTAAAGCGAAAAAATCAGTTGCAACATTCCGTTTACGTGAAGGTATGCCAATCGGTGCAAAAGTAACTTTACGTGGCGAAAGAATGTATGAATTCCTAGATAAATTAATCTCAGTATCACTTCCACGTGTACGTGACTTCCGTGGTGTTTCTAAAAACGCATTTGACGGTCGCGGTAACTACACTCTAGGTGTTAAAGAACAATTAATCTTCCCTGAGATTGACTACGATAAAGTATCAAAAGTACGTGGTATGGATATCGTTATCGTTACAACTGCTAATACAGACGAAGAAGCGCGCGAATTATTAACGCAATTCGGTATGCCGTTTCAAAAATAATTTCTGAAGGAGGCGAATTAAATGGCTAAAAAATCAATGGTTGCTAAACAACAACGTGAACAAAAGTTCCAAGTTCGTGAATATACACGTTGTGAACAATGTGGTCGTCCACATTCTGTATTTCGTAAATTTAAACTTTGCCGTATTTGTTTCCGTGAATTAGCTTACAAAGGTCAAATTCCTGGCGTACGTAAAGCTAGCTGGTAAAAATTTAACTCTTGAAAGGAGGCAACAAACTATGACATTGTCAGATCCAATTGCAGATATGCTTACTCGTGTAAGAAACGCAAACATGGTGCGTCACGAAAAATTAGAATTACCTGCATCAAATATTAAAAAAGAAATTGCTGAAATCCTTAAAAACGAAGGTTTCATCAAAAATGTAGAATATATCGAAGATGATAAACAAGGTGTTATCCGTTTATTCTTAAAATATGGTTCAAACAACGAGCGTGTTATTACAGGCTTAAAACGTATTTCTAAACCTGGTTTACGTGTATATGCGAAAGCAAACGAAGTACCTAAAGTATTAAACGGTTTAGGTATCGCATTAGTTTCTACTTCTGAAGGTGTAATCACTGATAAAGAAGCAAGAAAACGTAATGTTGGTGGAGAAGTATTAGCATACATTTGGTAAGATATAATAAATAAGGAGGTGCCATAGCATGAGCCGTGTTGGTAAAAAAATTATCGAAATCCCTAGCGACGTTACTGTAACTATCGAAGGTAATACAGTTTCAGTTAAAGGGCCTAAAGGTGAATTATCACGAACTTTAAATGAAGAAATGACTTACAAACAAGAAGAAAACACACTTGAAGTTGTTAGACCATCAGATTCTAAAGAACACAGAACTGTTCATGGTACAACTCGTGCGTTAATCAATAACATGGTACAAGGTGTATCTAAAGGATACGAAAAATCACTTGAACTTATCGGTGTAGGTTACCGTGCTCAAGTACAAGGTAAAAATCTTGTATTAAACGTTGGTTACTCTCACCCAGTTGAAATCGAAGCTGCTGAAGGCATTACTTTCTCAGTAGATAAAAACACAACTGTTAAGGTTGAAGGTATCGATAAAGAATTAGTAGGTGCAACAGCATCTAAAATTCGTGACGTTCGTCCACCAGAACCTTATAAAGGTAAAGGTATTCGTTACCAAGGCGAATATGTTCGTCGTAAAGAAGGTAAAACTGGTAAATAATAAATAAACTCTACAGAAAGGAGTATTGACATGATCAGCAAAATTGATAAAAACAAAGTACGTTTAAAAAGACATGCACGCGTTCGTACGAAATTGTCAGGTACTAGCGAAAAGCCACGTCTAAACGTATATCGTTCAAACAAACACATCTATGCACAAATCATTGATGATACTAAAGGCGTAACTTTAACACAAGCTTCTACTAAAGACGTTGATGCAGACGCTTCAGCTACAAAAGTTGAATTAGCATCTAAAGTCGGTGAAGCAATTGCTAAAAAAGCAAGCGAAAAAGGAATCGAAGCAGTTGTATTTGATCGTGGAGGATACTTATTCCACGGCCGTGTGAAAGCATTAGCAGATGCAGCTCGTGAAAATGGACTTCAATTTTAATTTAAAAGGAGGGACAATATATAATGGCTCGTAGAGAAGAAGAAGTTAAAGAATTTGAAGAACGCGTAGTTACGATTAACCGTGTTGCTAAAGTAGTAAAAGGTGGTCGTCGTTTCCGTTTTACTGCACTTGTAGTAGTAGGTGACAAAAATGGCCGCGTTGGATTCGGTACTGGTAAAGCACAAGAGGTACCTGAAGCAATCAAAAAAGCAGTTGAAGCAGCGAAGAAAAATCTTATCACTGTAACTCGTGTTGATGGTACAACACCACACACAATTACTGGACGTTTTGGTTCAGGAAGTGTTTTAATGAAACCAGCAGCACCTGGTACTGGTGTTATCGCAGGTGGCCCAGTTCGTGCCGTATTAGAACTTGCAGGTATTACTGACATTTTAAGTAAATCTTTAGGTTCAAACACACCAATCAACATGGTGCGCGCAACAATTGATGGTTTACAAAACTTAAAAAATGCTGAAGATGTTGCCCGTTTACGTGGTAAATCAGTAGAAGAATTATATAATTAAGGAGGGAAACATTTAAATGGCTAAAATACAAATCACCCTCACTCGAAGCGTTATCGGGCGTCCAGAAACACAACGTAAAACAGTTAAAGCTTTAGGTCTTAACAAGATCCATTCTTCTGTTATCGTTGAGGACAACCCAGCAATTCGTGGACAAATCAACAAAGTAAGTCACTTAGTATCAGTAGAAGAAAAATAATTAAGGAGGTGCCAAAATGAAATTACATGAATTAAAACCATCAGAAGGCTCACGTAAAGTACGTAACCGTGTAGGTCGTGGTGCGGCTACAGGTAACGGTAAAACGAGTGGTCGTGGTCAAAAAGGTCAAAAAGCACGTTCAGGTGGTGGCGTAAGACCAGGTTTCGAAGGTGGTCAATTACCATTATTCCGTCGTATTCCTAAACGTGGTTTCACAAACATTAATCGTAAAGAATATGCTATCGTTAACTTAGACCAACTTAACAAATTTGAAGATGGTACTGAGGTAACACCTGAATTATTAATCGAAACAGGCGTAGTTAAAAGTGAAAAATCTGGCATTAAAGTTTTAGGTAATGGTTCATTAGAAAAGAAATTATCTGTCAAAGCGCATAAATTCTCAGCATCAGCTAAGGACGCTATTGAAGCGAAAGGCGGAGCACACGAGGTGATCTAATGTTTCACACGCTTGTGAACTTTTTCAAAACAAAAGAAGTTCGTAACAAGATACTTTTTACTCTTGCAATGTTAGTCATTTTCAAAATAGGTACGTACATCCCAGCACCTGGTGTTAATCCAGAAGCTTTTGATAATCGACAAGGTTCTCAAGGCGTCACTGACTTGTTAAACACGTTTGGTGGCGGAGCCTTGAAGAACTTTTCCATTTTCGCAATGGGAATCATGCCCTACATCACTGCTTCTATCGTAGTACAATTGTTGCAGATGGACATTGTACCGAAATTTACTGAATGGGCAAAACAAGGTGAAACAGGACGTAAGAAGTTAACTAACTTTACGCGTTATTTTACAATTGTTTTAGCATTTATTCAGTCCATTGGTATGGCGTTTCAGTTCAATAACTATTTGAACGGAACTCTTATTAAAGAGCAAAGTGTAATGTCTTATTTGCTTATTGCAGTAGTGCTTACAGCAGGAACTGCGTTTTTAATGTGGTTGGGTGAACAAATCACACAATATGGTGTGGGTAACGGTATTTCTATCATTATCTTTGCAGGTATTTTATCTACACTTCCATCTGCCTTGATCCAATTCTATCAACAAGAATTTATCGGTCAAGACGATGTGACACTTGCTTGGTTAAAAGTAGGCGGTCTCGTATTAGGTATGATTTTACTTACTGTTGGGGCTGTATATGTTTTACAAGCCATTCGTAAAATACCGATTCAATATGCAAAAAAACAATCCAACATGCGACTTGGTTCACAAGCAACGTACTTACCATTAAAAGTGAACTCTGCAGGGGTTATTCCAGTTATCTTTTCTATGGCATTCTTCTTATTGCCAAGAACGTTAACATTGATTTTCCCAAAAGCAGATTGGGCACAAAAAGTGGGGAACTATGCAGACCCATCTAATAATATGGGTATGGTTGTCTATGTGATCTTGATCATTGCATTTACTTATTTTTATGCATTTGTCCAAGTTAACCCAGAAAAAATGGCAGAAAATCTTAAGAAGCAAGGCAGTTATGTTCCAGGAATTCGTCCTGGTGAACAAACTAAAAAATATATTACGAAAGTCCTTTATCGCTTAACTTTTGTAGGTTCAATTTTCTTAGCGGTCATTGCAATCTTGCCAATTATTGCGACTAAAGTAATGAACTTACCTCAAGCCATTCAGTTAGGTGGAACAAGCTTACTCATCGTTATCGGTGTAGCGATTGAGACAATGAAAAGCTTAGAAGCACAAGTGAATGAAAAAGAATATAAAGGCTTTGGTAGACGATAATATGTAGGAGGGCACTCATGAACATTATCTTAATGGGATTACCTGGTGCTGGTAAAGGAACTCAAGCGACTGAGATTACCAAAAAGTACCCTATTCCTCATATTTCAACGGGGGATATGTTTAGAAAAGCGATTAAAGATGAAACTGAGCTTGGTAAAGAGGCAAAATCATTTATGGATCGTGGGGAACTCGTACCAGATGAAGTAACAGTAGGTATTGTCAAAGAACGTATCTCTGAAGACGATGCAAAAAAAGGTTTCTTATTAGATGGATTTCCTCGTACGATTGAGCAAGCAGAAGCTTTAAATTCTATTCTAGAAGAACTTGGTAGAACAATTGATGCAGTTGTGAATATCGAAGTGCCAGAAGAGGAATTAATGAATCGTCTTACAGGTCGTCGTATTTGCGAGATTTGTGGCACAACGTATCATCTTGTTTTCAACCCTCCAAAAGTTGAAGGTGTTTGTGATCTTGATGGTGGTAAGCTTTATCAACGTGAAGATGACAACCCAGAAACTGTTGCAAATCGTTTGAAAGTAAACGTAAAACAATCTAAACCTATATTAGATTTTTACAGCAAACAAGGTGTTCTGAAAAATATTGACGGTTCTAGAAATATTGATGAAGTTACAGCAGACGTCATAAATATTTTAGAATCATTAAAATAATAGCGACTTGGTTATCACTTCTTAAGTCGTTATCTTTAGTATCATAAATGTATTTGATTGTGATAAGGCTTTATAACGATATTTTGAAAGTGAAACGAGCCAAGCGATTATTGAGTTAATATTCAACATCCTTAGAACAAAAAGGAGGCGTTATTCCAATGGCAAAACAAGACGTTATCGAACTTGAAGGTACAGTATTAGATACTTTACCAAACGCAATGTTTAAAGTAGAATTAGAAAATGGTCATGAAATTCTAGCACATGTGAGTGGTAAAATTCGAATGAACTATATTCGTATTCTACCTGGCGATAAAGTAACAGTAGAAATGTCTCCGTATGATTTAACACGCGGAAGAATCACATATCGTTATAAATAATTGTCACTCCAACATTGAAGGAGGTTTAAAAATGAAAGTAAGACCATCAGTAAAACCAATTTGCGAAAAATGTAAAGTCATTAAACGTAAAGGTAAAGTAATGGTAATTTGTGAAAATCCTAAGCATAAACAAAAACAAGGTTAATTAAAAGAGAGGTGTAAAATATAATGGCACGTATTGCAGGAATTGATATCCCACGTGATAAACGCGTAGTAATCTCATTAACTTATATCTACGGTATCGGTAAAACTTCAGCACAAAAGATCCTTTCAGAAGCAAACGTTTCAGAAGATACACGTGTTAAAGACTTAACTGATGATGAATTAGGTCGTATCCGTGAAGTTGTTGACGGCTATAAAGTTGAAGGTGACTTACGTCGTGAAACAAACTTAAACATCAAACGGTTGATGGAAATCTCATCATACCGTGGTATCCGCCACCGTCGTGGTTTACCAGTAAATGGTCAAAAAACTAAAAACAATGCGCGTACGCGTAAAGGCCCAGTTAAAACTGTAGCTAACAAGAAAAAATAATAGGTAAAGGAGGCAAATTATACTATGGCACGTAAACAAGTATCACGTAAACGTAGAGTGAAAAAGAATATTGAAAACGGTGTGGCACACATCCGCTCAACATTCAACAATACAATTGTAACTATTACAGATGAATTCGGTAATGCTTTATCATGGTCATCTGCAGGTGCGCTTGGTTTCAAAGGTTCTAAAAAATCTACTCCATTCGCAGCCCAAATGGCATCTGAAACAGCTTCAAAAGCAGCAATGGAACATGGTTTAAAATCAGTAGAAGTAACTGTAAAAGGCCCTGGTCCAGGTCGTGAATCAGCGATCCGTGCATTACAATCAGCAGGTTTAGAAGTAACAGCGATTAAAGACGTTACTCCAGTACCACATAATGGTTGCCGTCCACCAAAACGTCGTCGCGTATAATTAAATTTTTGTTTTGTCACAAATCACTTGAATTTAAAGTTTATGCAAGTCGACGTACTTAAGGAGGATATGTAAATGATTGAAATTGAGAAACCTAGAATTGAGACAATTGAAGTTAGTGATGATGCTAAATTCGGTAAGTTCGTTGTTGAACCACTAGAACGTGGTTATGGTACTACACTAGGAAACTCCTTACGTCGTATCCTACTATCATCATTACCAGGTGCGGCTGTTAAATATATCGAAATTGAAGGTGTTTTACACGAATTCTCAGCAATTGATCATGTCGTTGAAGACGTATCAACAATTGTTATGAATATTAAAAAGTTAGCACTTAAAATATATTCAGAAGAAGATAAAACACTTGAAATCGATGTTAAAGAAGAAGGCGAAGTCACTGCAAAAGATATCACACATGACAGTGATGTTGAAATCTTAAACCCAGATCTTAAAATTGCAACAGTAGCGCAAGGTGGTCACCTTAAATTACGTTTAGTTGCAAGTACAGGGCGCGGGTATGCATTAGCTGATCAAAACAACTCAAGTGATCTACCAATCGGTGTTATTCCAGTTGATTCATTGTACTCACCAGTAGAACGTGTGAATTACACAGTGGAAAATACGCGTGTGGGTCAAAGTTCTGACTTTGATAAATTAACATTAGACGTATGGACTGATGGTTCAATCACACCACAAGAGTCTGTTTCATTAGCAGCAAAAATCATGACTGAGCATTTAAATATCTTTGTTGGTTTAACTGATGAAGCACAAAATGCTGAAATTATGATTGAAAAAGAAGAAGATCAAAAAGAAAAAGTATTAGAAATGTCTATCGAAGAATTAGACTTATCTGTACGTTCTTACAACTGTCTTAAACGTGCAGGTATCAACTCTGTACAAGAACTCGCTGATAAATCAGAGGCTGATATGATGAAAGTTCGTAACTTAGGTCGCAAGTCTCTTGAAGAAGTAAAATATAAATTAGAAGACTTAGGTTTAGGTCTAAGAAAAGAAGATTGATAAAGGAGGTTAACTCATGGGTTACAGAAAATTAGGTCGTACTTCAGATCAACGTAAAGCAATGTTACGTGATTTAGCTACATCATTAATCGTAAGTGAGCGCATCGAAACGACTGAAGCACGTGCGAAAGAACTTCGTAGCGTAGTTGAAAAACTGATCACTTTAGGTAAAAAAGGTGACTTGGCTTCTCGTCGTCAAGCAGCAAAAACTTTACGTAATGTTGAAATCTTAAACGAAGATGAAACAACACAAACAGCACTTCAAAAATTATTCGGTGAAATCGCTGAACGTTATGAAGAACGTCAAGGTGGTTACACTCGTATTCTTAAAGTTGCTCCACGTCACGGCGATGGCGCATTAAAAGTAATTATCGAATTAGTTTAATTAATACACTACTACTACATTAAAGCAAATGAGTGCAACGATAATGTTTGCCACATACAAATATTGTCTAGCTCAGAGTACCCCATCCAACTAAATATTGACGACAAAGCGTGAACTCAATGAGGATGGGGTGCGCGCTTTTTTAGTGTAATCGGTCATAAATCAAGATGACATCGCCAAATCTTATTGAATCACATTCAGCTTTTTTACACGTATGTGTCGCTGAATGATGCACTCATAATACTTGGTGATTCATTTTAACATCGAATATACCAAGTAGAGGTAGTACATACAGGGTTTATAACTGTGCCATGTACTATCAAAGATAAAAGATGAGTAAACGATGCTTTATGCATGTGAACTCTATTTTGTATAAAAACGCATCATCTCTGTTAAGGGCGGAACAACGAAATCCATTCGATTTCTGTTCCGCTCTTTTATTTATATGGCTTGATACATATACAAATCATGTCTTTTTTTGTAAAATAAGCGTATTAGTACAAATGGAGGGACGCTAAATGAAAGACGAAAACCTGATTGAATTTGAACATGTATCATTTCAATACGACGAACAACAACCGCGTGTTTTGAATGATGTTCAATTTAAAATTAAAAAAGGTGATTGGGTTTCGATTGTCGGTCACAATGGCTCGGGAAAATCAACTTTAGCGAAACTTCTAACAGGCATCGAGCAAGATTTCACTGGTGATATAAAGGTCAATGGTAACTCTATTAAAGGAAAAGATCGGCCCGCTTTTCACCATCATATTGGTATTGTATTTCAAAATCCTGAAAATCAGTTTGTGGGTTCAACTGTGAAATATGATGTTGCTTTCGGCTTAGAAAATAAAAATGTTTCTTATGATAAGATGCATCAAATTGTGCCAGCTGTTTTGAAAGACGTCGATATGTATGACAAGCAAAATCATGAGCCAACCGCATTGTCAGGGGGACAAAAACAACGTGTTGCGATTGCGGGTGTCCTTGCATTAGAGCCACAATTGATTATTTTAGATGAGGCGACAGCCATGTTGGATCCAGAGGGAAAGCGTGACATACTAGCCATGGTCAAACACTTGAACGAAACGAAAGGTATTACAGTTATCGCGATTACGCATGACCTTTCTGAAGTCGTCAGCTCAGATCAAGTAATCGTGATGAACCAAGGTGAAGTTTATTTAAATGGTTCAGTAGAATCGATATTTAAACACGGGCAGTCATTAATGACACTTGGCTTAGACTTGCCATTTGAAATGCGTGTCGCGAATCTATTAAATATGGAACCAGGTTTTATGACTTATGAAGGATTATTGGAGCGTTTAATATGATTAAATTTGAAGAAGTTTCATACACGTATCAGAAAAAGACGCCGTATGAATATCAAGCACTCAATCAAATATCAACTGAATTTTTACCTGGGCGTTATTATGCCATTATTGGAAAAACAGGTTCAGGGAAGTCAACTTTAATTCAGCATTTCAATGGGCTCTTAAAACCTACAAAAGGCCATATGCAAGTATTAGACGTCGCTATCAATCCAAAGACAAAAGATAAAAAATTAAAGTCAATTAGAAAGCGAATTGGGATGGTGTTTCAATTTCCTGAGTCACAACTTTTTGAGGAGACAGTCGAAAAGGAAGTGCTATTTGGTCCTCAAAACTATGGACTGGATATTGAAGCAGCACGTGCCAAAGCGATGCGCTTATTAACAGAGCTAGGTTTTGATGCAGAAACAACAATGAAGCAATCTCCTTTCTTACTGTCAGGCGGTCAAATGAGAAAAGTCGCACTCACTGCAATTCTCACGATGGACCCTGATATTTTAATTTTAGATGAACCTACAGCAGGATTAGATCCACGCAGTCGAGAACAGGTTATGCAGTTATTTAAAAAATTACAACTGGAACAGCATAAAACGGTCATTTTAGTGACACATGATATGAATGATGTGGCACGATTTGCTGAAGAAGTTAAAATAATGCAAAAAGGGAGCCTTATTGAATCGACTACACCACAACAATTTTTTTCACGTACTGAAGATGTTCAAGCTTTGCACCTTTGTTTGCCCGATATCGTGCGTTTACAAAGAGATATTGAAGCGCGCTTAGGGATTCAATTTGAAAAGCTTGCAATGACAGAAGAGGCGTTTGCTACGATGTTCAAAGAATGGAGGCAACGTCATGAAAGATAAATTGATTATTGGGCGTTACTTACCATTAGACACTTTCGTTCATCGTTTAGACCCACGTGGTAAATTCATCTTTGTATTTATATTTATTATTGTTATTTTTTTGAGTCACCATCCGTATAGTTATTTGTGGCTTGCTTTCATATTGTTAATTATTTTAAAAGTCGCACGTATTCCACTGGGGTTTCTTTTAAAAGGCTTACTTCCAATTTTTATCTTTTTACTATTAACATTAGTGATGCATTTGTTTTTAACGAAAGGTGGAACACGATTATTTGAATGGGGTATTCTGTCCATTGATTCTAATGGAATTAGAGAAGGGATTTTAATTGTACTGCGCCTTGCTTACATTATGATTATTTCAACACTACTTACTTTGACGACAAGTCCTTTGAACCTTACAGAAGCCTTTGATCGTTTATTTAAACCGTTGAAATATATCAAAGTCCCTGTAGCTGCGTTAAGTATGATGATGTCTATTGCACTACGATTTATTCCTACTTTGATGGAAGAATTAGATAAAATCGTATTATCACAAAAATCACGGGGTTCAGATATTAGTTCTGGCTCTATTGTGGCACGTATTAAGG
This sequence comes from Staphylococcus schleiferi, assembly GCF_900458895.1. Lineage (NCBI taxonomy): Bacteria > Bacillati > Bacillota > Bacilli > Caryophanales > Staphylococcaceae > Staphylococcus > Staphylococcus schleiferi. The sequence continues at coordinate 728,841 of NZ_LR962863.1, forward strand.
CGTTTATCCCTTTAATGATTCCATTGTTTATTTCTGCCTTTCAACGTGCAGAAGAATTGGCTATCGCTATGGAAGTGAGAGGCTATGATGCAAATCAGCAGAGAACAAGTTATCGTGTACTAGAATGGCACGTTAAAGATACGCTCGCCTTGCTGAGTATCATTCCAATTGCAGTCATTTCGATATGGTTAGGCCATCATTTTTAGATTGAGAAAAGGAGAATTTTATGCAACGTGTGTTAGTGAAAATCAGTTATAATGGGGCGCAATTTTTAGGCTTTCAAATTCAAAACCAAGGGCGTACAGTGCAAGGTTATTTTGAAAAAATATTGAAACGTATGCATCAAAAGCCTGTTCGAATTCACCCTACAAGTCGCACAGATCGTGGTGTGCACGCAAAAGAACAGTATTTCCATTTCGATACGGATTTGAATATTGCGCCTAATAAGTGGCAACATGCCATGAATAGTGCGTTACCAGATGATATTTATGTTCATGAAGTCTCTTTAATCGATTCAGATTTTCACTGTCGTTATGATTGTGTAGGTAAACGCTATCGATACGCTATTTATCAAGATGCGCATCGCAATCCATTTCTCGCGCATTTGAAAACACTCGAGGCCCATGCACTTAATATTGAAGCGATGCAAGTAGCTGCACGTCATTTTATTGGAACACATGATTTTACTAGTTTCTGTTCTCAAAAAACTGAAGTTGAGAGTAAAACACGCACGATTTATGAAAGTCGCATCGAAGTCACTGAAGATGGCTTAGATTTTATTATTACAGGGTCAGGTTTTTTATATAACATGGTACGTGTCATTATTGCTTACTTACTTGAAGTCGGAAAAGGCAAGCGACAAGGTGAGGATATTCCACATATTCTTAAAATGAAAGATCGAACGCTTGTACCACATACTGCACCAGCAGAAGGTCTCTATTTAGAAAAGGTATATTTATCGCCCGAACAGCTCAAAAAAGACTTCGGTGAAACAATTAAAATTCATACGAAAAAATCGTCACAAATTTAATGAAATACATTGACATTAAGGCGTAAAACTTATAAGATAGTTAACGGTATTGTTTTATATCACCCCACGATAAGCCCCGGAAACTTATTGTGTTACAAAGATATATAAGCAGGAAAGAACAACAGTTAACGGAATAAATATCTCGCTCTAGGTTGTGCTGTCACAACCAGCTGAAAGACAAATAGGAAAGATTTATTCACTAGGAGGACAATATTATGCGTCAAACATTTATGGCAAATGAATCAAACATTGAGCGCAAATGGTATGTTGTTGATGCTGAAGGACAAACTTTAGGACGTTTAGCTTCAGAAGTCGCAGCTATCTTACGCGGTAAAAATAAAGTCACTTACACACCACACGTTGACAGTGGTGATTACGTTATCATCATTAACGCTTCAAAAATCGAATTTACTGGTAAAAAAGAAAGCGATAAAATCTACTACCGTCACTCAAATCATCCAGGTGGTTTAAAATCAATCACTGCTGGTGAATTAAGACGTACAAACCCAGAACGTTTATTAGAAAACGCAATTAAAGGGATGTTACCAAGTTCACGTTTAGGTGAAAAACAAGGTAAAAAATTATTCGTTTATGGTGGCGCTGAACATCCACACGCTGCACAACAACCAGAAAACTACGAGTTACGTGGTTAATTAGAAGGAGGAAATTACATTGGCACAAGTTGAATATAAAGGCACAGGCCGTCGTAAAAACTCAGTAGCACGTGTACGTTTAGTACCAGGTGAAGGTAACATCAAAGTGAACGATCGCGATGTACGCGACTACTTACCATTCGAATCATTAATCTTAGACTTAAACCAACCATTCGATGTAACAGAAACTAAAGGTAACTATGACGTTTTAGTTAATGTACACGGTGGCGGTTTCACTGGTCAAGCACAAGCAATCCGTCACGGTATTGCACGTGCATTATTAGAAGCAGATCCTGAATACAGAGGTTCTTTAAAACGCGCTGGATTACTTACTCGTGACCCACGTATGAAAGAACGTAAAAAACCAGGTCTTAAAAAAGCACGTCGTTCACCACAATTCTCAAAACGTTAATATCGTTGTTATATCAACTTTTACAGCACTTTCCAACTTTTGTTGGAGAGTGCTTTTTGTGTTTTTTATGGTTGTATATTTGGTTGTATATTTTTAACGGTTGGCGAAATATTCACTGACCGTTATTTTAATTTTTGATATTAAAAAAGCACAAATATCTCTATAATTGTAAGTGACTAAACAAACCATTAAGGAGATATTGTGCCTATGTATAATGATATATCAGTCATACAGACTTTTTAAGTCTTGCCAGAGTCAATACAGTTTAGTTCATTATTTATTGGGCCTTGATGAGAGGCTCAAAGAGACATATGAAACGGCGCACCGTCTTTTAAGTGCTCTGAAATCAAACGATATCCAGCAATTACGGTTCATCTTACAGGATTCAAAGACAAAAGATATTTCACAAGGACTCAAGCGTGTCATTCAAACATTCATCAAATACTTGCCCTATATCTCAAATACGATGCGTTATCCACATTTAACGAATGGGCCGATTGAGGGCATTAATAATAAAATAAAACTGATTAAACGGGTTTCTTATGGTTATAGAAATTTCTGGAATTTTAGGAATAGAATCTTAATCATTTCCAAGTTATTTGTAAGTGAATATAAAAAACGCATTAAACAACAAAAAAACGTTGCTTAATGCGCTATCGTCTCGCCAACCGACACCCATTTTTATTAGGGGCAGGACAGAAAATCTAAATGGTTTCTGTTCTGCTCTTTTTTGATGGAGAACGTCGCAATAATTTTTCTTCCAAGAACAGAACTAAACCTTATTCAGTCAGTTAAATATAAAAAATAACGTTGAAAGTCTTGCGCGTCACGCTACGTTATCCATTATATTGAGGTTAAGGAGGGATAACAATGCCACCCATTCATATCATAAGATCTGATAAAATTTATTTGAAATTATTGGAATTAGACGTTGCACAGAGAGACGCTTATTTTCGAGAAAATTTATTAAAGCATTTTCGAGAAAAATTTGAAATTCAACAGATACCCTTTGAACCAACAGCAGCAGGTTTTGATGCCTTAATGATGTTGAATCAAACGCACGTTTCGCCTGCAGAATTTAATTCGAGCAATAAAAAACAAATGGATATGCTTGATGATGATTTTTGGGATAATTGTAAAAGTGCGATTGAAGATGTACTGAAGCGTTTTGAAAAGAAGGGGATGCGTTCAAAGGTAAGTCAGTATACATTTACGGTTTTATTAGGAGATGAACAAAAGCCGACTATGTTCCTTAATCAAAATTATGGAGGAGAAGGCGGTATACCTGGATATGTGTGGCTTTCATTAGTTCCAAATGCCTATACTTTGAAGCGAACAAAAAGTGCCATTGCACATGAGTTCAATCATAACTTGAGATACCAATATGTTCAATGGGACGGTGGCTCTCTAGCAGAATTAATTGTTTCTGAAGGTTTAGCTGAAAATTTTGTTGAGGCCATGTATGGGAAGTCATATTTAGGACCTTGGGTAACGGCGATAGATTGGAATCAATCACAAGCATTAATTAAAAATATCATAGGAAAACATCTAGACATTGATAACATGTTTGAAGCAATGCCTTATTTATACGGGGATGAGATTGCTCAATTATATAGCGGTAATCAAGTAGTGTTACCTCACTCAGCAGGTTATACTTGCGGGTATTATCTTGTTAAAACTTATTTAGAAAAGACAAATTGTGGGATTGAAGAAGCCACTATGAAGTCTGCACAAGAAATTTTAAACGAGGTGGAATCATTTTGGAATACGAATATCGTATAAAAGACATCATCAAAATCACTGGCGTAACGAAGCGGACTTTACATTATTATGATGAAATTGGTTTATTATCACCCGAAAAAAATGAAAATCATCATAGAGTCTATACACAACATCATTTAATGCAATTACAAAAAATTTTATTACTGAGATCGATGGATGTAAGCATTAAAAGAATTATTAAAATAATGGCAATGGACGAAACAAATTTAATGGCATCATTGACAGCTGAAATGGTCATTTTGAATGAAAAAATTGAACGATTAGAAAAAACGAAAAAAGCAGTGGCCAAATGGATAGAGGGCGTGCCGGTTTTAGAAATTGATGAATTGAACAACAACTTACAAGCTCAATATCAAGAAGAAGCTAAAATAAAATATGGTAATACATCTGCTTATCGTAGTTTTATTGAACGTAATGGGGATTATCAATTAAATAGTGTTGAGTCTAAAAATAAAATGGTGACAATATTTAAAGCTTTTAATCATTTAATAGAGCGGAACGTAAGCGATAGTGAAGTGTATGAAGTAGTGAAAGCATGGAAGGATTTGATGAATAGCTATGCTGAATTTGATGATGAAACACTATGTTGCATTGCAATGACTTATAATGAAGATGAAAGATTTAAAGATTATTTTAAACAATTCGGTCATCCGCAGTTAACTGAGTTTATTGATAAAGCTGTTCATTATCATTTAGCTTAATAATATATGAAATAACAAACACAGTATTTAGAAGAGATAGTCTACAAAAACTTTAAAAGATTAAAAATGAAAACACTGACCCACTCTAGGCAACTTTGCGGAGGTAAATAAACGACGAGTCGTACATGATAGCATTGAATAGCTTTCAAAGTCTAATGTGGTTTCATTGAATCTAAACTTCAATGAAGCCACATTTAGGTGAGTCTTCAGCGTTATACGTACGAGGCAAAGTTTCTAAATAGGGTAAGACAATCAAAAATTTTATTTTCTTTCATGCTTCTAAATAGAACTTTACCATATTACTGTTGTTTACTTAAAAATTGATTAGTTGATTGAATTTCTGCGAAGTTACTTAAACTGGAGATAAAGGCATTTTGGACATCTTCTGGTGCGACAGTTTGATTATTTAGCGATAATCCACGTGTTGTCGTTGCATCATGAATTAAAGTGGATTGATAACCCAATTCTTTTGCAGCGCGTGTTGTTGAATCGACACATAAGTGGGTCATCATCCCAGTAATGACTAGATCCGTGACATCATTCTCATCAAGTAGAGTCGCAAGTTCTGTTTGAAAGAAACTATTTGGAGTTTGCTTTGTGATCACAGGATCTTGTTCATAACGTTTGAGCTGAGGGTTTAATTGAACGCCTTCAGTGTCATGTACGAAAAAAGCGGCATCATCGTTAGGAAAGATGTGTTGAATGTAAAACACCGGTAGGTCTTCTTCATGGAACCATCTTTCAAGTAAGTTAATGTGTGCTAATGCTTCGTCAGGATTATGGAGAGGCATTTTGCCGTTTTCAAAATAATCATTTTGAACGTCTATAATGAGTAAACCTTGTTTTGTCATTTCCGTATACGCTCCTTTTAAAAAGAATAATAAATAACTTTCATCGTGTGCCGAGACATCAAACATTAGTTTGAAAGTATAATACGAAGTTCAACTTAAGTATGGAAATGATGTCTCATCGCCGCTTATTCATCATGATAGCAATAAAATAAGGTTGGGGCTAAAATTCTGTTTGAGTTAAAATAGGTATAAGCGATTTGAAGCAAGAGAGTAACTAGACTATAATTAGATTTATCATTATATGAACGGAGGTGTCAGTATGTTTTTAGAAGATGTGAAGCGTGTAAGATTTGTCCTTATTATACGTGGAAAATTTGCGTTTTTTGCTAAAAATTGGTGGAGTCTGTCTAATTTTAAACAAATACATCTTCTAGAGGAATACTGACACAAATTCCTCTAGCGATATGGAGGAATAAAAAATGAATATCGTCAATGTGAGTCAACTCACGAAATCATATGCCGGAGATAAAGTTTTTGATCATATTAAATTTGAAGTGAATAAAAATGATCGAATTGGTTTAATAGGTCGAAATGGTGAAGGGAAAACGACTTTATTTAAATTATTAGCTAAAAAAGAGCAAGCAGATGAAGGCTTTATTAGTATTGCTAAGGGTGTCAAAGTAGGACTCCTAGCACAAATTCCAAATCTACCGCACGATGCTATTGTAATCAATCAGCTTTATCAAGCTTTCGACACTTTGAATGGTATCGAACAACGAATGAGACAGCTGGAAGTTAAGATGGTTGAAGAGTCGGATGACATCGATCAGATTTTAAAGCAATATGACCGATTACAAAATGAATTTGAGTCTTTAGGGGGTTACGACAGAGATTACAAAATTGATTTTGTGCTCAACGGTTTAAAAATTGCATATCTTAAAACGCAACAATGGTCCGATTTATCTGGAGGGGAGCAGACAAAAGTAGGTTTAGCGATGTTGTTACTCCAATCACCAGAATTGTTACTGCTTGATGAACCTACGAATCATTTAGACATAGAAAGTATTGAATGGCTAACAAAGTTTATCCAACAATATAACGGTGCCGTGATGGTAATTTCACATGATCGTTACTTTCTAGATGAAACGGTCACTCAAATATTAGAAGTTGATCAACATCAGTTATATGTATATCCCGGTCATTATTCAAATTTCGTCATTGAAAAAGAGAAGCGTATTTTAAGCGAATTTAAAACATATCAAACTCAGCAGAAGAAAATTCAAAAAATGAAAGCCCAAATTAAGCAATTAAAAATATGGGCGAACCAAGCGAAGCCACCCAATGCGTCGATGCATCGTCGTGCAAAAAGCATGGAAAAAGCTCTAGCGCGGATTGAAGTCAAACCTAAGCCTCGATTAGAGCATAACAAAATGAAATTAGATATCGCCCAAACAGAAAGTGCTTCAAAAGATATCTTTGTCTTAAAAGATGTTGCTAAAATGTATGATGATATCTTATTTGAAGGGGTAAATATGAAAATTAGACACCATGATAGAGTGGCCATTGTAGGTGCAAATGGAACAGGTAAAAGCACGCTATTAAAATTGTTGTTAAAAGAGATTGTGCCTGACGAAGGTCATGTTCAAATTGCTGAAACAAACCGCATTGGTTATTTGGCCCAACATCAATTTAATACTGGAGAGATGTCAGTACTTGAAGCTTTTAGACAATATGCGCATGTGTCAGAAGGAGAAGCGAGAAACCATCTGGCAAAATATCTTTTTTATGGGTACGATGTCTATAAAAAAGTAAAAGATTTAAGTGGTGGCGAAAAGATGCGTTTAAGATGGGCGCAAATGATTTCTCAACAATTCAATGTGCTCATACTTGATGAGCCGACAAATCACTTAGATATTGATGCCAAAGAAGCATTGGAAGAAGCTTTAGAGGAGTTTGATGGCACGGTTATTGCAGTTTCACACGATCGATATTTTCTGGATAAGCATTTTTCAAAAACATACTGGATTGACAATAAACAGCTTCATTATTATCCGGGGCATTACAGTTATGCGAAACAAAAAAGAAATTAAGATGTGAGACAAAAATCTAATTGATGACACAGTTCTGACTCAATTTTCCAAGGTTAGAACGTATTTGATCATTAAAATAGATAACAACGGAAATCAACAAATCACTAAGAAATGAAAAAAGGTAATGTATTCATAAGCGATAAAAGCTTATCGCTATGAGCAGCATTACCTTTTTATTGATGTGTTAGACATGTTTTGCAATAAGTGCTAAAGAGTGTTTTCTATTCTCCTCACCATAGAGTTGGGGAAATAATAAAAGTTCATCAGCATCAAATGTACGTTGCAATTCGTGGAGTTTATGCGCTACGGTTTCTCCATCCCCACTGATGATACGAGGTTCGTTTTCGGCGCGTTTCTCAAGTTCACGTTCACTCCAATTTTTCTGTTGTATCGTTTCTGGACTTAATAGTGTTTTCGGTTGTTTTAAATAATGAATGCGTTGCAACCAGTAATGTAGACTGTCTTCTAATTGTGCACGGATCTGACTATCCTCATGTGCTAAGACGAAAGTAGAGACAATGACATAAGGTTGCTCTTCAGGGTGATAGTGTTGAAATTGTTTTCGATAATGTTGAACAATACGTTGTTTTTCTAAAGTTTTTTGTCCGAAAGCCCCAAATACAAAAACAGCCCCTAATTGTGCGGCGCGTTCTGCACTGTTTTCACTCGTACCTAAGATACAAAATTGCGGTTGGGTTTCAATGATAGGCATTGCTTTTAAATGCTGAAAACGATGTGGGGTCGAGGTGTCATTGTTAAAATACTTTGTTAAATCTATCAATTGTTGATCAAAGTCTGTTAAAGTTTGTTTGCCTTCATTCAATGCTTGAGACACATTTTGAAAACTAGGCGATTTTCCAAGTGCAATATCGACACGTCCAGGATGGCGTGCTTCTAGCATTTTAAAAGTTTCTGCTACTTTATATGGACTGTAATGTGGCAACATAATGCCCCCGGCGCCAACATGGATGCGTGACGTTTGTTCTAAAATCATCGTTGCTAAAATTTCAGGTGCTGTTGATGCGACGGAATGAACTTGATGGTGCTCAGCTAGCCAATAGCGGTGAAAGTTCAATTTTTCAGCATAACGCGCGAGATCAATACTATGATTGAGTGCTTCTTGCGGTGTGCGTCCTTCAAAAATAGGACTATAATCGAGAATGCTGAGTTGCATATAAGACTTCCTTTCCAAGCGTGTTATACTACAATTATCAAGCAAAATAAGCATAAACACGAGTACAATGCTTAAAAATAAAAAGAAAGTAGGGAATGAAATGGAAGCCATTATCGCAAAGAAAGCTTTTTCTATATCAGAAGGAAATTGTTTTGAAAAGGTAACACGTGAACGCCCCGAACCGACAGAACATGATATTTTAATCAAAGTGTATGCCACAGGAGTCAATCCTGTTGATACGAAAATGCTCAAACGCCGTTGAATCAGTCAGAGCGTGTATTAGGTTTTGATGCAGCAGGTGTGGTGGAACAAGTAGGCTCAGCGGTTAAAGGTTTTAAACCAGGAGATCAAGTTTTCTATTCGGGTTCAAATCAACGTGATGGCTCAAATCAGACCTATCAATTAATGGATGAACAATATGTTGCACATATGCCTAAAAATCTCTCTTACGAGGCATCAGCGGCACTACCTCTAACAGCGATTACCGCATATGAAACGTTATTTGATGTATTTGGAATTTCCACAGACGCTGAAAAAAACAAAGATCAAACGTTGTTAATTATTAATGGCGCAGGGGGTGTGGGGAGTATTGCAACACAAATTGCAAAAGCATACGGCCTAAACGTGATTACAACAGCTTCACGCGAAGAAACAATCGAATGGTCTCAAAAAATGGGTGCCGATGCTGTTTTAAATCATAAAAGTGATTTGAAAGCTCAGTTTAAGGAACAACAACTTAAGCAGCCGAATTATATTTTCTGCACATATGATACAGATGGTTACTACGATACGATGATTGACCTTATTCAACCTAGAGGGCATATTGCGACGATAGTTGCTTTTCAAAATAAGCAAGATTTAAATGCGTTAAAAGCTAAAAGTATTACTTTGACACATGAATTTATGTTTACAAGAGCAGTACACGGTGTGGAAGAACAGATGTATCAAACTTATCTAAAAGATGTCGCAGAAAAGATTGAACAGGGCGTCTATCAGTCTACACTGAATAATGTTTTAGAAGGTTTAACAGTCGATAATTTATTTAAAGCGCATCAACAGATGGAATCACAAGCACATATCGGTAAGTTAGTTATAAAAATAGCTGATTAAATTCATTGAAAGAGGGAATGTGACTGTAAATCGTTAGTTTAAGGGGAAAGTATATATGTTAAAGCAACAAAATCAAAAGGTTAGTTTAGTTTTTTGGATTGCTGTTGTGCTGTGTAGTTTATTTGTTCTGATTGGGGCGATATTCCCGGAACAAATGGAACAACAAACGCAAGCCATCACGCAATGGATTGGTTACCATTTTAGTTGGTACTATTTATTACTTGTACTTGCACTTTTTTTAGTTTGCATTTATTTACTCTTTTCGAGATACAGTCAGATTACACTTGGCAAAGAAGGTGAGGAACCAGAGTTCTCTTTAAAATCTTGGTTCGCAATGTTATTTAGTGCTGGTATGGGAATCGGGTTAGTTTTCTGGACAACAGCTGAACCGATTTCTCATGCATTTAAAGCCTCACCGATACATAAAACTGGGACCCAGGCAGCAATTGATGACAGTTTGCAGTTTTCGTTTTTCCATTGGGGTATTCATGCTTGGGCAGTTTATGCCATTGTCGCATTAGCTTTTGCGTATTTTAATTTCCATAAAGGGTATCCCGGTTTGGTCAGTGCAACGTTAACACCTTTATTTGGTGCGAAACGTATGCAAGGACCTCTAGGACAGATGTTGGATGTGCTTGCGATTATTGCGACAGTCACGGGTGTTGCGGCCACTTTAGGCTTTGGCGCACTACAAATTAGCGAAGGCTTAAAGTTTTTATTTGGTATTCCCGCTACGTTTACAACACAAATCATTATTGTCATAATCGCAACGGTCTTGTTTACATGGTCGACATGGTCAGGTATTAGTAAAGGGATAAAAATGTTAAGCAATATTAATATGTCTTTAGCTTTTGCTGTCGTCCTCATCGTTTTTCTTATTGGACCGACACTTTATATTTTAAATATGTTTACAAATAGCCTCGGCAATTACATCGCTCACTTTTTTGATATGAGTTTACGTTTATCAATTGATAATCCGTCAAAAACGAAATGGATTCAAAATTGGACTATCTTTTATTGGGCATGGTGGATATCATGGGCGCCTTTCGTTGGTATCTTTATTGCACGTGTTTCAAGAGGACGCACAATTAAAGAATTTATCATTGGTGTTCTTTTCGTTCCGTCATTTGTCTGTTTTATTTTCTTTGCTGTCTTTGGTGCTTCTGCGATTTATTTACAGAATCATGGGATAGCAGATATTGCATCAGAAGCTATGGAAACTGCGACTTTTGCGACGCTTGAACATTTTCCATTCGGTTATGTGATTAGTATTGTCACACTCGTAGTCATTATGATATTTTTTGTCACTTCTGCAGACTCTGCAACCTATGTTTTAGGTATGTTAAGTACAAAAGGTGATAATCATCCGAAAAATTGGGTAAAAGTCACTTGGGGCATTATGTTAGCTCTGTTTGCGCTCATCATGCTATTCACTGGGGGCACACAAGCGATTCAAAACATACTCATTATTGCCGCTTTACCTTTCTCATTTGTCATCATTTTAATGGTATGGGCGTTATTTAAAGCATTATCGGCTGAACGTCCACGTTTAAAGAAAAATATAACAAAATATCAAAAGAGATAATTACAAAAATATTAATTTTTTTGAACAATATGACATGATTTTAGTTTTTATTACAAAATTAAGGGTAAAGAGTTGGTGTAACAAATTGAATAGGAGGTGGCATTCGTAATGACACGGATCAAAAATTTTATTCTTGGCCTATTGATTGTCATAATTGTAGGTTTTCTATTATTTATGTATATCGATTATAAACCGATCAAAAGTTACCAAGACTATTTTTATCAGTTTAACTGGTTCTACCCATTACTGATAGGTTTAGCAGCATTCTTAATATTAATCGGTTTAATTCTATTCTTCAGAGCATTTAAACCTACATATCGTAAACCAGGATTGTATAAAGACTATAAAGATGGTCATATTTACATTTCTCGAAAATCAATCGAAAATACTGTTTACGATACAATTGCGAAATATGATGCCATTCGTCAACCTAATGTTGTATCAAAACTATACAATAAGAAAAATAATAGTTTCATTGATATCACAGCGGATTTTCTGGTGCCATCAGAAGCGACGAATGTCCAATCGTTAGTTGAACAATTACGCTTAGATATTAAAGAAAGCGTTGAACGTTTTTCTGAATTACAAGTTAAAACAGTAAAAGTCAATGTGCGTGACCAAAAACGAGACAATGGTCCACGCGTTGTGTAAAGGAGGGGTCCTATGTCTAACCAAAACCAAAATGGTCAAGGTGAACGAGATGCAGTTGAGCAATTTGCAACACTTTTGCAAAATTATAAATGGCGAATTATTGGGTTCTTCTTTTTCCTCATCATTGCTATCTTGTTTTTAACACTTGGCTTCTGGAAGACTGTTCTAATCGTCGTGTTATGTTTAATCGGTGTTGGTGTAGGGTATATTAAAGACCGTACGCAAGATTTTTTGAATTTCCTCAATCGATTAAGTTAATACATGCAAACGGAAAAAATTTAAAACATTTCGATTAAAATAAACAATAAAGGAGTTTTTAATTATGGCTGTAGAAAATAACAAAGCAAAAGAAACTTACAATAAAGAAACTGGTGTAAACGAAAGAGAAAGACAACAATCACAAGAAAATCAAGGACCACAATTTTCTAATAGCTTAACATTCTCTGATGAAGTTGTTGAAAAAATTGCAGGTATTGCTGCACGTGAAGTTCGCGGAATCTTAGACATGAAAGGCGGCTTTGTAGATAGTATTAGTGGTTCATTCAGCGGTGGCAACAATGTAACACAAGGTGTATCTGCTGAAGTAGGCGAAAAACAAGCAGCTATCGATCTTAAAGTTATCTTAGAATACGGTGAATCAGCACCTAAAATTTTCCGTAAAGTAACTGAATTAATCAAAGAACAAGTGAAACACATCACTGGCTTAGATGTTGTAGAAGTGAACATGCAAGTTGATGATGTGATGACACGTAAAGAATGGCAACAAAAAAATGAAAAAAATAGAGACCAAAACGAAAACAAAGGTTTACAATAAGATTTAACCTTTGAAGCAATGGGTTTCAATATAATTAAAATCAGATAAACTGACGTAAAGAAGCGGCTGGGATAACGATATTGTCCCAGCCGCTTCTTAATTATTGCATTGTTGCTTGCTTTCCTTTGAGCGATAAAATAATGATAAAACCTATCAATCCAATGCCAGCTGCAAAATAGATTGTTGCGTGGAGATGAATATGTGAAACGATTAAACCTCCAAGCATGGCGCCAAATCCAATGCCTGCATTTAAAGCTGACATATTCCAACTCATCACTTGACTATGATCACCCTCAACTTGATCAATCAAGCCCGATTGTACAGCAGGGTTTGTACTCCATTGAATGATATGCCAAACAAACAATCCAATCAGCAGTAAAATCGTCGTTTGCCATAAAGCGTTTAATAACAGCATAACGACTACAAAAGCTGAACCGCTCACTGTGAGCCATGTCTTGAATGAGAATTTATCTGTAAAAAATCCGCCTAACGATGTGCCACACATTCCCGCAACACCGATAATTAGTAATGCTAAAGAAACGAATTTAATGTCATGACCGCCAGATAAAATCAATGGGTTAATGTAAATATAAGCTACAGAATTTGCTGTTAAAATAATAAAAGTGACTGATAATAATTTGCTCACTTCTAATTTGCTTCGAATTCGAGTCGAATAGGTGTTTTCCGTCGCGTAGGTCATTTTTAAATGCGTGGGTAAGTAAAGCGTAAGCAATAGTCCGGCAAGTAGCCCCGCGACAATAATTAATCCAAAAGTATAGCGCCATCCTATCCAATCACCAATTAATGTTCCAATAGGGACCCCGAAAACATTTGCCGCACTAAAACCTGTATAAACGAGACCTAGCATTTTACCCCGGTTTTCAGGCTTTGCGAGCACAACAGTTATCGCTAATATTTTAACAACGATGAGTGCTGCAGCGGCAGACGAAAGGATGCGTCCAATAATTAATATCGTAAAATTAGGAGATAGTGCAATCATCAAATTACCTAATACGAAGAAAGCAATTGAATATAACAATACATACTTTGGTGAATATTTTTCAGTAAGTTTGACTAAAATCGGTCCTGTAATCGCAAAAGTAAAAGCATAAATCGTAACAAGCTGACCGATCCATGCTTCAGAAATATTTAAATCAGTGCTCATAAGATTCATAATGCCAGCGACGACCATTTCAACCATACCTACAATGAAAATACTTAACATAAAAGTTAAGGTTCTCATGATAGTCATAGCAATACTCCTTGATAGTATATTCAGTTCTGTTTTTCATTTTAATACAATTGGTTACAATAAGAAATACTTACGCCTTTATCTGTATTAGATAGAAGTAGACCGATTATATTTTAGCCATAAAAATTTATCATTGAGAAGTGTCATTGTACGCATAAACGAAGTCATAGTATACGAAGTTTTACAATAAATAGCGCTAAGATGTTTTCTATATAAAATCATCCTAGCGCTATTTATTTATGGAATTAATGTCTCAGTCTGATCCTAATCCTAGAGCTATGGTGAGGAGCATATAGGCCTTATTATAATGACATACATTTCCAAAAGCGCAATTGTCATTTAAATGTGCCTCTATTTCCCAGTTTCTTGAAATTCCATATATTTATTCTGATGTCATGTGAAGCGGATTATCTACTTTAATATAGGTGTAATGATGGGCTTCATCTATGAGGCGCATCGTTGTCACACATTTATAGTCAATAACGGGGTTAAAAAATGTTTGATAAATAGTGTTGATTCGTTCTTGATTCATTTCTGTTTGTTTTATTCGATCAAAGCATTGTTGGATTTGTGTTTGTACAATTTGCCACAACTTGTTTTCTAACTGTTCATCTTTGTAGTAATATGCAATGGCTGCGACGATTTCACCTAGATGGTTTTGAATCGTAGAATAAAAAGCTTTATTAAAAACTGAAGTCTGGCTCTCAGTTAATATTCTAGATTTTTCGTGAAAATCAGATGTGTCATAGCCCATAGATGAAAGTTGTTGCTGGTCAATTCTCAAACCTTCGAAATCACGTATAAGCATTTGTTGGAACGCACCTGTTCTATCATCGAACACTGCAATCGTATTCTGTAGATGTGCTTCTAATGCAATCCCATACTTCACAAGCAAAGGTACAACATAATCAATCAGTGCACGTGCATAAGGTGCAAACCAGTCTTGACACAGTTGTGACATGTCGACAGAACGTCCTTGATGCGCAGCAAAACGTTCGATAAGTTCGATGACTAATGTACGATATTCGCCAGGTTTATTGACAACAAAGCTTGATGGGATGAGCGCAAGTGCATTATCATCGAGTAAATCATAAATATTTTCTCGATAAAGTGTGCCCAATTGCTCACTTCGCTGCTCTTGATATGCAGAATCTTCATCATTTGGATGATAAAAATGCGCACCTGCAAGTTCCGGAACCGCTTGTGTGGCGACATCTTTAAATAATGGGTCATTGTGCGCGATATGCGTTAAAATATTTGTCATTAAAGGCCCATTGTGTGTTGTTTGCTCGGACAATGTACGAATTTCCCCTGTAATATGGACATTCGTCGAAAGTTTTATATGAGGTGTCTGCTCAGGTTTTTCAGGCATTAACGTACGGAATGACAGACCGGCGTAATAGTTTTGTTGATACGTCAAAGGAACAATGATTTGTTGACTTATAGCATCTTGATATTCTTCAGTGATGATATGTGCGTACTGCCAAGGGTGTACAATTAAAGGCACATAGTTATTCAATGACTGCGATGATGCTTCCAATTGATTTTGAGCTATTTCTTTTAATCCTTCAAATGCACCATAAACGACCTCAGCATAATTTGAATGCGCAGACATCGTTCTTGCGTAATCTCGATGTATTAAAATAAATTGCATTGGAATGCCATGCTGATACTCTGAGGAGTAACATATCGTTTCTTTGGCAGTCATCCCTTTTCGAAGTTTTGCGCCGGGATGAACGGGATGCCCCTCAATGACGAGTTGCTCTGAAGTTAGATAACGATCATTTTGAGCTTCGATGTACTCAAGAAGCGTCGGAAAATCATTTAATGGGTGCTGCGCTTGATAACTCAACGCTAAAGCCATATGAGCAGCACTGTTTTCTAAATCATCTCGAAATTGTTTCGCCGCTTCACCATCATATTGTGTATCTTCTTGAATGATAACATCCAAAATCTCATTTGGATGTAAAACGCGTTTATCTTCGCCACTTTCATGATACCAATAAAAAGGACCTTCTAAGTCGATACGGTTGAATGCATGTTGTCCTTTGATTTTTGCGAATAATATTCGTCCAGTATATGTAAAATGAATGCATAATAATTGGCCTGCAGGAATGGCACAATTTTGAAAATGTTGTGCTTCTTTTATTTCACAATGATCAAAGCCGCCAACTAAGTTTTCACGATAAATCGATGCCATTAAACGAGCAGTGATTTTATCGCGGCTGGATAATATGTTTTCTTTAAATAATTGCGCCCAGTTCGAATCGATTTCGACGAGCGTTTGAAAGCATTCTTGTTCATCTTTTGTCAAAAGAATGTCAGTTTTTTGCTGATTTCTCTCTTTATTCATGAGTACACCTCATTCATTTTATTTTACAAATAGTAAGATGATTCGTATAATCCATAATATCGGAAATGAGAACCGTTATCAATTAAAGAAGGTGAAGATTTTGGCAAAATGGTTTTTTTCGAGTACCTTTTTACTATTTCTGGGTAACTGGATTGGGCAAATTGCACTTAACTGGTACGCTTATCAATTAAATCATAATGCGATGGATCTTGCATTAATCAACTTTTTTCGATTAGCCCCTATATTCTTATTAAGCTTATGGGCGGGCGCCATAGCAGATCGTTATCGACGAAGTACTTTGATTAAATTGACAGTAACGAGTTCATTCCTTATTACAGGTACGCTCACAATTTTTGTCTTAACAATGGGTGAATTACCAATGACATTTTTATACATTTATTCATGTTTACGTGGATGTATGAGTGCCATTGAAACACCGGTCAGACAAGCAGTCCTACCTGATATCTCTGAACGGCTATCCATCTCAAAAGTCGTTTCTTACCATTCTTTTATATTAAATGTATGTCGCTCCATCGGCCCAGCAATATCGGGCTTTATTATTGCAATTTGGGATATTTCTATTGCATTTGTCATCCAAACGGCTTGTTACCTTTTAGCATTATCTCTAAGTTTACCACTACAATTGATGGTGAAAAAACAAAACAAGGCACCCAATTTTTCTTTACCTATCGCATGGAACTACTTTAAATTAAACGTTGTGAGTCGAAGAATATTTACGACATCGTTTTTAATTATGGCGATGGGGTATTCCTATACTACTATGTTACCCATTTTGACCAATGAGTTATTTCCTAAAAAAGCATCCATCTTCGGCACGGCAATGACTTTTAGTGCAATAGGTGGAATACTCGCTACTTTGATTATTCCATATATTTTAAAAACAGTGTCGACAGATAAATTTTATTTCTTGAGTTCAGTCTTATTCGGTCTCGCTTTAATGTTACTCTACCCATTTGGAACGACAGGCTTATTTATCGCTATATTCTGTGTGGGGTTATTTGGTCAGTTTGCGCGTACAACAAATCGAATATATTTTCAAAATGATGTAGAAGAAGAAAACAGGGGAAAAATTTTAAGTATCGTCATGATGGACAGAGGTATGATTCCATTAGGCGCAGTAGTATTGAGTTATTTTACGGAACGCATTGGGATTACAACTACTTTTTTAGTAATGGGAGTGGCAACGACACTTATCGCAATATTGGGGTATGCAATGAATCTTAAAATAAACGGAGGAAAGACAATCCATGACAACCATTCATCATCTAAATGCTGATCAAAATATACAATATCGTATTCTCGTTGCATGTATCAAAGAGCGGCTATTCCCTGAACAAACAGCAGTTCAATACGAAAAAGATAAACTTGTGATTCAGTTGCACCAACACATTTTACATGTTGCGTGTGTCGCGAAAAGTATGCTTTTTCAATTTGAATTAGAGGGACCGATTTATGAGAAAGTGAATCATGAAGACGTAGAGATTCAAACGGTTGAAGAATTGTTAGCAATACTTGAAGGCAAATTTGGTATTGAATTTCATGAACAGTTAGTAAAGGAATTATTACATAGTCGTCTTGGACTTGAATTGAGTTACCAACAGCTAAGACAACGCCAAAGTATGATGCGTCATTCTTTGAAATTTTCACGAATGCCAGAATCACTTAATTTTATTGCATGGCTAAACCATATTAATGATGACTCTGATTTTTCAGCTTTAGGTTATACAGAGGGGATGGTTTGGAACGGCCATCCTTCACATCCTTTAACGAAAACAAAATTACCACTTACTGTTGATGAAATTCAAAAGTATGCGCCTGAGTTTATGAAAGTCATTCCTTTAAAAATTGTACTTGTCCATCAAAGTATTTTAAAATTTACGTCAATGACAGATCAAGAAGATTTTGTACTCAGAGAAATTATTCCAGATATGGAAAGTCAATTGAGACAATGGATGCAAATGTATCAGTCATCTTTAGATGAATATCGGGTGATGTTTGTACATCCGTGGCAATATGAGAATGTGATTACTGAAAAGTTTGGTCGATGGATTGCTGAACATCTCGTTATCCCAACTCCTTTTACTGTAGATTCAAAAGCGACGTTGTCATTTCGAACAATGAGATTGCTCAAATATCCGTTTCATATTAAATTGCCTATGAATGTTCAAGCGACAAGTGCTGTCCGTACAGTATCAACAGTGACAACAGTAGATGGTCCAAAATTAAGTTATCAACTTCAAGATATGTTGGACATTTATCCAACATTAACGATTGCTGCTGAACCTTATGGTGCGTATATAGATGTTGAAGCGGATCTTGCACGCCAATTTGCGATGATTGTGAGATACGCAATAGAGGATAAAAAACAAAATCATACACAGATTGTTACAGCGGCTTTGACACAAATCAATCCCGTTGATGGTCAAATCGTGATCGATAGTTTGATTGAATACTTATACGGTGAAATCAGCGAAGATACAATCATACAGTTTATGACACAATATATGCGTGCATTCATCCCACCACTTATCGGCTATATTCAAAAATACGGCATTGCTTTAGAAGCGCATCAACAAAATACGGTTTTACAAATCGATAAGGATACACATGCATTGTCATTTATTGTGCGTGACTTAGGAGGTTCTCGTATTGAACCTCAAACATTAAAACAAACGGTCCCAGAGTTGACTGTAACAAACCAAAGTTTAATCACAGAAAATATAGATGAAGTCATCGCTAAATTTCAGCATGCAGTTATTCAAAATCAACTCGGTACAGTAATCCATCACTTCCATCATCGACATGGAATCAATGAGAAGGTACTTTACAACGTTGCCGGTGAAATCATTGAAAATGCGATAACACCGAATTTAAATCATGCGCAAGCGCTAAAAAGATTATTATTTGGTAAGAAAATGACGGTTAAAGCGTTACTAAATATGAGAATGGAACAAAAAGTGAAGCAATATGTGCAAATAGATATTGATAATCCGCTAGAAAGAGAGATGTAGCCTATGCCACAACTTCATGTTAATTTAAGTAAAATCAAATATAATGCAATGGCATTACAACACATGCTTTCAGAACAAGGTGTTCGAATGATTCCTGTAACGAAATGTGTAGGTGGAGATATCAAGGTTCGAGAAATGTTACGTGACATGGGCTTTAGCACACTTGCTGAGTCTCGACTCTCCAAAATGACACATCATCAAAAACAACCGACGCAACAAGATATGATGATTAAAGGCGCTTTGCCACATGAGATTGAAGATGTGGTCGTGAAAAGTCAAGTGAGTATTCAAACAGAATTTTCAACGATTCAAGCATTGAATGATATGGCCGTCCAAAAAGGGGTTAAGCATGCGATTTATTTAATGGTTGATTGGAAAGACGGCAGAGAAGGTGCATTGACATATGAAGTCGTGCATCTTGTTAAAAAAATTGTCAAACTCAAAGGTATATATCTGAAAGGCTTGGCATTTAATTTTATGTGTTTTCGACCCATCCAACCGACAGAAGAAGATATCGTTTATATGAATTATTTTATAGAATCGGTTGAACGTGATACAGGCGTTCGTTTTAACTCTATTTCAGGAGGCAATTCTAGTCTGTTGACTTTAGCGATGTACACGGACTTGGGCAGAATTAATGAACTTAGAATCGGTGAGGCGTTATTTAGAGGATACGAGACTTCCTACAACATGCGTTTACCTTACTTGTATGACGATGCAATTTTATTGAGTGGAAGGATTTTAGAAATTAAACCGCGCTTAGATATTGAAAAGCGACAAGCTTATATGCAGGCTATCGTCGACGTTGGACAACTTGATACAGTCATTGATGGTATCCAACCTATCGAATCCCATTTGAAAATTGTTGGAAGCTCAAGTGATGCTCTAATGATTGATCTAGGTCACTCGGATTATTATCAATTAGGTAATGAAATTACTTTCCAATTAAACTATTCAGCTTTAGCTCAAAGTATGCATATGCCACATATACCGAAAAATTATATTGAAGATAAAGGCATTGAACAACTCATTAATGGATTTGTAGAAATAAAAAAGAATAATTTTATAAAACAGAGTTGACAATGAGAATCGTTATCAACTATTATATAATTATGTAAATAAAACAACATCATTAAAGGAGTGGCAATGCAGTGAAGATGAAGAAATGGATGGGATTTTTAGCAATCGTGGCAATCATGCTTCTTGTTGCAGCATGTGGGAATGTCAGTGATTCTGGCAAGTCAGATTCTAAAAATGACACACAATCAAATGGGAAAAGTGTAGAAATTAAACATGCGGGTGGCACAACTAAAATTGATAAAAAACCTAAAAAAGTGGTTGCTTTAGAATATTCTTTTGTTGATGCGCTTGTTGCATTAGGTGTTAAACCTGTAGGTATTGCGGACGATGGTAAGAAGAAAAATATCATCGAACCTATTCGTGATAAAGTAGGCGACTATAAATCAGTAGGTTCACGTAAACAACCGAACTTAGAAGTGATTAGTGAGTTGAAACCGGACTTAATTATTGCAGATAGTAACAGACATAAAAACAACTACGAACAATTAAGCAAAATTGCACCGACAATTTTATTACCAAGTTTAGACTCAGACTATAAAGATAACATCGAAGCGTTTAAAACAATCGGTAAAGCTTTATCAGAAAAAGACAAAGCAGATCAACGTTTAAAAGAGCATGAAGAAAAAATTGATAAATACAAAAAAGAAATTACAATGGATAAAAGTAAGAAAGTTTTACCAGCTGTAATTTCTCAATCAGGTTTCTTAGCACATTCTGACCAATCTTACGTAGGTCAATTCTTACATGATTTAGGTTTTAAAGAAGCTTTAATAAAAGAAGTAGCTGATCAATTACCTGAATACTTAAATGCACCATACTTAAATATGAACTCAGAACAACTTTCTGATGTTAACCCACAACGTATGTTTATCATGGTTAACGGTGAAAACGATCCACACTTAGCGAAAATGAAAAAAGATCCAGTATGGAATGAAATCGATGCTGTTAAAAACGATCGCGTTCACGTTGTAGATCGTCAAACATGGGCTAAGTTTAGAGGTCTCATTTCTTCTGAAGAAATTGCTAAAGAATTAGTAGAAATTTCGAAAAAAGAGAAAAAATAAGTTGCTTTTGAATGAAAAGGAAGGGATGACACATCATCATGTGTCGAAGTGAGCGACTTTTTCCTTTCCCTTACAATGCAATATAAAAGGTGATTTCATATGTCAAAATTCAATCAAAAAATTTATGATGGACATCACCAGAGAAGACGCACTACGCTTACTTTTATTGTAAGCGTGTGCTTTCTTATTTTTGCAATTTATTTAAATCTTGCAATTGGTTCATCAAAAATTTCATTTCAATCACTTATCGATTATTTCTTTCATCTAAAGTCAACGAAAGAAACATTTTTATTACATAGTGTTCGTATGCCGCGATTAATTGCAGGTATTTTAATTGGAGCTGCGCTCGGTGTAGCCGGTGTTTTAATGCAAGCGATTACTAGAAACCCATTGGCATCACCTCAAATTTTTGGTGTAAATGCGGGTGCATCATTTACTGTTGTATTAATTACAGTTTTAGTCCCAAGTTTAGCAAGCAACACGATAGTATTTGCATTTGTAGGAGCTTTTATTGGTGGTTTAGCGGTATATACCTTAGCGGATACAACTAAAGGGATGACACCGATAAAACTGGCACTTGCGGGGATGACCATTCATTTATTTTTCACAAGTCTGACGCAAGGTATTATTTTATTAAATGAAGATGCGACTACGACGGTAATGTTTTGGCTTGTTGGTGCACTGCATACGATTAAATGGCCACAAATATTTCAAAGCTTACCTTGGATTGTAAGTGGTTTAATTGCTGCATTACTGCTCGCACGTCAGTTGGCGATTTTAGATTTAGGAGACCAGTTGGCGACAGGCCTTGGGCAAAATACGAAATTAATTCGTGCTTTATCTGGATTGATTGTCATTGTTCTTGCAGGGGCTAGTGTATCCATTGCTGGACCTATTGGTTTTGTGGGCTTAATTGTTCCTCACATCGTGAAGCACTATCTCAATCGCAATTACTTTTTGATCATTACGTTATCAATGATTATGGGAGCGAACTTGCTTCTGATTTCAGATGTAATCAGTCGACTTATCACTTTTCCATTTGAATCTCCAGTCGGTATTGTGACATCATTTGTTGGTGCATTGTACTTCTTATGGATCACAATGAGAGGAGTGAAAGCGCGATGAAGATTAACTTTACAAAACGTTACGTTATTGTCACGCTACTTCTGATTGTGTGTGCGATTTTAAGTTTGAGCGCTGGGGCAGTTTGGATTTCACCAATCACAGTGCTTAAAGAGGTTTGGACGGGCAAGCAATTTATTTTGACAGAATATCGCGTTCCAAGAATGTTGCTCGGTATTTTAGTCGGTTTTGCTCTAGCTGTTTCAGGTGCAGTCATTCAAGGCGTGATTCGAAATCCACTTGCATCTCCAGACGTCATTGGGATCACTAAAGGGGCAAGTTTGGCTGCGGTTATTGTTATTATCGTTTTTCCAACAGCACCTTTATTTGTCTTACCACTCGCTTCGTTTGTAGGCGCACTTGTTATTAGTTTGATTTTATCGCTTTTAATTAGTTTAAAAGGCATTAAAGGTTCGCAACTAGCGCTTATAGGGATGGCCATCGGTGCTGTCGCAATGGCGTTAGTCCAATACTTATTGATTCGAAGTCCGATGGAAGCGAATATTGCATTAGTGTGGTTAACGGGAAGTCTTTTTGGGCGTTCAATGGATCATGTATTAACCATTTTACCTTGGATGATCGTCTCCTTACCGGTAATTTTCTTTTACGCTAAAAAGTTAGACATTCTTCATTTAGGAGAAGAAGTTGCGACAGCCTTAGGTACACCTGTAAAAAGAACGAAAATGATTTTGTTATTTGCAGCTGTTATGTTAGCAGGTTCTGCGATTTCAGTTGTAGGTGGTTTGAGCTTTCTTGGGTTGATCGCCCCCCCACATAGCAAGAAGTATTGTAGGGCATAGACACGGTCATATTATAGCAATGTCAGGTTTAGTTGGTGCTTTATTAATGGTGATTGCAGATGGATTGGCACGCGTCATTGCACCACCTATTGATATTCCTGTCGGAGTTTTAATCGCTGTGATTGGTGCACCATACTTCTTATATGTCTTACGTAAAATGTAATGCCAAAATATGCATTTAAACGTATTAATATTCAAATAAACATTGCATAACGTCTTCAATATCGGTATAATAAATACCAACTATTGGAGACGTTTTTATTTTAATGGGGGACATATTTGAAAAAGAGAAAGGCGTTAATTATGGAAAAATATACAAAGAAACAGTGGACAATTGGAAAATTAAAATTCATCTTACTTTCGATTATCGGTGTGATTTTATTTTTAATTCCTATACCTGTAGTAGAAGATGGTAAGCATACTTCAACCTTACCGATTGCTTATTTAGCCAAGCAATTTCAAGCACTTTTTGGTGGTTTAATGCCATGGATTATCGTTGCGATTATTACGATTTCTGGCATTTTAACGTTATTATATAGTACCGTGTTAAAATCAAAAGTAAAAAAAGATAGTTTTAGAGCAAACGCATTTATCGTGACATGGCCTTGGTTGGTGATTCGACTCTTATCAATCATTTTTGTATGGATTACATTTTTAAAAATCGGATTGCCATGGGTCTATTCAGAAGATACAGGTGGGCTTATTTTTACTGGATTGTTGCCTACATTAGTTGCGGTATTTTTCTTTGCGGCAATCTTTTTGCCATTACTGCTCGAATACGGACTCCTTGAATTTTTAGGTCCGATTTTTAGACCTGTCATGCGTCCATTGTTTACGTTGCCAGGGCGTTCTACAATTGATAACTTAGCGTCTTTCATTGGAGACGGTACTGTAGGTGTCATGATTACAAGTAAGCAATATGAGCAAGGATTTTATACACGCCGTGAAGCAACTGTTATTGCAACAACGTTTAGTGTTGTTTCATTAACATTTGCTATTGTTATCGCTGAAACGATTGGTCTTATTGATCATTTTGCGTTATTTTATAGTACGGTGATCATAGCGTGTTTAGTAGCAGCGTTCATTATGCCAAGAATATGGCCGTTACGTTCAGTAGAGGACCATTATGTTGATGGCGTTTCAGCAAAAGAACGACCTGAAAAACAGTATGATTATAAAGAAGCGCTTAAAAAAGGTTACGAAGATGCTGTCATCACAGGCTATAAAGCACCTGGATTAAAATTATATATGGTGACTGCCTTTAAAACGGTAATGGATATGTGGCTTGTCGTTATTCCGGTTGTTATGACGATTGGGACATTAGCTACAATTCTTGCGACATATACGCCTATATTCACTTGGATAGGCATTCCTTTTGTTCCGATATTAGAATTTCTTCATGTTCCAGAAGCACATGCTGCATCTGAAACAATGATTATTGGGTTTGCGGACATGTTCTTACCTTCAATATTAATCGAGGGCGTTCACAGTGACCTTACACGTTTTGTTGTCGGTGTGTTAAGTGTATGTCAATTGATTTATTTATCTGAAGTTGGTGGCGTTATTTTAGGATCTAAAATACCGGTAAGTATTGGAAAACTATTTATAATCTTTTTGATTCGTACAATCATTACGTTACCAATTATTGTGCTTATCGCGCATTTATTTTTCTAATTGTTTATACATTGAATTTTAAGAAACTGTACTTCGTATCTATTGCAGCTGAATATCAATTTTTTATAAGTAAAATCGTGAATGATGATATGCATAAACGAAGTTATATCATATGGAGTTTTATAATAAAAGGAAGCGCTAAGATGATTTTCAATTAAGAATCATCTTAGCGCTTTTTATTTTGGGATTAATGTCCCAGAATGCTTATATTGTGAATTAGTTAACTGGGAATCATCAATAATCTCAGTTTACTTCGTGACTTCGTTATATACTTTTTTATCATTAAATGTATAAATAATGTATTGTTGGTCGTCAGTGTCGATGATGACACGATTTGTTTTACCAAATGTAGAGCCAATGCGCGATACTCTTTTAGAATCTGTCTCAGGAACTGCGTGAATATCTTGATCCTCTGTTACATTACGGATTTGATCATTCGGAATTCGAATATCTGCAACTCTCCATTGAATATGCACTTCATTTTCATTTTTTTTAACTGTCATAGCCATTTCACTGACACATCCTTTTTCAAATTTTGTACAGTTATTGTATCTTATTGAAAACGTTTTTGCAACAATTATGTGATACTTTTTGATTGAATATGTCATACTAATTAAAAAGGCGATAAAAGAGCGAAAATATGTTCGTATGACAGAACAGATTATGTTATAATCCTTTCATAATAGTGAGGTGATGAACATGACTGGTAAAACACACTCTGCTGCTGGTGTTTTAGTGGGTGCAGCAGTTGCCACACATTATCAACTTGATATTTTTGAAATGACAACAAGTATTGTTTTATCAGCTTTAGCGAGCATCTTTCCCGATATTTGCCATACAAAGAGCAAAATCGGTCAAAAACTCCCTTTGCTTAGCTTTATTATCAAACATTTGTTTGGTCATCGGACATTGACCCATTCATTGGTTTTTGTTTTAAGTATTTATTTTGTCTTACATATGATAGAAACACCGATTTACTATATGATTAGCATCATTTGTGGTATGCTTTCACATATAATATTAGATATGTTAACACCTAGAGGCGTACATTTATTTTTTCCAATACCGGTTCGAGTACGTTTCCCAATTCATTTCAAAACTGGTGGTTTGATGGATTTATCTTTGGCAACAACTTTTAGTCTTGTGACGATATATGTCTTATTTGAATCGAGTGTAAAGCATCTTCTTTTAAATGGATTTTAACTGTTGTTGTATTGATTTTAGGCACTGAATACAAACAAACTTAGCGTCAAATCACAGCTTTATTAAAGGAGCGTATAATTGATATGTTAGATAAGAATAAACTTGAAAAGTATGGACAGGGTCATCTGAATGAGTATGAAAAACTAATGAGCACGAATGAAAAAGAACGACTTAACCAAAAAATTGATACTTTAGATTTAGAGGCAATTCATTCACTATATGAACAGGTTTACGTTAACCGTCAAACCATCAAAGACGTTTCTTCTGTTCAAGAGATAAACTATGAAGTCAAAGCTCAATTGCAAGAAGAGACAATTGAACTGTACAAATCAAAAGGTATCGATGCGATTCGCGAAGGACAATTTGCGGTCTTGCTTTTAGCGGGGGGACAAGGAACACGTCTAGGTTATCAAGGACCCAAAGGTTCATTTCAAATAGAAGGAGTCAGCCTGTTTGAATTACAAGCGAGACAGTTATTGCAATTAAAAAATGAAACTGGGCGTTTTGTAGATTGGTATATTATGACGAGTGATGTCAACGATAAAGAGACGAGAGCGTTCTTTCTTGAACATGATTATTTTGGCTATCATCCAGAGCATGTATACTTTTTCAAACAAGATAATATCGTCGCCTTAACAAAAAATGGTCAATTAGTTCTTGATAAAGATGCTTTAATTATGGAAACACCGAATGGAAATGGAGGCGTTTTTAAGTCTCTTAAAGCATCTGGTTTATTAGATCAAATGGCTGAACGCGGCAATGAGTATATTTTTATGAATAATATCGATAATGTACTTGTTAAAGTTTTAGATCCTCTATTTGCAGGCTTTACCGTACATCATCATAAAGATGTAACATCTAAGTCCATTGAACCTAAGTTAGGTGAAAGTGTCGGTCGATTAGTTGTTAAAGACGGAAAAGATACTGTTTTAGAGTATTCTGAATTTGATAGAGATGAAATTGCTGACCAATTTAAAAATGCGAATATAGGGATTCATGCTTTTAGACGTTCCTTTATCGAAGCGGCTGTGGATAAAGCATTACCTTATCATTTAGCAATTAAAAATTTAGAGCAATTAGATGAAGATTTTGGGGTTGTAAAAAAAGAAACGCTAAAATTTGAACTTTTTTATTTTGATATTTTTCAATATGCAACTTCATTTATGACGCTACAAGTGCCAAGAGCGGAAGAATTTAGTCCGCTCAAAAACAAGGAAGGTCGAGATAGTGTAGAAACTGCGTCAGCGGACCTTAAACGTATGAATATTATTGAATAGGGGTGGCCATATGCCAACTGTGACGAGTGCCACAAAGAAAAAGAAGAAAACAACTTTAGAAACATTTAAAGAAATGAATCCCTTATCTTTCGGCGAAGAAATAGGGAATGCAGTTTCACATGGTGTTGCTGCGTTTTTGATGTTAATTGCACTACCATATGCAGCTGTACATAGTTATGCACATTCTGGCGTGTTAATGTCGGTGAGTGTATCTGTTTTTGTAATCAGTTTATTTTTGATGTTTATATCGTCTACTGTATATCATTCAATGCAACAAGCTTCACCTCATAAATATGTCATGCGTATCATTGATCATAGTATGATTTACGTAGCGATTACTGGGACATATACGCCTGTATCCTTAGTACTTGTAGGTGGGTGGCTCGGTTGGATCATCATGATTTTGTTATGGGGAACGACGCTTTGGGGCATTTTATACAAAGCGATTGCCACTCAGGTCAATGCTAAATTAAGTCTCATCATCTATCTCATTATGGGATGGGTAGGTGTCATTTATTTGCCTATTATTATAAGTAAAGGCGCGTGGCTCTTCTTTATTTTTATTTTGTTAGGTGGATTAGCTTATACAATTGGTGCTTGGTTTTACGCACAAAAAAATAGACCCTATTTTCATATGATATGGCATATTTTTATCTTTATTGCATCTATCTTTCACTTTATAGGTATTTTATACTTTATGTAGGCAGGTGTTAGCATGCAATCAAATTATAAATTGTTAATGTTTGCACTAAGTGTATTAATCCTCTTTCAAATGTTTTTTGGCTATTATTATTTGTTAGGGGACGGTGCAGTTACATCTTCTCCGTACCTTGGTGTCGTGTCATTAATTTTAGGTGTCATCCTAATGATGGTTATGGCTTCTATTTATCGTTATCATCAAAAAAATAAATAATACAGATAAAAAAGACTGTTATAGGCGCTCTTTATCATCATTAAATGATAACTGAGGGGACTTTGGCAGTCTTTTCTAACATGCTTGCCTATATTTTGAAACCATTGTTCATTTTAATCATAAGAATATCGTGTCTGATTAAAACGTTTTATTTAAAATTGAAAATGGACGCATGGGTCAGATATCGTGATATTTGAGCAGAATCGAATACGTATCCGTTTTGTAACGTGTATAATGTACATGTTTTAATAGAAGGTTTGAAAAAGAAAAACAACGAAGTAGAAATCGATTTGAAATTATTCGTTTAACAATTAAACACCTATAGATAGGGGTAAAGTTCAATTCAAAACGAATTTTCATTTTTGCAATTTACTTTGATAATTGTTTGCATTTTTAAGACAAACCGAATGAGATGTATCTTAATTTATTAAATCACTTAAAATAAATAATGGCACAGTAGATGTCTGGGACGGTCAAAGGTTTTGCAAGCTTTTCGCACCCGTCGATATTGTCATTAAAGAAAGGTCGATAACTATGAAATTAAAACAAGTTAGTATTATTTGCTCGCTTGTCCTGATTATGTTTATGGCAGCTATAGAAACATCCATTGTGTCTTTAGCATTGCCAACCATGCGTGATGATCTTCACGCGACACAACCGATTTCTTTAGTATTTACAGTTTACTTTATAGGTATTGTATTAGCCATACCGATTTTAAGTGAATTGATGTCACGCATTAAAATTATTTATGTGACGATGATTGGCTTATTATTATTTATTATTGGGAGCCTTATGTCTGGGATGAGCACACACTTTGAGATGCTTATTTTTGCAAGATTGCTACAAGGCATAGGTGCTGGTGTAAATATGTCTTTAGCCCAAATCGTACCTAAGTTAGCTTTTGAAATTCCATTTCGATATAAAGTAATGGGAATAGTCGGAAGTGTCTGGGGCATTTCGAGTATACTCGGTCCTTTTTTAGGGGGCTTTATTTTAGAAGTTTCATCTTGGCATTGGCTATTTTATATCAATATTCCAATTGGGATTCTTGTCATGGGAATTGTGCTTACTTCTTATCATTTTGAAGCGGAAACGACATCCAATCATCAAGTTGATGTGGCAGGTATGGCTTTATTCTATATTTTATTAGCGCTTTTAATGGTAACGGTCTTAGTTTCAGGACATTTATGGATTAACATTTTAGCGTTTTGTGCATTTCTCTTTGTATTTTGGTACATCATTCGCAGAGGCAAAACAGCTAAAATTTCATTTTTACCAATCAAGGAATTTAAGTCTACCGTGCGTTTAGCCTTTTTTACAGATTTTTTCATTGCAATGGCACTAATTGGATTTAATGTTTTTATTCCATCGTATTTACAAGATCATCTTCACTTAAGTCCGTTACAAAGTGGTTTGGTCATTTTTCCGCTTTCAATGGGTTGGCTACTTGTGAACTTTACACTTGAAAAAATCGAAGCAAATCGAACTATTAGAGGTTTATATTTAATCGCAATAGGTATTTTAGTTGTAGGAAGTATTCTTATTATTATCAGTGCATATCATCCGATTATTATTGCGATTGCTTTAATTTTCATAGGAATGAGTTTTGGTACAGCATATACAAAAGATAGCGTAATGGTTCAAGAAAAAACCTCACCTGAGAGTATGAAAAAAATGATGTCGCTCTTTACATTGACACGTAATATGGGGAATTCAGTAGGATCAGCAGTGATTGGTTATATTTATGCGATGCAACATACGCTATTTCATAATTCAATACAAAATGTAATGATATTTTGTATGATTGTATTGATAGGACTAGGTTTTGTATGGTTCGTGCAAAAAGATAAAACTTTACGTTCAGTTTCTGAAGCGTGATATAGTATAAAAAAAGGAGGGTTTGAGCATGAAAGGTAAGTTTAATTTATTTAACTTAGTCACTTTAATGATCATACTCTCCATTTTTATTATTTCAGGGGCTATCTTTTTAACGCTATTAGGTTTTGGTTTGTTTGGATTGAGTCGTTTGTTGATTTATTTTCACCTAGGGTCTTTTACTTACAACAAAGGTTTTTATGATAATTTGGTTTATTACGGTAGCTATATCATCTTAGGATATTTTGTGATTTACTGTATTGAATATTTAATGGATTGGCTCAGAAAAAAATTATATCCTAATCCTTATTTAGAAGGCTTTACATTTCATTTAATATCATACTCGATAATTACGACAATGTTTTTCTTTTTAATTCATATTCATTATCAGTATATTCGCATTGATTATTGGGTACTTATGTTGATTATTGCGTTTTTATATATTTGTAAAGAGATATTTTATCCTGATTCAGAAGATTTAAATCAGAATAAGCGTCATTAACAAAGAACGAAAACGTAATGAAAGCAAATACTTTGCTAAGCTAACGGATTAGACATAAAATAAGTCAATGCTAAAGATTTATGAAGGAGGAATGTGTATGCACGAGGGTGTTCAAATTGATAAAAAACAACGTAACTTTATCGTCGCCGTCATTTTGGCCAGTGCATTCATAGCAATACTGAATCAAACGCTATTGAATACCGCACTTCCTAGTATTATGAGAGGACTAAACATTGATGAAAGTACATCACAATGGTTAGTCACTGGTTTTATGCTTGTTAACGGGATTATGATTCCATTAACTGCTTATTTAATGGATAGAGTCCCTACGCGTTACTTGTATCTTGCAGCGATGGGGACTTTTTTATTAGGTTCTGTGATTGCTGTTTCTGCACCTACCTTTCTAGTACTGATGTTGGCACGTGTCATTCAAGCCATGGGGGCTGGCGTTATTATGCCACTGAGTCAATTCACGCTCTTTACGCTATTCCCTAAAAGCCAGCGTGGATTTGCGATGGGGTTATCAGGCCTAGTGATACAATTTGCCCCAGCTATAGGGCCTACACTTTCAGGACTTCTAGTTGACCATTATACTTGGCGTGCGCCATTAATGGTGGTGGTCGTTGTCGCAACGATTGGCTTTATTTTTGGTTGGATGTCAATGCGAAACTTTAGTGATACAAAAGAAGTTGTACTGGATAAAACATCAGTCTTACTCTCTACATTCGGTTTTGGTCTGATGTTATATGGCTTTAGTATCGCTGGTACACAAGGTTTTCATAATCCACTTGTTATCATCAGCTTGATTGCAGGACTGGTGATTGTAGGTATCTTTATTCACAGACAATTAAAAATTGATAATCCTATCCTTAATCTACATGTCTTTCAATCGAGAACCTTCACACTAACGTCAATCGCATCTATGATTGCATTTACCTCTATGGTTGGCCCGGCATTATTAATTCCTGTGTATATCCAAAATGCATTAGGTTTATCCGCATTGTTATCTGGTTTAGTTGTTCTTCCAGGTGCTGTAATCAACGGTGTGATGTCTGTTGTCAATGGTCGCCTTTACGATAAAGTGGGGGCAAGGGTTTTAGTCATCCCTGGTTTTATCTTATTGCTGATTACTACTTTAATGATGGCACAACTGACAGCACATACTTCTTATTTATATGTTATTAGTATTTTTACAATCCGACTCTTTTCTATATCATTATTGACGATGCCTTTAAATACAGCAGGTATCAATTCATTAACAAATGATATGGTTTCCCACGGGACAGCGATTATGAATACTTTACGGACAATTTCTGGTTCTATGGGGACGGCGTTGATGGTAACCCTCATGAGTTTAGGTGCGCGCTGGTATCATCCGGATCATTCTGTAGCACAAGGAATGATTCATAGAGAAGCTATTGCTTTTGGTGTGGATTTAGCTTTTTATGTAACTTCTGGATTTTTATTAATTTGCCTCATCATTAGCTTTTTTATTTATGATCGTGGTAAAGAGAAAAAGACAAGAAAGCAAAATTATGTGCGCCAACCTAATCGGTAAGTGAAGCGCATAAGGATGACAAAATAAAACGAGATGGCAAGCTGAGTAGGAGTGCTGAGTGAGCTATCTTGTTTTTTATGTATGAAAATAAAGTATTTATAGTTTTTTACCTTATGAAAGTTGACAGAGTTTTGTTAAACTAAAATTAAAGCGTATTCAAAAGGAGATGTCGGAAGTGTTAACAGAAGAAAAGGTAAGCGCACTTGTAGGAGAAATTAAAGACCCAATTATTAATGTACCTTTAAAAGAAACAAAGGGTATCATTGATATTTCTATAAAAGAAGAAAAAGCACATGTCAGTGTCAAAGTTGCGATGGCACAGTTAGGGGGACAGCCACAACTTGAATTGCAAATGGCTATCGTTGAGAAATTGAAAGAAAATGGTGCTAAAACAGTCGGTATTCGTTTTGAGAGCTTGCCAGAAGAAACGGTTGCCAAATATAAAGGGAATCAACAAGCGAAAAAAACAGACAATAGAAGAATTTTTATCTAAAGACAATCCGCTAGAGTTTATTGCGATTGCGTCTGGTAAAGGGGGCGTTGGTAAATCAACCGTAGCAGTCAATCTGGCTGTATCACTAGCACGAGAAGGAAAACGTGTTGGTCTAATTGATGCTGATATTTATGGTTTTAGTGTACCTGATATGATGGGTATCGATGAAAAGCCAGGCATAGAAGGTAAAACGATTATTCCAGTAGAACGCCACGGTGTTAAAGTGATTTCGATGGCTTTCTTTGTAGAAGAAAATGCACCAGTAATATGGCGTGGGCCTATGTTGGGTAAAATGCTTACGAACTTTTTCACAGAAGTGAAGTGGGGAGATTTAGATTATTTAATCCTTGATTTACCGCCGGGTACTGGAGATGTCGCATTAGATGTACATACGATGCTACCTTCTAGTAAAGAAATAATTGTCACAACACCGCATCCGACTGCGGCATTTGTTGCAGCAAGAGCAGGTGCTATGGCTAAACATACAGAACATTCTATTCTCGGTATTATTGAAAACATGTCTTATTTTGAGAGTAAGGAAACGGGTAATAAAGAATATGTCTTTGGACAAGGCGGTGGCCAGAAGTTGGCTGATGAATTGAGTACCGAGTTGCTTGGTCAATTGCCATTAGAACAACCTTCATGGAAGCCAGTGGATTTCTCACCTTCGATTTATCAACCAGAAGATCGCTTAGGACAAATTTATCAAGACATTGCACGTAAAATTATTGATAAAACAAAATAAGTGGAGTTATTTCATAGATGTTATGAAGCGGGATTGAAGTTAAACAGATGATATGGTCTGTAATGGCATAGATGATTGGGATTGCATAAAGTAATAGATGATTACTTTTGTGATCCAAACATCTAATGCCATTTTTCAAATTTTGATTGCTTTAATGTATGGATTAATGATTTTTGTATGACCTGTTTTAGAGCAATTTAGAATGGGAAAATAGCACCAGAATCAATGTTTTTAGGCCTATTAAAATAAATTTTAAAAAATTGAAATTTAGACTTGCTTTTTTATATCAATCTGTATAGAATATATTCTTGTGAGCGAAACAAATCACTAATTCAACAATAAAATAAATTATTAATTTATTGTTGACACATCGTTAAGACGATGGTAAGATATAAAAGTCGCCAAAAGCGACAAAAAAGAATTTTATTCAAAAATATTTGAATGGTGTAAAATTTACTATTGCAAATATGTGAGAATAAATATAAAATGTTAAAAGTGTTGTTAATTAAGTTGATTTATAGTAAACTTAGTTAATGATGTTAACAACAGAATGAAATGAACATTGAAAACTGAATGACAATATGTCAACGTTAATTCCGATAATTTGAGTACTTTAACGTACTTTGAAGAGTGATTGACTAAATCAATCAATGAGCTATATCAAGCTTACTTCTTTTATGGAGAGTTTGATCCTGGCTCAGGATGAACGCTGGCGGCGTGCCTAATACATGCAAGTCGAGCGAACGGACGAGGAGCTTGCTCCTTTGAAGTTAGCGGCGGACGGGTGAGTAACACGTGGGTAACCTACCTATAAGACTGGAATAACTCCGGGAAACCGGGGCTAATGCCGGATAACATGTTGAACCGCATGGTTCAACAGTGAAAGACGGTCTTGCTGTCACTTATAGATGGACCCGCGCCGTATTAGCTAGTTGGTGGGGTAACGGCCTACCAAGGCGACGATACGTAGCCGACCTGAGAGGGTGATCGGCCACACTGGAACTGAGACACGGTCCAGACTCCTACGGGAGGCAGCAGTAGGGAATCTTCCGCAATGGGCGAAAGCCTGACGGAGCAACGCCGCGTGAGTGATGAAGGTCTTCGGATCGTAAAGCTCTGTTGTTAGGGAAGAACAAATGTGTAAGTAACTGTGCACGTCTTGACGGTACCTAACCAGAAAGCCACGGCTAACTACGTGCCAGCAGCCGCGGTAATACGTAGGTGGCAAGCGTTATCCGGAATTATTGGGCGTAAAGCGCGCGTAGGCGGTTTTTTAAGTCTGATGTGAAAGCCCACGGCTCAACCGTGGAGGGTCATTGGAAACTGGAAAACTTGAGTGCAGAAGAGGAAAGTGGAATTCCATGTGTAGCGGTGAAATGCGCAGAGATATGGAGGAACACCAGTGGCGAAGGCGGCTTTCTGGTCTGCAACTGACGCTGATGTGCGAAAGCGTGGGGATCAAACAGGATTAGATACCCTGGTAGTCCACGCCGTAAACGATGAGTGCTAAGTGTTAGGGGGTTTCCGCCCCTTAGTGCTGCAGCTAACGCATTAAGCACTCCGCCTGGGGAGTACGGTCGCAAGACTGAAACTCAAAGGAATTGACGGGGACCCGCACAAGCGGTGGAGCATGTGGTTTAATTCGAAGCAACGCGAAGAACCTTACCAAATCTTGACATCCTTTGACCGCTCTAGAGATAGAGTTTTCCTCTTCGGAGGACAAAGTGACAGGTGGTGCATGGTTGTCGTCAGCTCGTGTCGTGAGATGTTGGGTTAAGTCCCGCAACGAGCGCAACCCTTGAGCTTAGTTGCCATCATTAAGTTGGGCACTCTAAGTTGACTGCCGGTGACAAACCGGAGGAAGGTGGGGATGACGTCAAATCATCATGCCCCTTATGATTTGGGCTACACACGTGCTACAATGGACAATACAAAGGGCAGCGAAACCGCGAGGTCAAGCAAATCCCATAAAGTTGTTCTCAGTTCGGATTGTAGTCTGCAACTCGACTACATGAAGCTGGAATCGCTAGTAATCGTAGATCAGCATGCTACGGTGAATACGTTCCCGGGTCTTGTACACACCGCCCGTCACACCACGAGAGTTTGTAACACCCGAAGCCGGTGGAGTAACCATTTTGGAGCTAGCCGTCGAAGGTGGGACAAATGATTGGGGTGAAGTCGTAACAAGGTAGCCGTATCGGAAGGTGCGGCTGGATCACCTCCTTTCTAAGGATAATATACGGAAATATCACCAACAGGTGATAGACGGAATTAACATGACATATTGTATTCAGTTTTGAATGCTCATTCATTTGAGGATTCAACGATTGTACATTGAAAACTAGATAAGTAAGTATAGATTTTACCAAGCAAAACCGAGTGACAAGCGAAAGCTTGAAACAAAATTATCGCTAGTCGTCGACAGACGACTCACATAATTAATAACTGGTGAATTGAGTAAAAGCTCAATCATAAAAGATTAAGTTATTAAGGGCGCACGGTGGATGCCTTGGCACTAGAAGCCGATGAAGGACGTTACTAACGACGATATGCTTTGGGGAGCTGTAAGTAAGCTTTGATCCAGAGATTTCCGAATGGGGGAACCCAGCACGAGTTATGTCGTGTTATCCGCATATGAATTCATAGTATGTGAGAAGGTAGACCCGGAGAACTGAAACATCTTAGTACCCGGAGGAAGAGAAAGAAAAATCGATTCCCTGAGTAGCGGCGAGCGAAACGGGAAGAGCCCAAACCAACAAGCTTGCTTGTTGGGGTTGTAGGACACTCTGTACGGAGTTACAAAAGTATTTGTTAGACGAATAACCTGGAAAGGTTAATCAGAGAAGGTAATAATCCTGTAGTCGAAAACGAATACCCTCTTGAGTGGATCCTGAGTACGACGGAGCACGTGAAATTCCGTCGGAATCTAGGAGGACCATCTCCTAAGGCTAAATACTCTCTAGTGACCGATAGTGAACCAGTACCGTGAGGGAAAGGTGAAAAGTACCCCGGAAGGGGAGTGAAAGAGAACTTGAAACCGTGTGCTTACAAGTAGTCAGAGCCCGTTAATGGGTGATGGCGTGCCTTTTGTAGAATGAACCGGCGAGTTACGATCTGATGCAAGGTTAAGCAGAAAATGTGGAGCCGTAGCGAAAGCGAGTCTGAATAGGGCGAATGAGTATTTGGTCGTAGACCCGAAACCAGGTGATCTACCCTTGGTCAGGTTGAAGTTCAGGTAACACTGAATGGAGGACCGAACCGACTTACGTTGAAAAGTGAGCGGATGAACTGAGGGTAGCGGAGAAATTCCAATCGAACTTGGAGATAGCTGGTTCTCTCCGAAATAGCTTTAGGGCTAGCCTCAAGTGATGATTATTGGAGGTAGAGCACTGTTTGGACGAGGGGCCCCTCTCGGGTTACCGAATTCAGACAAACTCCGAATGCCAAATAATTTAACTTGGGAGTCAGAACGTGGGTGATAAGGTCCATGTTCGAAAGGGAAACAGCCCAGACCACCAGCTAAGGTCCCAAAATATATGTTAAGTGGAAAAGGATGTGGCGTTGCCCAGACAACTAGGATGTTGGCTTAGAAGCAGCCATCATTTAAAGAGTGCGTAATAGCTCACTAGTCGAGTGACACTGCGCCGAAAATGTACCGGGGCTAAACATATTACCGAAGCTGTGGATTGTCCGTAGGACAATGGTAGGAGAGCGTTCTAAGGGCGTTGAAGCATGATCGCAAGGACATGTGGAGCGCTTAGAAGTGAGAATGCCGGTGTGAGTAGCGAAAGACGGGTGAGAATCCCGTCCACCGATTGACTAAGGTTTCCAGAGGAAGGCTCGTCCGCTCTGGGTTAGTCGGGGCCTAAGCTGAGGCCGACAGGCGTAGGCGATGGATAACAGGTTGATATTCCTGTACCACCAATATTCGTTTTAAGCGATGGGGGGACGCAGTAGGATAGGCGAAGCGTGCTGTTGGAGTGCACGTCCAAGCAGTAAGATTGAGTGTTAGGCAAATCCGGCACTCATTAAGATTGAGCTGTGATGGGGAGAGGAAATTGTTTCCTCGAGTCGTTGATTTCACACTGCCGAGAAAAGCCTCTAGCTAGAATATCGGTGCCCGTACCGCAAACCGACACAGGTAGTCAAGATGAGAATTCTAAGGTGAGCGAGCGAACTCTCGTTAAGGAACTCGGCAAAATGACCCCGTAACTTCGGGAGAAGGGGTGCTCTTTGGGGTTCACGCTCTGAAGAGCCGCAGTGAATAGGCCCAAGCGACTGTTTATCAAAAACACAGGTCTCTGCTAAACCGTAAGGTGACGTATAGGGGCTGACGCCTGCCCGGTGCTGGAAGGTTAAGAGGAGTGGTTAGCGCAAGCGAAGCTACGAATCGAAGCCCCAGTAAACGGCGGCCGTAACTATAACGGTCCTAAGGTAGCGAAATTCCTTGTCGGGTAAGTTCCGACCCGCACGAAAGGCGTAACGATTTGGGCACTGTCTCAACGAGAGACTCGGTGAAATCATAGTACCGGTGAAGATGCCGGTTACCCGCGACAGGACGGAAAGACCCCGTGGAGCTTTACTGTAGCCTGATATTGAAATTCGGTACAGTTTGTACAGGATAGGTAGGAGCCTTAGAAGCGTGAGCGCTAGCTTACGTGGAGGCACTGGTGGGATACTACCCTAATTGTATTGGATTTCTAACCCGCAGCACTTATCGTGCTGGGAGACAGTGTCAGGCGGGCAGTTTGACTGGGGCGGTCGCCTCCTAAAGTGTAACGGAGGCGCTCAAAGGTTCCCTCAGAATGGTTGGAAATCATTCATAGAGTGTAAAGGCATAAGGGAGCTTGACTGCGAGACCTACAAGTCGAGCAGGGTCGAAAGACGGACTTAGTGATCCGGTGGTTCCGCATGGAAGGGCCATCGCTCAACGGATAAAAGCTACCCCGGGGATAACAGGCTTATCTCCCCCAAGAGTTCACATCGACGGGGAGGTTTGGCACCTCGATGTCGGCTCATCGCATCCTGGGGCTGTAGTCGGTCCCAAGGGTTGGGCTGTTCGCCCATTAAAGCGGTACGCGAGCTGGGTTCAGAACGTCGTGAGACAGTTCGGTCCCTATCCGTCGTGGGCGTAGGAAATTTGAGAGGAGCTGTCCTTAGTACGAGAGGACCGGGATGGACATACCTCTGGTGTACCAGTTGTCGTGCCAACGGCATAGCTGGGTAGCTATGTATGGACGGGATAAGTGCTGAAAGCATCTAAGCATGAAGCCCCCCTCGAGATGAGATTTCCCAACTTCGGTTATAAGATCCCTCGAAGATGACGAGGTAAATAGGTTCGAGGTGGAAGCGTAGTGATACGTGGAGCTGACGAATACTAATCGATCGAAGACTTAATCAAATTTGTTCACAAGGTTTTACTTGTAAATGTATACTTACGATCTAGTTTTGAATGTATAACATTCAATTTAATCTGGTGCCAATGGCAAAGAGGTCACACCTGTTCCCATGCCGAACACAGAAGTTAAGCTCTTTAGCGCCGATGGTAGTCGGACTGACGTTCCGCGAGAGTAGGACGGTGCCAGGTTATTTTATTATTCCACAGTAGCTCAGTGGTAGAGCTATCGGCTGTTAACCGATCGGTCGTAGGTTCGAGTCCTACCTGTGGAGCCATGGCCCCTTGGTCAAGCGGTTAAGACACCGCCCTTTCACGGCGGTAACACGGGTTCGAGTCCCGTAGGGGTCATTTAAATTTTGGAGAATTAGCTCAGCTGGGAGAGCATCTGCCTTACAAGCAGAGGGTCGGCGGTTCGAACCCGTCATTCTCCACCATTTTTTCTTCATTACATATGGAGGGGTAGCGAAGTGGCTAAACGCGGCGGACTGTAAATCCGCTCCTTCGGGTTCGGCAGTTCGAATCTGCCCCCCTCCACCATTAATGGGCTATAGCCAAGCGGTAAGGCAACGGACTTTGACTCCGTCACGCGCTGGTTCGAATCCAGCTAGCCCAGCCATTAGAGCCATTAGCTCAGTTGGTAGAGCATCTGACTTTTAATCAGAGGGTCAGAGGTTCGAATCCTCTATGGCTCACTACAGACCTTATCTCAATAGAGATAAGGTTTTTTTATGGTTTTAGGAATGTTTGATGCTATTCCACAATGCGTTCGGGACATATAGTATTTGGCTCTATACTAAAAAGGTCTGGTGATTCTTTGGATCATCAGTCCTTTTTAGGTTCTTCATTTTTTATGGTGGGATGACATAAGTCATCCTGCTTTTTTGTACAAAAATAGCGCAAATGCCTCTATAATTTTAAGTGACTAAACCAAAAATAAAGGAGACATATTGCGCCTATGTGCAATGATATATTAAAGTTACTAAAAATTAAAGATAAAAATGTTACTTTTAAAAATAAGTTTGAAAATAAAATAGAAGTATAATTTATTTATGAATGAAAGCTTGTATTCAGAATAAGAAACAATTATTCTGTTTATGTATGCGGGCGAAATTAAAATAAGGGGATATAAGTTGATTTAATCATCAAGATAAGAAAAGGGGAGTTATCATATGACAAAGACAATTGAATTAATAGGTGCACCTACAACTTTTGGACAAAAGAAGCTCGGTGTTGATCTAGGGCCAGATGCGATACGTTATGCGGGTGTGTTACCACGCTTAAAAGCGATTGGCCATCATGTTATTGACAGTGGGAATGTAGAAGCACCAAAGCTAGATATTGAAAAATTTAAGGCGCCGCAACGAGGTCTTCAAAATTATGATGAGATTCTTACTTTTTCGAAAGCGTTACATGACCGTGTAGCTACAAGTATTAAAAATAATCATTTTCCAGTTATTTTAGGAGGTGACCACTCGTTAGCGATAGGCTCTATTTCAGGTGTCGCACAGCATTATTCTCGTCTGGGTGTCATCTGGTATGATGCACATGGTGATTTGAATATTCCAGAGGAGTCTCCTTCAGGCAATGTACATGGGATGCCATTACGTATACTTGCTGGCGAAGGAGATCAGCAATTAGTCGAACTCGGTGGTTTTGCGCCAAAAGTGAAGCCTGAAAATATTGCGTTGATCGGAATGAGAGATTTAGATTATGGTGAACGGGCGTATATCAAAAAGCACCAAATCAGAACTTATACAATGGCAGATATCGATGAGAGAGGGATTCAAGCTATTGTAAAAGAAAGTATTACATATTTACAATCCAAAACAAATGGTATCCATCTGTCGCTCGACGTTGATGCTTTAGATCCAAGTGAAGTGCCTGGGACGGGTACGAAAGTTCCAGGAGGATTGACCTATCGAGAAAGTCATTTCGCTTTAGAATTACTCTATCAATCTGGTTTAATTACTTCTCTTGATATTTTAGAGGTGAATCCATTATTAGATATAGAAAATCGTACAGCTGAACAAGCAGTTGCGTTGTTAGGCTCTTTTTTTGGAGAGACACTGTTGTAAGTTGTTAAAACAGTCAATGGGAACTAAAATTTGTATATGGTTTGTCCATAATATTTGAATACAAGGTTTGAGTGGGGCTCACTCAAGCCTTGTTTCATTTTATGAGAAATGATACAGTGATAAGACACTTCACGCATGGATTCATGATAGAATGTTTTAGACACGATATGACAAATAAGCATAAACATTGGTATAATATTTGTTATGGGAATAGATTACCGGAGGAGATACTATGCAGATTTCTAACCTCTTAGAAAATTTAAGCACACTTGAGGTCATAACAGGTATTCTAGATTTATTAATTGTATGGTATGTCATTTATCTACTGATTACAGTCTTTAAAGGGACGAAAGCAATTCAATTATTAAAAGGAATATTATTTATACTTGTTGGTAAAGCAATCAGTGAATATTTACAGTTAACGACGACTTCAAGATTGTTTGATTTAGTGATGCAATGGGGATTTTTAGCCATCATTGTTATTTTTCAGCCGGAGATTAGACGCGCGCTTGAACAACTTGGGAGAGGGAGTTTATTTAAGCGCTATTCGACGACATCTTCGGTAGAAGTACCCAAACTTGTTGATTCTGTGTCTAAAGCTGTACAGTACATGGCAAAACGTCGTATTGGTGCATTAATTGTGTTTGAAAAAGAAACAGGTTTACAAGATTACATAGAGACGGGTATTCCAATGCACTCAGAGATTTCTCAAGAGCTATTGACCAATGTTTTTATTCCTAATACACCATTGCATGATGGTGCAATGATTATACAAGGTGATAAAATCGCTACAGCTGCCAGCTACCTACCTTTGTCGGATAGTCCGAAGATCTCAAAAAGTTTAGGTACACGACACCGTGCAGCGGTGGGCATTTCTGAAGTGTCAGATGCGTTTACTGTTGTTGTTTCAGAAGAGACTGGATCTATTT
Organism: Staphylococcus schleiferi; assembly: GCF_900458895.1. NCBI lineage: Bacteria > Bacillati > Bacillota > Bacilli > Caryophanales > Staphylococcaceae > Staphylococcus > Staphylococcus schleiferi. Next base: position 770,979 of record NZ_LR962863.1, read on the forward strand.
CTGTGACATTTGATGGCAAATTGCGTAAAGATATTTCAGTAGAAGTTTTTGAAGAGTTACTCTCTGAACATTGGTTTGGTGTACACTTTGCAAAGAAAGGTGTGAATTAAATGTTTGAATCTAAATGGGGTTTACGTTTCTTTGCATTTATACTCGCTTTATTATTGTTTTTATCGGTGAATAATGTTTTTGGAACATCTTTCAGTACTGATAATATTTCGAATAACGGGAACAAAACAATTAAAAACGCACACGTAGAAGTCATCAATAATGATAAAAATTTATACGTCTCTGGGGCACCTGATACGGTTGATGTTGAGTTAACAGGTCCACAATCTAAAGTTCTGCAAGCTCAAAAAACTGGAGATATTAAAGTCGTTCTGGATGCGTCAGATATTCAACCGGGTGAGCACACGTTAGAATTCCAAGTGCGTGGACTAGATAAAGATATTAACTATCACGTTTATCCGAAAGAGGCGACATTGTCTGTTGAAAAGAAAGAAACACGAACGTATGCGGTTGAACCGAATGTGAGTCCTTATGCGATAGATTCAAATTTCAAACTTAAGGATGCTTCTGTATCACCACACACCGTCAAAGTGATTGGTGGTAAAGAACAATTAGACCGTATTGCTTTCGTTAAGGCAAGTTTCCGCAATGAAAATGATATTAAAGAAAAAACGACAGGCGATGCTAATGTAGCCGTATTTGATAAAAATATGAATAAGCTCGATGTTCAAATTGAGCCATCAACGGTTGAACTTACGGCAGATGTCGAACCTTATTCAAAAAAAGTGAAACTTGATGTATCGACAAAAGGAAATCCAACCGATGGATTAAAAGTTGCTGACGTTTCATTAGATACAAAAGAAATTGAGATATTTGGTAATCGAGAAGCTTTACAAGATATATCTGAAGTTTCTGGTGAAATTGATGTTAATGGCATCTCAAGTGACACAGAAAAAGAAGTTAAATTAACACTACCTGAAAATGTGACAAAGCTAGAACCAGATAAGGTTAAAGCAAAAATTAAAGTACAGTGATGAATGAGAGTAAAAGGAGATATGATTTATGGGTAAATACTTTGGCACTGATGGTGTAAGGGGTATAGCAAACCAAGAATTAACACCAGAGTTGGCATTTAAATTAGGACGTTATGGTGGCTATGTTTTAGCGCACAATGAGCACACGGAACATCCACGCGTACTTGTTGGAAAAGACACGCGTGTATCTGGAGAAATGTTAGAGCATGCGTTAATCGCCGGTTTAGTTTCTATCGGTGCAGAAGTGATGCGCTTAGGTGTGATTTCCACACCAGGTGTCGCATACTTAACGAGAGATATGGGCGCAGAATTAGGTGTAATGATTTCTGCTTCACATAATCCTGTGGAAGATAATGGGATTAAGTTTTTTGGTTCAGATGGATTCAAACTTTCTGATGAACAAGAGCTTGAAATTGAAGCATTGTTAGATGAATCTAACCCTGATTTACCACGTCCAACAGGTACGGCGATCGTGCATACATCCGACTACTTTGAAGGTGCACAAAAATATTTAAGTTATTTAAAATCAACGGTTGAAGTCAATTTAGAAGGTCTTAAAATTGTATTAGACGGTGCACACGGATCAACTGCTGGATTGGCGCCATTCCTATTTGGCGATCTCGAAGCGGACACCGTGACAATTGGCTGTAACCCTGATGGTTATAATATTAACGATCAAGTTGGTTCAACACATCCTGAAACATTGGCAAAAACCGTTGTTGAAACAGGCAGTGATTTTGGACTTGCATTTGATGGTGATGGTGACCGTTTAATTGCAGTTGATGAACAAGGTCAAGTCGTGGATGGCGACCAAATTATGTTTATTCTTGGACAAGAAATGTCTAAAAACCAAGAGTTAAATGAGAATATGATTGTTTCTACTGTCATGAGTAATTTAGGCTTTTATAAAGCATTAGAAGCAGAAGGAATCCAATCCAATAAAACAAAAGTAGGCGATCGCTACGTTGTCGAAGAGATGCGTCGTGGTCACTACAATTTAGGTGGAGAACAATCAGGCCATATCGTTTTAATGGACTACAATACAACAGGTGACGGACTCTTAACAGGTGTTCAACTTGCTGCAGTTGTTAAACGTTCTGGTAAAAAGTTGAGTCAACTTGCAAATCAAATGACAAAATACCCGCAACGCCTCGTAAACGTGCGTGTGACAGATAAACATGCTGTCGAACAAAATGAAGATGTAAAAGCCATTATTGAACAAGTTAAAACTGAAATGAACGGTGAAGGCCGTATATTAGTTCGTCCATCAGGTACTGAATCACTTGTGCGTGTGATGGTCGAAGCTAAAACAGATGAAGATGCGTATAACTATGCACAACGTATCGCTGATGTTGTAGAAGAGAAAATGGGATTATCGTAATTGCACTGTGAATTAACATGTATGAATCTCATGAGTGTGGTTGTGACAATTAGGCCGAATCACAAATATATTGATAAAATCCAAAGAGCCTGAGACAAAATTGTCTCAATAATCGATGAAATCCGAGGTTTTCGTAAAAAACGAAAAATCTCGGATTTTTTTCCTTTTATCATCAGTTTAGCCGCACTAGATGCGACTAATTTCCTTAGGCACCTCGTTAGTTTAGTTTTTGTTGTGATGAATTAAATTATACGAAAGTGCCTTATATTTTTAGGATAATGGTGAATGATTACATATATAAGCGAAGTATTTATAGCGAGACTCCTGAGGGAACAGGACGAGCCGAAGACTACAGGCTGAGGCTGTCCCCTCGGAAAGCGAGCCTATATAATACGAAGCATGATAATAAAAAGGAAGCTCGAAGACGATTTTTATCAAAATCATCATCGAGCTATTTATTTTGGTATTTATGTCCCAGACTCATTTTCCTACGATTAGTCAAGTCTTTATGTTTAAAATAAGCATTACTAAATTAGCCCGTTCAATTTAATTTTTTTGAATAAGGTGTTATGATGTATATGATTATATGGTTACATTAGTGTGGTGCTTTTTGATAATCATATAATTGATTGTTAGTAATAAGATAATGAATGGTTTTTAACAAACGATTCACACTAGCTATGACTGCAGTCTTATGAGGTTTCTCATTTGGCTGCTTTCTTAATTTGTAGTAATAGTCTGCAACATGATTTTTATAACGATTTCGTCCTCTAATGATATTCATGATGATTAGAAACAATAAACGTCTAGCTTTCTTATTACCTCTTTTATTAATTGTATCTCTGCTCATAGAATTACCTGATTGATAACGTTTTATATCAATTCCGACATACGCATTGAGTTGTTTGTTTGTTTCAAAATGTGTTATATCTCCAAGCTCTCCAATCAGTAAAGCAGTGGTTAATTCTCCTAACCCAGGAATAGAAACTATATTTTCAAACGCATCAGTTGTCTTAGCTAATTTAATCATCTCTTTATCAAACAAATCTTTTTCATGCATAGATTTAAGTAATTTATCACATAGATGTCTTAATTTCTCTACGAGAAATGAAGATTGTTTAACTGTAGGGAAGCTATTTTGTGCTATTGAAATCAAATCATTCGTATACTTTTGAGCTTTTTTAATGGACATGCCTTTAGCTGTTGAATTAAGTATGGTATGAGTTAATTCGTCATGTGTTAATGCGAAAACACAATTGGGATGAGGAAATACTTTAGCTATATTTAAAGCAATCTTAGAGTACCTATTTTTAAATAACTTTTCTAAGCCTGGAAATGTTTGATGAAGCACTTCAACTAATTCTACCTTTAGTTTATTTTGATCATTTTCCATTTCTAAATGAAATCTTGCACGTTCTCTAAGCTCAAAATATATTTCTTCAGTATGACGTTGAATTTTAGCGTCCTTCATATTGAATGCCAAAAGCGCAAGTTTATGTGCATCAGCTTGATCGTTTTTCCATGATCTTAAAGAACTTGTTCTGAATTTAGCTTCTAACGGGTTCATCTCAATATAATTAATTTGATTTACGCGACAAAATCGAGTCATACCTCTTGAATAAATACCAGTAGATTCAAAAATGATTTGTAGGTGGTCTAAATCATTCAAATACTTTAATAAATAATTATAACCATTTTTATTATTTTGAATGGTAAATTCTCTTTGAAATTGATCGTTATGATAATGAGCTACGACACTACTTCTTTTACTAATATCAACACCTAAGTAATTGATAAATATAGCCTCCTTTAAAGAATTGAGAAGCTTTGAACTTTACTTAGCCTTTTTCATCTCATTTTCCTATACACGGTTTCAAGAACCCAACATACTTCAAACGAATTTCAAAAGGAGAGTAAAGCTGATCAGTTTAAATTGCGGATTCAAAGATCCAAGAGTCTACTCGATCTACTTCTCTCTACAACTATAAAAAATAGCTGTGAAGAAATCTATCGTCATAAATTTCTTCACAGCTAATCTTAGTATGTTTTATATTTTGTAATTGTATCATCAAACAATACACAAAAATACCATCGAGGAGGCTGGCCAATTTAAGTGAAAATCGACATCATTTTAGCTAATGAATACTTTAAGCTTAGGATATTGGGTTCACAAAAAGGATTGTTATTTTAATATAGCAATACAACAGATTATAATTAAAATAACTTATAAATATTTTAGGTATAAACGTTAAAAGTATAGACAAAATCTAGACATTATTGCTTTTATAGCATTTATACTTTTATTTGCAATAAAAGTTTCACTCATTGTACAATAGATTATATTGCAAGAAGGAGGGTAGAGGTTGAAATAGTTTATAAAGCGCCAGCGCAAATTGAAAGCATGTATTGTCGACCGATATGCTAAAGCAGAGCATCTCATAGATACATGTAGGAGATTTGTGGACGAGGGGGATAGTGATCGAATATGATCGGCGGATGCTATCCCGGATGTGGCTCATTCGTTAGCTTATTAATTAAATCATTAGGGTAACCTATTGGACAAAGTTAGTAAGATCGCCAAACTAATTCAATAAAAAAAGAATGCGATGCTGGAGTTATTTGTTCACATTTTGTTGCATTATAGCAGAATGCCAAAAGTGTAAAAAAATGACATGCAGCACCGTTATTTCAGTGTGGAGGAATTTATTTATGTGTGGAATTGTTGGCTATATTGGCTATCAAAATGCGAAAGAAATTTTATTAAAAGGGTTAGAGAAACTCGAATACCGTGGATATGACTCAGCAGGTATTGCGATTCGTGATGAAAACGAAGTGACTGTTACAAAGGCACAAGGCCGAATTGCTGAGTTACGTAAAGAAGCAGACAATGAACATGATGGATCTACGGGAATCGGTCATACAAGATGGGCAACACATGGTGTGCCAAGTTATGAAAATTCTCACCCACATCAATCTACAAGTGGTAGATACACACTCGTACACAATGGTGTGATTGAAAATTATGAAGAGCTTAGAGAAGAATATGTTCCTAATGTTCAATTTGTTTCAGAAACAGACACTGAAGTTATCGTGCAATTGATTGAACATTTTGCTGAAACAGGTTTATCTACTGAAGACGCATTTACAAAAGTGGTTTCTCTATTACACGGTTCATATGCACTCGGTTTATTAGATTCTGAAGATAGTGAGACAATCTATGTCGCTAAAAACAAATCACCATTACTTGTTGGAATCGGCGACGATTTTAACGTGATTGCTTCTGATTCACTTGCAATGATTCAAGTGACAAGTGAATATAAAGAATTAAAAGACCAAGAGATTGTAATCGTTAAACGTGATGAAGTTGTCATTAAAAATTTAGAAGGCCAAGTAATCGATCGTGAAAGTTACATTGCTGAAATCGATGCATCTGATGCTGAAAAAGGTGTTTACGATCACTATATGTTGAAAGAAATTCATGATCAACCTGCTGTAATGCGTCGTATTATTCAAGAATATCAAGATGAACAAGGTAATTTAAAAATTGATCCTGAAATTGTTAAAGATGTTAAAGCAGCAGACCGTATTTACATTATTGCTGCAGGTACAAGTTATCATGCAGGATTAGTAGGTAAAGTATTTATTGAAAAATGGGCAGGTATTCCAACTGAAGTTCATGTTGCTTCAGAATTTGTTTACAATATTCCATTACTATCTGAAAATCCATTATTCATCTATATTTCTCAATCAGGTGAAACGGCTGATAGTCGTGCCGTGTTAGTTGAAACAACAAAACTTGGTCATCGTTCATTAACAATTACAAACGTAGCTGGTTCTACACTTTCTCGTGAAGCAGATCATACATTATTACTTCATGCGGGGCCTGAGATTGCTGTTGCTTCAACTAAAGCATATACAGCACAAATTGCAGTTTTATCAATTATGTCACACGTTGTTGCACAAGCACGTGGTATTGATCCGAATATTGATTTATTGCGTGAATTAGCGAAAGTCACTGCTGCAATTGAAACAGTGGTCGATGATGCACCACAAATGGAACAAATCGCAAAAGATTTCTTAGAAACAACACGTAATGCATTCTTTATTGGACGTACAATTGATTACAATGTAAGTTTAGAAGGTGCTTTAAAACTAAAAGAAATCTCATATATTCAAGCAGAAGGTTTTGCTGGCGGAGAGTTGAAACATGGTACAATCGCACTCATCGAAGACGGTACACCTGTCTTTGCACTTGCTACACAAGAAGGTGTAAATCTCTCTATTCGTGGTAACGTGAAAGAAGTTGTTGCTCGTGGTGCTCATCCATGTATTATTTCTATGGAAGGACTAGAAAAAGATGGAGACACATATGTGATTCCTCATGTTCATGAGTTGTTAACACCACTTGTTTCAGTTGTTTCACTACAATTGATTTCTTATTATGCTGCATTACATCGTGATTTAGATGTTGATAAACCACGTAATTTAGCGAAATCTGTAACTGTGGAATAACATTCTCTGTTTTTCATCAATAGCGTAAGGTACAAGCAAATAGGCTTCGTATCTTACGCATTTTTTAGTTTAACTTCATTTTGTTATGAAAGGTTACAGTTTGTAAGAAAATAAGCGCGCGTCGTGTTGCGTAAGTATCTATTTGATGACACAATAAAGGAGTAATCAATGAATGAAAGGAAATGCGATCATGCAAAATATAAAAGCAATATTTTTAGATATGGATGGTACAATTCTTCATCAAAATAATAGAGCGTCTGAAAAGACAGCTTCAGTCATCGCTCGCCTTAGATCAGAGGGGTATAAGGTGTTTTTAGCAACAGGACGTGCTTACGAAGAGATTCATTTACTTATACCAGAAGATCTTCAGTTTGATGGTATCATTTCATCGAATGGAACATTAGGACATATTGATGAACACGTATTATTTGAACACGATCTTAGTCTTGAAGCGGTACGTCAAATTGTGATGGAAGCGCAACAAGATGGAATTTATTATGAGGTCTTTCCATTTGATGAACCGCGATTTGCCCTAAATGAAGATCAAAGTTGGATGTTAAGCTTAGTCAAAGGTGACAAGCCTGATACTGTAAATGAAAGTGAATGGTTATCAAGACACGAAGCAGTAAGAGAAAAATTAACTTGGCGTGATACGATACCGACGCAACTTGGTTTTTCAAAAATATATTTATTCCATTCTGATCTAAACAAAATTAAAAGTTTTAGAGAAAAAATGGTCGCACAGCAGTCAGAATTAAACATTGAAGTTTCTAATTCAACACCTAACAACGTAGAAACAATGGCGTATCATATTAATAAAGGGACAGGAATAGAAGAGATGTGTCGTCATTTTAATATTCAACTTTCTGAAACACTCGTTATTGGAGATAGTGACAATGATCGCGCGATGTTTAAAGTGGGTGGTGTAACGGTTGCGATGAAAAATGCCAGTGCGGAGATTAAAGCATTGACGCAATATGAAACTGAAGTCGACCATAATCATGATGGGGCGGCACAATTTTTAGAAGCACAACTATTAAAATAATTAAAAGCCAGTCTGCGATGGAAGTTTTTCCTGACAGACTGGCTTTCAGCTTATTTCACTTCTTTTTGTCCTCTACGCACAAAATATTGAATGATTGTACCGATAATGAGTAAGTAAATGAGATATCGAATAATTAAAAAGATAATATTGAATATAATCATTAAATAATAAGCGACATCTTGTGAAATATGTGCGAGATTTTGTTGAATTAAGTAATTAATAGGTTGATTAAGAATAATAAAGATCAAATTAAGTAATAAAATGCCAATAAAGAAACGTAAAAATGTTTTATGACCATTTTTAATACCATGCCATGCTTCTTTTAGATGTACTTTAACACTTCTTGAAGCATCTTCAGTTAAGGAAGTAGCAAGGTTTGTAACGTATACAACCGTGAACCAAACGAAGATACTTAAAATAAATGAAGATAATACAATTAAGATACTAATGATGAATTGTAACCAGCCTTGACTGATGTCATTAGCACTAATGGCATTAAAGAGTTTTTGTACGAGATAAGAAACACCTGCATTAACGAGACCATAGACGATGACTGTTAGTATAATGAATAAAATACTCATCAGACCTAGAATCACACTTTTGCCCCAAATGCCTTTTTTAAATGAGCGCACTAAATCTTTCCATTGCATTTGCGCTGAATCTAAAACAGAGTGGCGAATGACACGTACAAGTCCTGTATAGATTGGGAAGAGGACCATCGAGAAAATACAGATGGTTAGAATGATGGCACCAATCATCATGAAAATTAATTTTGTCATACTTTGTTGACCCGTTAAAATAGAGATCTGCCAAGCTTGAAGTAATAAATTAAACGGTGACATTACGAGAATAGCCAACAATAACAATATTGCAAAACCAATAAATGATGTGGCAAATAGTTTTAATTTTTGATTTTTTGTATTATGCCAAAATAACTTTGTGAATTTTACCAATAGTGAGCACTCCTTTCACATATAATCCACATTATCAAAATCTTTCTTATTTGAAAATAAAAATGGTCTTAATTTAAACGATTTTATCAGTAAATAAAAATAAACATGAAAATAGTTTGTTTTTAATACAGAGATGATAGCTAAAGTTTGATAAGATATGAAGTGAGGGTGAGGGGAAAAGCTATGAAAATCACGAATCAAAAGAAATATGAGCAAATTGCGGATGTATTGATTCAGCAAATTGAAGAAGGAACTTTAGAAGTTGGGCAACGCTTGCCTTCAATTCAAAAGCTTGCTGAAGCGTATGGTGTGAGTAACGCTTCAATGCGTGAGGCACTGAATGCGCTCAGAGTGATAGGACTCGTAGATATTAAGCATGGTTATGGGACGTTTGTAAAACAAAAACAGCCACAGTTATTTGATTTTCTATCTCATACACTTACGAAAGAGCGTGTACGCGACATATTAGAATTGCGTGAATCGGTAGAAGTGGCGACAGCACAATATGCTGCATTACGACACACAGATGAAGATATACGAGCAATGGAAACTGCTTTAGAAGAAATGGTCAATGCGATCCAATGTCAACAATCGGGTGAGGAAGCAGATTTAAAATTTCATCTTGCTATTGCTAAAGCCTCTCATAATGCATTGTTATATGAGTTGCTAAATAATATTTCGGACCTCATTCAACAGACGATGAAAGGTACGCGTCATATTTATATTTATAGCCGACAAAAAACGATGGAGAAATTATTGGAAGAACACAGTGTCATCTTAGAAGCAATTAAAAAGCGACAAGAAAAAAAGGCAGCAACATTAATGACCCATCACTTAGTCGAAATCCGTCAAACACTAGTCAAAAATTATATAGTAGAAACAAATTAGGTCGTTAAAGCGCTTTGAATGATACGAAGTGGTTCAGGAATCCAGGAAGTGAGATCGTTTGATTTTCTAATTACTAAAGCACATTTATAGGAGATATGATACAATTATGTAAGATTATTGTGCCATTTCATTGAGTTTCGGTGGTACAGAGGAAATCTAACATACATATAAAAAGAGCATAATATGAAAGATTGAGAGGTGGTTCCCAATGCCATTATTACTTGAACCTGTTTTTCAGGAAAGAATTTGGGGTGGAACAAATCTCGCACAATTTGGTTATGATTTACCGAGTGACCATACTGGTGAGGTATGGGGAATCTCAGCTCATCCACATGGTGCGAATCGGATATTAAACGGTCCATTTAAAGGACAAACATTAGATGAAGTTTGGGAAAATCAACCTAAACTGTTTGGGGAATTTCCTACAAAAAAGTTTCCACTATTAACTAAGATTTTGGATGCTGAACAAAAATTATCAGTTCAAGTTCATCCTGATGATACGTATGCTTATGAGCATGAAAACGGAGAATACGGCAAAACAGAATGTTGGTATATATTAGATGCAAAACCAGGTGCAGAAATTATATATGGCACAAATGCGCAATCTCATGAAGAACTCAATGAAATGATAGATCAACGTGATTTTGAGCATCTGTTTAGACGCGTCCCTGTCCACAAAGGTGACTTTTTCTTTGTGCCGGCTGGTACAGTCCATGGCATAGGTGCAGGTATTATGATTTTAGAAACACAACAGTCTTCAGATACGACTTATCGGATCTATGATTATGATAGACAAGATAAAAATGGTAATAAAAGACCGTTACATCTTGAAAAAAGTAAAGATGTCATTCAAATTAGTGAAGAAAGTCCTAATGTAGTACCACAAACTGAAGTGATTGAAAATCATAAGTGTACGACGTTTGTTCAAAATTCATTTTTTACAGTGACACATTGGGATATACAAGGCACATTGAACTATATGAAGCCGCGAGAATTTGTTTTGGTCTCTGTACTGGATGGACAAGGGCAGCTCGTTACAGATGGTGAAATTTACGATATAAAAAAAGGGAACCATTTTATATTGACTGCAGAAGATTTGGATAACGTATTTGAAGGTGAATTTTCACTGATTATTAGTTATGTATAAGAAGAGGAGAATGACATGAAATGGGGTTTATATATCGCTTTAGTTTGCGGTATTTTATCTGGAGCGACTATATTTTTTCAAGTGCCTATCTTTCCTTCCATTGTATTTCCAGTGTTAATCGGAATGATTGGTATCATCGCCACACTTTGGACTTTGCCTAATCGTACCATCAGCCCAATGTTAAAGGTGGGCGGGGTACTCATTAACTTCCTTCCAGTTGCAGTCGGTCTAATGCAATGGATGAACACTCAATGAAAAGTAATATAATAAATAAAAAAACATTGCTGGATTAAAGGATAAGATATAATTATTTTAAAAGGAGATACAATGATAACATGGCTGCAGAGATTAATTATTTTTGGCTGAATTGCGGATACAATAGATGGAATCATAATGAGCCATTAGTTGGGCAAAAAACAGTATTTGAGTCAGGGGCACAATTTAATCCAACACAAGGGTTTCGTGCATTTAAACAAGCACAAGTCGGTGACCGTGTGATTTTTTACCAAGTACAAACAGATGCAGGATTACTTGGATGGGGTGAAATTACGCGCGTTAAGACAGGTGCACAAAACAAAACACATGTAGAGTTCAAATTTAATGAACCGTTCAAGCGACTCACATCAGATTATCTTAAAAGAAGTGAATCATTAGAATTCCGAATGAATAATATGAAAGAAATTCTTTTTAATAAGATTTCATTCGATGAATTTGAATTAATCAAAGGACTAGGGACTGGCGAGATTTCTATTCCTAGATATTTCTTTATGTCTGAAACAGAAGCGTTTGAACCAGATGAAACCTATACGATTTATACGCATACACGAAACGGTATAAAACGAAACGGTTATCATCATTACACACAATTAGAAATCGGCGATCAAATCATCATTTACAATCGCAATTCTAACCAGTCTGTCATTGGACGTGCTGAAGTGGCACATCATATTCATACACGTCCCCCGGAACAAGGTCGGACGAATAGTACAGCGATTGAAATTCGATATATTGAAGATATCAATCCAGTTAGTTTAATGACGTTGAATAAACACCAAAAGCTTAAGAACTTGTACTTTTTACAAGAAAATTCTAAGCAAGCGATAGCAAGTTTAACGCCGACACAATTCAATGCCATTATGGAGATGAGTGAAAATGATGGCTTAAAAGGGCAATTCGAAGCGGTTTCTGGACATCAAGATACTGAAAATCAAGAATTAAAGCCATTTATTTTATTACTTGCAGAACAAAAAGAAGAAGGCTTAAATGCTGCAAAATCACTTGTTGAGAAAGCCAATGCAACGTCAGTCATTACAGTTGGCCATCCTGATTTTTCTGAAGAAATGTTGTATGGGCGCTACTTACCAAATGAAGCGGGTGCGCTATACTACAGAGAAGGGTTTATTACGGAATTGATGCCTAAGACGGATCGTCAATTTTTAGTGATTGACCAATTTGAACGTATTGACCCTGATGTTTTCCAAACCTATATCAATGTGTTAGAAGGTCATGAAGTTACGCTTCCACGCTATAATAAAAGCGGTAATATGGTGAAATGGAGTACTGAAAATACATCATTCTATCGTTTTAATCCGAATTGGCATATCATAGCAGTGACTTATATGACACCACAAGAAGTTAAAAAGAAATATACTTCACAATTTTTGAAGTATGCACGTATTATTCAAGTTAAACAATAAATGCATAATAGAGTATCGCGTAATGGTGCGTCTCTATATGGTAGATAATGGAGAGAAAAGGTGATTGAAATTGACAGTACGGTCAATGACATCGCCTTTTACTGGTTCAAATGGAAAAATATTTATAACTTTGAATATGAGCTATTTTTAATGTTTGATATGAAAATATAAAAGCGGGTATATTTAAGACAAGAGGTGATAATATGCCAATTATTTATTACGATGATCATTGTGTTTATTGTTACAATTATGCAATTTGGCTCATTCGAAATGGTTTGCCTAGAAACTATCAGTTCGTGCCTTTAAAAAGTAAGGCAGGGGAAGCATTACAAAAATCACGTCCTGAAGTGCTTGAATATAACAGTGTTGTTTTACAAGAGGGGGACGATTTGACATTTCAATCGACAGCGATAGCCAAACTCATTTATACACTTGATCGTTATAAGTGGTTAGCTATTCTATTATGGCTTGTCCCCAAACCTTTACGCAACCTAGGTTATCAATTGTTTGCGAACAACCGTGATAAAATGTGGAAAACACATTGGGCAAAACCAACTGAATATGAACAATCATTTTTTATAGCTAAAAATAAATCAATATGAGACGTATTAAATGATGCCCTGTTAAAATAAAAGAGCATGGGACATAAATACCAAAATAAATAGCTCGAAGATGATTTTGATAAAAATCGTCTTCGAGCTTCCTTTATATTATCATGCTTCGTATTATATAGGCTCGCTTTCCGAGGGGACAGCCTCAGCCTGTAGTCTTCGGCTCGTCCTGTTCCCTCAGGAGTCTCGCTATAAATACTTCGCTTATATATATGTAATCATTCACCATTATACTTTAAAAAATAAGGCAATTTCGTATAATTTAATTCATCACAACAAAAACTAAATTAACGAGATGCCTAAGGAAATTAGTCGCATCTAGTGCGGCTAAACTGATGATAAAAGGAAAAAATCCGAGATTTTTCGTTTTTTACGAAAACCTCGGATTTCATCGATTATTGAGACAATTTTGTCTCAGGCTCTTAATTTATTTAAAGCAAGTTATTCAGCGATTTCTAACGCAACTTCCATCATTTGTGTAAATGAATTTTGACGTTCTTCGGCAGTTGTTGCTTCGTCACGTAATAAATGATCGCTAACAGTGAATACACCTAGCGCTTTTTTACCCGCCTTTATAGCATTTAAATAGAGTCCCGCTGATTCCATTTCTACTCCTAGAATGCCCATTTCGATCCATTTTTGATTGAAATCTGGGTTTGCGTTATAAAAAGTATCTGAAGAAAGAATATTACCAACGTGTGCGCGTGCACCTAGGGCATCAGCTTTTTCTTTAGCTTTTACAACGAGATCAAAGTCAGCTAGAGGGGCAAAATGACCCGGTATTTGGAATTGATCAACGTAATTAGAGTTTGTTGAAGCGCCCTGTGCGATAATAATGTCGTATAAGTGAATGTCTTCTTGCATTGCGCCACAAGAACCAATGCGAATAATCGTGTCTACGTCGAAGAAATTGTATAGCTCATAAGAATAAATACCGATACTTGGGATACCCATTCCTGAGCCCATTACAGAAACTTCTTTGCCTTTATATGTACCTGTATAGCCGAACATATTACGTACTTCATTGAATTGTTCTACATTTTCTAAGTAATTTTCTGCAATGAATTTAGCACGTAATGGATCACCAGGCATAAGTACAGTTTTAGCAATTTTAGTACCATTAGGTTGAATGTGTGGTGTTCCTTGTTGTGTCATTTAAAACATCTCCTTAATATCTTATATCATTTTAAAGATAACAGAACTATAATGAAAAGTCGATAAAACTTATTAACAAAGCAGAGGTGTAATAGGTTCATCAACGATTAGACCGCATGTTGTCGCTTCTTTGATAAGCTTATTTAAGTCCGTATCTCGATAATGATTTGGTTTTACCAATAGATAGATTTTGGTTTATAATAAAGGTAAATTCAAACATATTGTAAAAAATAAAAATCCATATAGAAATGAGGAATGACCATGAGAATGGTAGATATTATTGCAAAGAAACGCGATGGACATACGCTTACAAAGGAAGAAATACAATTCTTTGTAAACGGTTACACAAATGGGGAGATTCCTGATTATCAAATGTCTAGTTTAGCGATGGCAATTTTCTTTCAAGATATGTCAGATGAAGAGCGTGCAGATTTAACGATGGCAATGGTCGCTTCTGGAGATCAAATTGATCTTTCAAATATAGAAGGCATCAAAGTCGACAAGCATTCAACTGGAGGCGTGGGTGATACAACGACGCTTGTATTGGCACCGTTAGTTGCTGCGTTAGATGTTCCTGTAGCTAAAATGAGTGGACGTGGTTTAGGTCATACAGGCGGTACGATAGATAAATTGGAATCAGTTAAAGGATTCCATGTTGAAATATCTGAAGATGAATTTGTACGACTTGTGAATGAAGATCATGTGGCTGTAATAGGTCAAACAGGTAATCTGACACCAGCTGATAAAAAAATCTATGCTTTGCGCGATGTTACAGGTACAGTGAATTCAATTCCTTTAATTGCATCTTCAATTATGAGTAAGAAGATTGCTGCAGGTGCGGATGCGATTGTACTTGATGTTAAAACAGGTAATGGTGCCTTTATGAAAACAGTGGAAGATGCAGAAGCTTTAGCACATGCGATGGTTAAAATTGGAAATCAAGTGGGACGTCAAACAATGGCAATCATTTCTGACATGAGTCAACCTCTCGGCTTTGCAATCGGGAATGCTTTAGAATTAAAAGAAGCGATTGACACGTTAAAAGGAGAAGGACCAGAAGATTTAACCGAACTTGTTTTGACACTCGGTTCACAAATGGTGGTATTAGCTCAAAAAGCGAGCCAATTTAGAAGAAGCACGCGAAATGTTAAAAGAAGTCATTGAAAATGGTAAAGCCTTAGAGAAATTCAAAACATTTTTAAGTAATCAAGGTGGCGACGCAACTATCGTTGATGATCCATCACAATTGCCAACAGCACAATATCAATTCGAATTACCTGCAAAACAATCTGGTGTTGTTGCAGAAATGATTGCAAATGAAATTGGTATTGCATCTATGATGTTAGGGGCAGGACGCCAAACGAAAGAAGATGAGATTGATCTTGCTGTAGGACTCGTTTTGAATAAAAAAATAGGTGACCGTGTCGAAGAAGGAGAATCTCTATTAACGATTCATGCGAATACACAGGATGTTGAAGCAGTAAAAGAAAAATTGTATGATAATATTACAATCTTAGAACAAGCATCACAGCCGAAATTAATTCATACTATCATTACTGAATAAAGGGTGTTGAGATGAAAAAAGTAGGTCGCATTTTAATAGGTATTGGATTTTTGATTATTGGTGTTTTACATTTTACGAGAGAACGTCGATTCAGAAATATTGTACCTCATTATTTACCATTCAAAAAGGCTGCTGTGCTAGTTACAGGCGTATGTGAAATATGGATAGGCATAAAGCTACTTTTGGCGCGTCCATCTGATGCATTGAAACGTTGGATTAACTATTTCTTATTATCTGTTTTTCCAGCAAATATTTATATGGCACGACGTCGATTGCCGCTTGGTGATAAAGAATTATCAGACACGGCAAGATACGGTAGACTACCGCTTCAATTCCTTTTCATGTATCTCATTAAAAAATTATAATTGTAAACTTTAAAAAGGCATTTCAAGTTGTGTATCACACACAATTTGGAATGCCTTTTGTTCAGTCAAAGCGATTTATCATTATTTTCATATCGTCATTCTATTTTAAAACGTGACTTTATATTTATACGTGTGCACCTGTTCCAAAAACATCATGCCATTGGTCACGTTTATCTAAAAATGATTGTGCAATTGCTTGAGCGCCCTCTAAAGAATGTGAAGCAGCCCAACCACATTGTAATTCATTGCAAGCAGGAACTTCTTTTGCCTCAAGTACATCTTGTATTGTTTTTTCAATAATATTTAATACATCGTCATAATCATCATGATTGATAAAAGAAACATAAAAACCAGTTTGGCAACCCATCGGACTTAAATCAACCACTTTATCTGTATGGTTTCTAATATTCTCAGCCATCAAATGCTCTAGAGAATGCAATCCAGGCATGTCCATGTGCGCTTTATTTGGCTGCTTGAAACGAATGTCATATTTATAAATTTCATCTCCGTTAATTCCTTTCATTTTACCAGCCAAGCGAATATAAGGCGCAACCACTTTAGTGTGATCCAAGTTAAAACTTTCAACGTTCATTTTTGGCATTTGTACAAACCTCCTTCATGTGTAATTTCATTTTAACACAAATTAGGATGATTGAAAGTAAAAAAACTGAGCTAATTACTCAGTTATACAAAAAATAAGATAGAAATTTTTGATTTATCTGTAAAAAATACATGACAAATTGTCCTAAATCCGATAAAATAAGTACAAATTTAATAAATATTTATCAAGAGTGGTGGAGGGAATTGGCCCTACGAAGCCC
The DNA here is from genome assembly GCF_900458895.1 of Staphylococcus schleiferi. Classification (NCBI taxonomy): domain Bacteria; kingdom Bacillati; phylum Bacillota; class Bacilli; order Caryophanales; family Staphylococcaceae; genus Staphylococcus; species Staphylococcus schleiferi. The sequence continues at coordinate 788,161 of NZ_LR962863.1, forward strand.
TGCAACCTCATCGTAAAGCGATAAAGGTGCTAAATCCAACAGTCTATAATGGGCTGAAAGATAAAAACGACAAAGATGTTATCACCGGCGTACATCAACCACACTTGAAAACATATGTGTTGATAGTATAGGATGATAACTTTTTTGTTTGGAAGGAGTTTTAATTTGGTATCAGTGAGACAACGGATTTTAGATTATATAGATAACAACAGATTGAAATACATTGATATGAGTCATCAAATTCATGAAAGACCTGAGATTGGAAATGAAGAGTTATTTGCTTCGAGATTGCTCATTGATCATTTAATTGAGTGTGGTTTCGAAGTTGAGCGCGACATTGCAGGTCATTCAACTGGATTTATAGCCACTTATGAATCGGCAAAGGAAGGGCCTACAATCAGCTATCTTGCTGAATATGATGCACTTCCAGGATTAGGTCATGCCTGTGGTCATAACATTATCGGTACAGCGAGTGTCTTAGCAGGTACAGCACTTAAGCAGGTCGTCGAAGAAATCGGTGGGAAAGTCGTCATCTTCGGTTGCCCAGCTGAAGAAGGCGGAGAAAATGGAAGTGCCAAAGCGAGTTATGTTAAAGAAGGCATATTTGACGATGTAGATGTTGCGTTAATGGTACATCCAGGTAATGAAACATATCCAACCAATCACACACTTGCGGTAGATGTACTAGATATTAAATTTTATGGTAAAAGTGCGCATGCTTCAGAGAATGCTTATGAAGCACGTAACGCTTTAGATGCGATGATTAGTTTTTTTTAATGGTGTTGCACAAATTCGTCAGCATATTAAAAAGACTGAGCGCGTACATGGCGTAATTTTAGATGGTGGCAAGGCCGCGAATATCATTCCAGATTTCACACATGCACGTTTTTATACGCGTGCGACGACACGAAAGGAATTGGATGTTCTCACTGGACGTGTTCATGATATCGCTAAGGGGGCAGCGATACAAATGAGTTGTGATTTTGAGTTTGAGCCTATTCAAAATGGCGTCAATGAGTTTGTGAAATCACCAGAACTCGATTTGTTATTTGAACAATATGCAACAGAACTAGGGGAAGAGGTAAGTCATGATGATTTTGGGTATGGTTCAACGGACACGGGGAATGTCAGCCATGTTGTACCAACGATACACCCACATGTCAAAATTGGGCCAAGAAGCTTGGTGGGGCATACCCATCGATTTAGAGAAGCTGCTGCAAGTCCAATGGGGGATAAAGCACTGATAAGAGGTGCAAAGATCATTGCATTAATGGGGGCTACATTAATTCAAGATAGAGATCTCTTAGCTACAATTCAAAAGGAGCATCAAATTAAAAGGGAGAAGTTATAAATGACGGTACAAAATAATCACGCACCCCGCTTAACAATGGGTGATATTTATGAAACAAACGTGGTCTATACTTCTAGACCTTCTTATGTTTCCAATCCTTGGTTAGAACCAGATGAACATCAATCCAACTTTTTAACTGGGAGAGAGTTGTTGATTGCCAATTTACCAGTCATCGTTCATGAAGCGAGTGTGACACATAAATTAGCACAGCTTTTTCAAATGATTGGACGATCCATACCGGATAATGTCATCACATTTAGAGACCAAGAGAGTTATGAAGGTGCACTGAAACATTTGGCAACTGTCGAAGAACGTCAGATTTATTTTCAATATGTTCATGACGACTCGATTGTTGATGCAGCACACTATGCTATGGATAAAAAATTATTTGTTGAGTTGAATAATAAGTCATTAATTCCAAAATGGACTCAGAATCAGTTTTTACCAAAAACGCGAAATCGTAACATATGAAAATTTTAAGTCAGCCATTCAATCTTGGTCACTTCCAGTTGTAATAAAGCCTGGGGATGATTTACCTACTGCTGGAGGCTATGGCGTGATGATATGTTATAACGAGCAAGAATTAAACGAAGCGATTGCCCGTGTAGAAAAAGCACAAGAAGCGACGAAAACGTTGATCATTGAGCAATGTATCGAAGCGGTGGATAACTATTGTGTGCAGTACGCTTGGCATCCTGATGAAGGTATTATATACCTCGGTGCAGCGAAACAATTAACAAATGAATATGGTTTTTATAATGGCAATGTGAATGCTTTAGAGGTACCTGAAAAAGTAATCGAAGCAGGCCGGAAAATAATGGAAAATGGTGTTTCTCAAGGATTTATCGGTATTGCTGGATTCGATATTCTTGTGGATGCTGAAGGCGACGTATATGCGATAGATTTAAATTTCCGGCAAAATGGTTCGACGAGTATGCTCTTGCTAGAACCACAATTAACCGGCAAGCATCACAAGTTTTATAGTTACTTTGCAAATGGAGATAATGAACGGTTCTTTAATGCCATTTCTTCCTTTGTAGAGCAAGGTGTTTTATATCCTTTATCCTATTACGATGGAGATTGGTATGAAGATCAACATGTCAATTCAAGATTTGCATGTATTTGGCATGCTGATAGTGAAGCAGACATTCGAGCATATGAGCAACAATTTATAGAAATGGCGGGGCTATAAACAATTCTACTTTGATGTATGATATATTGGTTATATAGAGAAATCAAATCAAGTTTGATGACCGGATAGAAGTGAGAGACTTGTATTCGAGATACATTTTGAGTTGAGAAAAAGGAGCAGAGTCATGTCTTACAAAAACGAACGCTTTTATAAAGATATATTAACCAATGAACAGTTTTTCATCGCTGTTAAAGATAAAAAGATTATTAAGCATAGTCATAATGGGAAGCCATTATTTTGTTTTTGGACACGTGAATCTTTAGCGAAAACCTACTTAGAAACATCCGGTGTGGCCTATGACAAAATTAAAGCGATGGATATTGATCAGTTTGCGACTTATGAACTTGATGATATGTTTGACGAAGAAGATGAAGCACTCGTCAATGTGACAGATCGCGCGCAAGGCCATGAGATTCGAATTATCGAAGTGGTTAGTGACTTGATGACTGATTTAGATAACATTCGTATCCGTGAATTTGTACAAGATGTTGCTAAAAGTGACACTGTATACGGTTTGAGCCAAAAGGACAACAAACAGTTTATGATTGTATATGATGAGAACGATAATTTTGATCAATCGTACTTTATGCCAGTATGGAGTTTAAATAAACGTGCAGAAAAAGTGGCAGAAGAAGATTTTGAGACCTTTGAATTGATTGATGTAGAAGGGGAAGTTTTTGCGGAATGGTTAGATGAGCTACGTGATGATAATCGATATGTAGCTATTGATGTCAAGCCGGGAGTCGTAGGTACGATTGTTTCGGCGCAGAAACTTGCGAATGAACTAACTTTTTAATAACGTATATCGTTATCAATTTTGACCTATTCATAAATAAACGCAGATTAGAAGCCATGTTTCTAATCTGCGTTTTTTTAAATGAATTAATGGGATAAGTATAACGTGCCTAATGCGCCAGAAAAGGCACCATTTTTTAAATAGTGAGGGTTGAAACCTCTCAATACTGTATAATCAGTGACCACTTGTTGTAAAAGTGGATTATCATGAAATGATGAACCAATATAGACCACATCTTTCACTTGATGTTCTCTTGCGACATGAATGGCTACAGTTGTAATGCTTTCACCAACGACACCGATAACGGAAGCAAGTTTATCAGCATCCGTGAAGTTTTGATCGATATTTAACAAGACATGACCAAAATTAGCAGCAGTAAGTTCTCCAGATATAGGCGGGGTATCATTTTTATAAATATGCTTCACTTTCAAGTCGATGATGTCACGATTCCCTTTTAATGCGAGATTCGTTAATGTGGCATATTCAGTAATACCAGTGAGGAGATAACCCAATCCTTGAATCATGCCGCCCCCTGTACCTATACCACCTACGCGTTCTTGTTCTAAGCCGTCTGTTAAATGAAGTGATGTGCCAGTCCCTACATTTGTGAAAATGTATCGATCAATATGAATACCTTGTTCTTCTAAAAAGAGCTGAACGCCTCGAGCCGCAGCGTCAAATTCGATATATGTTTGCGCATTACATGTTAAATGCTCACTTAAAGTTTTCGCGTTTCCTCCTGTAATATGTATATCCTGGCAAGGCTGTTGATTCAACCATTCAGCAACGGTTTCTAGTTCTGTTGTCTGATAGACCTTAAATGATCGTTCGCCCTCATTTTCTATTGCAATTTTTATCAAAGTACCGCCAGCATCTATGCCAATACGCATGATTAGTCACCTCGAATTTTTGTTTATCACCAATATATACTATACGATAATGACAAAATTACAAGCGTTAATTCAAAGTTTAATTTTAAAATAAATGAGAGTGTAAGCAATAAAAGGACGAAGTTGGGCGTGTGTTCCCAACCTCGTCCATTATTGAGGTATGCACAAATGAGATTGGCTTCATTAAAGAAAGCTTTGATTACATTTCATGATCTCGTTCCCGATCTTCTATTGTTCTTGAAAAATCTTTATCATCATCAATGTGCGTCATTTTGAAATATTTAGTTGGTTCACGACGCAATGCATTCATCAATGAAAAAATCATAAGAAACAGAATAATCGAAAAAGGTAATCCTGTTACAACGGATGCAGTTTGTAAACTTGTTAAGCCTCCCGCAACAGTGAGAGAAACAGAGATTGCACCAATTAAAATACCCCAGACCAATTTATGCTTCCGTTTAGGATTTTCTACACCGCCTGTTGCCATTCCTGATACGATATGTGTTGTCGAGTCGGCACTGGTAACAATAAATGTAAAAATAAGAATGATGGCCAATGCACTTGTCACCTCATGTAGAGGAAACTTGCTTAATAATTCAAATAACGCGACTGTATAATCTTTATCCACTATTTTTTCGATACCGTCATTGTGGTGGAGTGCCCAGTTAATTGCAGTGCCTCCGAATCCTGAAATCCATGCGAATGAAATACATGGTGGAATGATAAGCACACCAATAACAAACTCTCGAATGGTACGTCCTCTTGACACACGGGCAACGAAGCCACCAATAAAAGGAGACCAAGAAATAACCCATGCCCAATAGAAAACTGTCCATTTCTGAATCCAAGAATTATCTCCAGAATACGGATCCATTCTTAAGCTATATTGCACAAAGTGAGAAATATAATCCCCAATTGAAACCGTAAAAGTTTCGACAATAAAGCGTAAATCACCAAAAATAAAAATAAACAAGAGTAAGATGGCACCAACGATAATATTTAGATTACTTAGCCACTTCACACCTCGATTGATGCCTGTTAAAGCTGAACCCAGAAAAATAATCGTCATCAATAATGTAATTAAAATTAAAGTTAATGATGTGTTAGGTACTTTGAAAACGTGATTAAGGCCACCTGCAATTTGTAGTATTCCCAGTCCAATCGATGTTGCGATTCCCATTACAGTCGCAATAATCGCTAAAATATCGATAATATTTCGGAAAGGACGTCGGTAAGTCTCACCGAAAACGGGTTCCATTGCAGTAGAAATTAAGCCGTCTCGACTTTTTCGAAATTGGAAATAAGCAACAATTAAACCACTCATTGCAAAGATAGACCATTGTGAGATGCCCCAATGGAAGAAGGTATAACCCATCGCGAGTCGAGCTGATTCAACAGTCTGCCCTTTAACAGCTTTTGGAAATGGAGAATGCAAATAATGTGTTAAGGGTTCTGCTACACCCCAAAAGACGATACCTACACCTAAACCTGCTGAGAACAACATACCAATCCATGAAATAAATGAAAATTCAGGTTCTTCATCATCGCGACCTAATTTAAATCGGCCATATCTTGAAATAGCTAAAAAGATTAAAAACACATCTAAAACAAACACAATAATTAGAAATAACCAACCAAAATTAAGTGCCAATATGTCATATGTATGCTGTGCATATGCACCAAATGTCTTTGGAAAGATGGCTGCAAGTAATGTGAGAATCAAAATAATTGTGAAAGAAACAATATACACAATATTCCGATTTTTTTCTTTAGTACTCTTATGATTTCCCATAATATCCCCTTTCAAATTTTACGCGCATAAAACTGAGTGCTGACAGATTGTTTCACCTTTTACAAAGATAATCTTTATTGAGAGAAGTTAGATTTAAACTCAATGTAACTACAAATATCTTTGCGAGTCATTATTTTAATGCCTTATCAATATATAAATGAAATAACATTCCAGCAGCGATAATCCATTCATCATAACGCGCTGGCTTTTGTTATTTTTATACTACATTTCCTCTAAAAACTTGTTTGAACGTTACCAAATGTGTCAACATAAGTATTAGGAAAATGTAAAGGGATGGTAAAAAATGACCCAAAAAAGTAAGCGCTTTGATGATATTACTATACAATTATTTGAAGAGCAATACCGAGATGCACTCTATCATTTTAAATTAAGTGAACGTCAACGAATCTATTCTTCTTTACCCAAAGAAGTTTTAGATGATGCATTAGAAGATAAAAATAGAGAAGCAAATATCGTTTTAAATGATCAAAATGAAGTGATTGGTTTCTTTGTATTACATCAACATTATCAACATGAAGGCTACGATACACCTAAAGAAGTCATTTATGTGCGTTCATTATCCATCAATGAAGCATATCAAGGCCATGGTTACGGTACTAAAATGATGATGACTTTGCCAGAATATGTCCAAACTATTTTTCCAGATTTCAACCATTTATATTTGGTTGTTGATGCAGAGAATGAGGCGGCTTGGAATGTTTATGAACGTGCAGGTTCTATCCATACGGCTACGAAAGAAGAAGGGCCCATTGGGAAAGAACGTCTGTACTATTTAGATTTAGATTCTAAATATGTATCATCGTTAAAATTAAAACAGAGCGCATCATCCGAAGAAGGCACAATTGAGGTAGTTGATCTTGTTCTTGATCATCAAAAAGTAGGTTTTATTGCGATTGAACAGTTTGATCAAAGATTAATCATACGAGCACTTTACGTAAATGATGCATATCGAGACACAGGTATTGCGCAAAGTGCATTACGTCAATTAGCGACATATGTTCGTAAACAAAATCAAAAGATTAAGGTTATCGAAATCACATTATTTGGTCCAAATCATCAATTAAAAACATTGTTTGAAAAAAGTAATTTTGTTGAAACGCTATCAACAGAAGATTATACTACGTTAGAAAAGTATATTAACTATTAGGATTAAAACGTCACGGACGAATGCTATGTTCATGAATGAAGCATATGCAAATCGATGTTGAAAATTCACACTTTAAATTTTATTGATGACTGCATTCTAGTTGCGTAAAATGACAAAAAGAAGATATAAGACCGAAGTCATGGAAAATGTGATTGAACATATTGCGAAATGACGTTGAGTGATTTATAATTTACTTTTGTTAATGTCAGTGTTAAAACACCAATGTTGCAACGCATGCACAACGGTTTTGACACGAAAGAGTTAAAAGGGAGAACGGCAACGATACGCGATTTCCTTTAAAGATGAAAGAAAGTGTTTGAGTCATTGAATAAATAGAAATGCGAACCTTTGAAAGGAAGATATGCTGATGAAATTACAAGATTATACACAAGAGATGGTGGATGAAAAATCATTTATTGATATGGCCTATACGTTATTGAGTGAACAAAATCAAACAATGAATTTGTATGATATTATTGATGAATTTAAACGTATCGGACATTACGAAGACGATCAAATTGAAGATCGTATCGTTCAATTTTATACTGATTTGAATACAGACGGTCGTTTTTTAAGCGTCGGTGATAATATTTGGGGCTTACGTGACTGGTATTCAGTAGATGACATTGAAGAAAAAATAGCGCCAACAATTCAAAAATTCGATATTCTTGATGAAGATGATGAAGAAGATAAAAACCTTACATTATTAGGTGAAGACGATTCTGAAGGTGATATCAATATTCCAAATCATACAGATGATCAAGAAGGCCTTGCTGACCCTGAAGATGAACGTGTAGAAGATGAAATTGAAGATTCTGATTTAGTTGTTGAAGATGATGAAGAAGAAATCGATGAAACATACGATGATGAGGATGAAGAAGAAGAGGACGAAGAAGAATTTTAATTCACTCATTTATGCAAGAAAGATGATTGACTTTTCATGTCAAAGTGATAAAATTTTATTCGGGCTCCTTTAATTAGGACAGATAAATAAACGAGACGTTAATGTCTTAAACTTAAGTATTAAGTTGGACATTTAATATAAGTAAACGTTGAGGTTCCCCTTACAATAATACCATTGTGAGCGGGAACTTTTTTTAATTTCATAAGAATGATTAGGGTTAAAATGTTTTTAATCAAGCTAAACATTTTATATTCAGATCCACCCCCTAATATTTGGAAAGCATTTCTGATGATCAATGAGGAGGAAATAAAAAAATGACAAAATTTATATTTGTGACTGGCGGTGTAGTTTCTTCGTTAGGTAAAGGGATTACAGCAGCTTCACTGGGTCGATTACTTAAAGATAGAGGATTAAAAGTAACGATACAAAAATTTGACCCTTATTTAAACGTGGATCCGGGTACAATGAGCCCTTATCAGCATGGTGAAGTATTCGTAACAGATGATGGGGCTGAAACGGATTTAGATTTAGGCCATTATGAACGTTTTATTGATATTAATTTAAATCAATATTCTAACGTAACAGCAGGAAAGGTATACTCACATGTCTTGCAAAAAGAGCGCCGCGGTGATTATCTTGGTGGAACCGTGCAAGTAATTCCACATATTACAAATGAAATTAAGTCACGTTTATTACTTGCTGGTGAAAGTACAAATGCAGACGTTGTTATTACAGAAATTGGTGGGACAACAGGGGACATTGAGTCACTGCCTTTCATTGAAGCAATTCGTCAAATCAAAAGTGATTTAGGGCGCGAAAATGTGATGTATGTACACTGTACATTACTTCCTTACATTAAAGCGGCTGGTGAAATGAAAACGAAGCCGACACAACATAGTGTTAAAGAATTACGTGGATTGGGTATCCAACCTGATCTTATTGTAGTACGTACTGAGTATGAAATGGGACAAGAGTTAAAAGATAAAATTGCTTTGTTCTGTGATATAAATAAAGAAAGTGTCATTGAATGTCGAGATGCTGAATCTCTTTATGAAATTCCATTGCAGTTAAGCCATCAAAACATGGATGATCTTGTAATTGAACGTTTAGGATTAGAGGCGCAACGAGATACACAATTAGATGAATGGAATCATCTTATTCAAGTTGTTAATCATTTAGAAGGAAAAGTAAAAATTGCTTTAGTAGGTAAATATGTAGCATTACAAGATGCTTATTTATCTGTTGTTGAATCTCTCAAACATGCAGGTTATCCGTTTATGAAAGATATAGACATTCGCTGGATTGACTCGAGTGAAGTCACTGATGAAAATGCAGCTGACTACTTAAGTGATGTTGACGGTATTCTTGTACCTGGTGGCTTTGGTTTCCGTGCAAGCGAAGGTAAAATTTCAGCGATTAAATACGCACGTGAACAACAAATTCCATTCTTCGGCATTTGTTTAGGAATGCAACTCGCAACAGTTGAGTATGCACGTCACGTTGTCGGCTTAAAAGATGCCCATTCAACTGAACTTGACCCGAACACACCTTATCCGGTAATTGACTTATTACCTGAACAAAAAGATATTGAGGATTTAGGTGGGACATTGCGCTTAGGTTTATACCCTTGTAGCATCAAAGAAGGGTCATTAGCGAATGAGATTTACGGACAAACATCTGTAGAAGAACGCCATCGTCATCGCTATGAATTTAATAATGAATTTAGAGCACAACTTGAAGAAGCGGGTATGATTTTTTCTGGAACAAGCCCAGATGGTCGCTTAGTTGAAATGGTAGAACTTGAAAATCATCCATTTTTTATTGCTTGCCAATTCCATCCAGAATTTTTATCAAGACCTAATCGTCCGCAACCGATCTTCAAATCATTTATTGAAGCGGCAATTCAACAACAAAATCGTGTGCAATAAAGACATTGACTGCGGATAGCGCTTAACGGTAACGATTTATAAATAATAAGAGCCATAGGTTAGAAATAAAACTTGCAATAGGTGTGGGACAGAAATCGATTTGATTTCAAGGTCCTACACCTTTTTTAATAGGTTTTAAAGCAAAAGTAGAGAAAGCGATTACAATATTGTCACATCAAGCAAAAATAGGTTTGACAAAAGATGTGTTTGTTAATAAAATTAACAAAATATTAATAAAAATCAAGGGGGTTCGCTTATGTTTCAATTTTTAAAGCCACCTGCACACGTCAAACCAATTGCTAGTGAACTGCAAGATGATACATATCGTAAAATGAGACGGCAAGTATTTTTAGGGATATTCATTGGTTATGCAGGTTATTACTTATTACGTAAAAACTTTTCCATTGCGATGCCTTATCTATCTGAAATGGGGTTTACTAAAGCGGAGTTAGGATTTGCTTTGTCTGCGATTTCTATCGCATATGGCATCAGTAAATTTGTTATGGGAACTGTCAGTGATCGTAGTAACGCACGCACATTTTTAACATTGGGATTATTATTGACTGCTATTGTTAACTTATTGATGGGATTCATTCCTGCTTTGACCTCTAGTGTCACTATGATGTTTTTGATGTTATTTTTAAATGGTTGGTTTCAAGGTATGGGTTGGCCACCATCAGGGCGTGTACTTGTCCATTGGTTTAGTGTGAGTGAAAGGGGAAGTAAGACTGCCATATGGAATGTCGCGCACAATGTGGGTGGCGGATTGATGGCGCCAATCGCTTTGCTAGGTATATATTTAACCGGTACGTTGAGTTTTGGTTATTTAAAAGGGTTTGAAGGCGCCTTTATTTATCCAGCTATATTAGCCATTATCATTGCCTTGATAGCTTATTTACTTATTCGAGATACACCACAATCTGTAGGTTTGCCACCAATAGAAGCGTATCGAGATGACTATCCGACTCATCAAAAAGAAACTTTTGAAACAGAACTCACGACAAAAGAAATTTTGTTTAAATATGTCTTAAATAATAAGTGGGTTTGGATTATTGCAGTGGCTAATATCTTTGTCTACTTTGTGCGTTATGGTGTGTTAGACTGGGCGCCTTTATATTTAAGTGAAGTGAAACACTTCGATATGAAAGGCTCAGGATGGGCTTATTTCTTATATGAATGGGCAGGTATTCCTGGAACCTTAATTTGTGGATGGCTTTCAGATAAAGTCTTTAAAGGGCGTCGAGGCCCAGCAGGTTTTATCTTTATGATTGGTGTGACGATCGCTGTGGTTGTATATTGGTTAAACCCACCTGGAAATCCACTTGTTGACAACTTAGCGCTTGTCACGATTGGTTTTCTTATTTACGGTCCTGTCATGTTAATTGGTTTACAAGCGTTAGATTATGTACCGAAAAAGGCTGCTGGAACTGCAGCAGGTTTGACAGGCTTATTTGGTTATTTAGGTGGTGCGGTAATGGCTAATATTGTGATGGGGGCTGTTGTTGACCATCTTGGTTGGAGTGCGGGCTTTATTTTACTCACAATCATCAGCATTCTAGCGATGATTAGCTTTATATTTACATGGAATAAGCGTGGTCAAGAAGTCGTACATTAATCGAATTTATTAAAAAATGAGATGTACAGTTTTTGGACAAAGGAATTATCATATAACTTTGTTCAATCGCTGTCATCTCATTTTTATTTAAGCTAAGTCTAAATCACGAATCATCTCAATCATTTGTGTGTATATTTCATAATATACATAGTTAAGTGCCATAAGATGAGGTGTCACGACTTTATCATAATCTTCCGTATATACAATCGGACGTGGCGTAGAAAGATTGATAAAGTGCATCATTTGATCTGGTAAATCTTGATTTTTAGGTTTATTAGTGATGACAACGACGTCTCGGTCATTTTTCAATAAGCGAGCTAAGTCACTTGCCATTTCTTCACTAAATTCTGCACCAAAGAGTAAGACGCGATCTGTTGAATCAAGCTGTTCAAAAGTGGCATCGTCTTTTAATGGTAAACTTGATTGTAACTTTTCAAAGCTGTTTAATATGTATGGCTCGAAACATTTCAAATCGCCATACCCTTTAATATAAACATGTCCTTCACCACCAATAGCTTGAATAAGACTTTGAGCCGCCATTTGAATATCAAGCGCTTGGTCATCTAAGCGGTTAAAGACAACTGTTAATTGTGTTGTCAGCATTTTTGACATTATGAAAGTCCTCCTTAGTTGATGAATCATGTACGTATATTTTAGAACAAATCTCTATTATGCGCATTTGTACCTCGTTCATCTGCCTTCTTATTTTATAATAATCCGTTGTTTTCATTCAAATATCTTTGATGCGCATATGAGGTGATGATTGATGTTGAAATTTGATGTTTGAAAGGCGTCTCAAATCAAGTGATGCCAATGGATGCGTTTACATTTGAAATTACGATTTTTTTCACAAATTTAGCTTGATTTGACGATGCATTCAAGGGTGGGTTTTGCTATACTGTAGTTATAAATAAACGTGCGCATTGCACGCAAGGAGGAACTTTCATGCCTTTAGTTTCAATGAAAGAAATGTTAATCGATGCAAAAGAAAATGGTTATGCAGTTGGGCAATATAACCTAAACAACTTGGAATTTACACAAGCTATCTTACAAGCTTCACAAGAAGAAAATGCACCTGTTATTCTTGGTGTTTCAGAAGGTGCAGCTAGATATATGGGTGGTTTTTACACAGTTGTCAAAATGGTTGAGGGACTATTACATGACTACCAAATCACAATTCCAGTGGCTATTCACTTAGACCATGGTTCAAGTTTTGACAAATGTAAAGAAGCAATTGATGCTGGTTTTACTTCAGTTATGATTGATGCTTCACATGAATCATTTGAAGATAACGTAGCAATTACTTCTAAAGTAGTTGAATATGCACATGAACGTGGTGTTTCTGTTGAAGCTGAATTAGGTACTGTAGGTGGCCAGGAAGATGACGTTGTAGCTGATGGCGTGATTTATGCAGATCCAATCGAATGTCAAAACTTAGTTAAAGCGACAGGTATTGACACATTAGCGCCTGCATTAGGCTCAGTACACGGACCTTACAAAGGCGAACCTAACTTAGGCTTTAAAGAAATGGAAGAAATTGGAGTTTCTACTGGTTTACCATTAGTTTTACATGGTGGTACAGGTATTCCTACACATGATATTAAAAAGGCGATTTCTTTTGGAACAGCTAAAATTAATGTGAATACTGAAAACCAAATTGCTTCAGCGAAACGTGTTCGCGAAGTATTAGATCAAGACAAAGAAGTGTACGATCCACGTAAATACTTAGGACCTGCACGTGAAGCAATTAAAGAAACAGTTATTGGTAAAATTAGAGAATTTGGTACTTCAAACAAAGCCGACAACATCAAAGGGTAATTTATTGCGAACGTCCTTTGATGAGTAGAATTAGAGTGACTAGTTGAGGCAAGGCTGAGACTGTCCCTCGTAAAGCGAAGTTATACTATACGAAGTTTTATCATAAAAACGAAGCGCTAAGGTGATTTTCATGAAATGTCATCTTAGCGCTATTTATTTCGAGATTTATCTTCCAAAAGCGTCTTTTTATTTCGTATTTTATCAATTATATTTTCAACGTTCGAAAAAGGTAAAAAATTGATACTTCATTTTGCAAATTGAAAAAATTTACATTATAATGCTTTTGATGCAATTTTTATCGATAAATAGAGTAAGGGAAAAGGAGTTCAATGACATGGCACAAGAGGTAATTAAAATAAGAGGCGGTCAAACTTTAAAGGGGCGTGTAGAAATTAATGGTGCAAAAAATAGCGCAGTAGCGATTATTCCCGCAACAATTATGGCGGAAGCACCTGTAACGCTAGAAGGTTTGCCAAAAATCTCTGACGTAGAAACTTTAGTGAGTTTATTGGAAGATTTGAATATTAAAACAGAACTTAATGGTACAACGTTGTCAGTCGATTCTACTCAAATTCAAAATGCACCTTTGCCAAATAACAAAGTGGAATCATTACGCGCATCCTACTATATGATGGGCGCATTGTTAGGACGCTTTAAAAAGTGTGTCATTGGCTTACCGGGTGGCTGTCCATTAGGGCCTAGACCTATCGATCAACATATTAAAGGTTTTAAAGCATTGGGTGCGACAATTGATGAGTCGAGTCTGACGTCTATGAAAATCGAAGCAGATCGTCTTGTAGGTGCCAATATATATCTAGATATTGTCAGTGTAGGCGCAACGATTAATATCATGCTCGCTGCAACACGTGCTGAAGGGCAAACAATCATTGAAAATGCAGCCAAAGAACCAGAAGTTGTTGATGTGGCTAATTTCTTAAACAGTTTAGGTGCTAAAATTTCAGGTGCTGGCACAAGTACCATTAAAATTTTAGGTGTTCCACATTTGCATGGAAGTCGACATTCTATCATCCCTGATCGAATCGAAGCTGGCACGTATATGTGTATTGCCGCTGCTTGTGGCGAAGAGGTCATGATTGATAATATCATTCCAAAACATATGGAGCCTTTAACTGTTAAGTTAAAAGAATTAGGTGTTAAAATAGAAACAGGAGATGATTATGTAATTGTAAAATCGTCTCAACCTTACCAAAGTGTCGACATTAAAACGCTGGTATACCCAGGGTTTGCCACTGATTTACAACAACCAATTACACCGCTTCTGTTTTTAGCAAACGGACCAAGTTTTGTAACGGAAACGATATACCCAGAACGTTTTAGACATGTAAAAGAACTACAAAAAATGAATGGATTGATAACAGCTGATCAAGGTACAGCAACGGTAAAACCTTCGCAATTAACAGGTGCAGAAGTCTATGCAAGTGACTTACGTGCAGGTGCATGTCTTATTGTGGCCGGTTTATTTGCAAATGATGTAACAACGATTTATAATGTTACTCACATTTACCGCGGATATACAGATATTGTCAAAACACTTAAAAATTTAGGTGCCGATATTTGGACTGAGCAAATAGAAGCTTAACTGAGCGTGAAATGTTATCACAAATTCAAAGATTCGAGGTGATAGCTATGGAAGTATGTCCATATTTAGAAGAGACGTTTAAAATATTGGGGCGTAGTTGGAATGGATTAATTTTACATTACCTATCTACCTGCGATGAGCAAAAAGCACACTTTTCCGAAATGAAGCGAGATTTAAGCCCGATTACGAATAGGGCATTATCTTTGAAAATGGCTGAGTTGTGTCAGGCACAACTTATATATAAAGATGTGATTTCAGAAACACCACCATCAGTTTGTTACCATTTAACTGAAAAAGGTGCAGCACTGGCTCAAGCGTTAGAGCCCCTTGAAACGTGGGCACATGACTATATAGAACTGAATGAAAGTGCACAATAAAACAACTTAAATGATATAAAAGAATGAGACAAAAATGGAAGCAATTCTATAATGTCTTGTTCTTTTGTGTTTTTTAAGTATGTTTAAATATTGTAATTCGTGGAAATACAACAGATATGATAATGATAAGGAGTGTTTGTTCATGAGAGATCAAACGAAACAATATATAAACGGTGAATGGGTTGAAAGTCACAGTGGTGAAACGATAGATGTGATTAACCCGGCAACTGAAGAAGTATTTGGACGTATTGCGAAAGGTGACAAAGAAGATGTTGATCGCGCTGTCCAAGCTGCACATGATGTATATTTATCATTCCGTCATACTTCAGTAAAAGAACGTCAAGAATTATTAGCGCGTATCGTGGAAGAATATAAAAATAGAAAAGAAGATATTATTGAAGCCATTACTTTAGAATTGGGTTCACCAGTATCAAAATCTGATAAAGTGCACTACGAAGCGGGATTAAACCACTTCCAGGCTGCACATGACGCATTAAACGATTTCCAATTTGAAGAACGCCGTGGCGATGATTTAGTTGTTAAAGAAGCCATTGGTGTTGCAGGATTAGTCACACCTTGGAACTTCCCAACAAACCAAACATCACTTAAACTTGCTGCTGCTTTTGCTGCAGGTAGCCCAGTGGTGTTAAAACCTTCTGAATTAACACCATTCGCTGCTATTATTTTAGCGGAAATTTTTGATAAAGCTGGCGTACCTAAAGGTGTATTCAACCTTGTTAACGGTGACGGAGAAGGGGTAGGAACACCGTTGAGTCAGCACCCTGATGTACGTATGATGTCATTTACAGGGTCTGGTGGTACAGGTTCTAAAATTATGGAACAAGCAAGTAAAGACTTTAAAAAAGTTTCACTTGAGCTTGGAGGTAAATCACCTTATATTATTTTAGATGATGCAGATATTAAAGAAGCTGCACAAGCTGCTGTGAAAAAAGTAGTTAACAATACAGGGCAAGTATGTACTGCAGGTACACGTACAATTATACCTGAAAGCATTAAAGATCAATTTTTAGCACAAGTTAAAGAAGAAATTGCAAAAGTTAAAGTCGGTGATCCACAAAATGCTGACACTGAAGTGGGTCCAATTGTAAGTGAAAAGCAATACAATCAAGTTCAAGACTATATTCAAAAAGGGATCGATGAAGGTGCCGAACTATTATATGGTGGCACTGGCAAACCTGAAGGATTAGATCAAGGTTATTTTGCAAAACCAACTCTATTTGCAAATGTTGATAACAAAATGACAATTGCCCAAGAAGAAATTTTTGGTCCAGTTATGTCTGTCATCACTTATAAAGATTTAGACGATGCGATTAAAATTGCAAATGACACAAAATATGGTCTTGCAGGCTATGTTTTCGGTAAAGATAAAGAAAAATTACAACAAGTTGCACGTTCTATTGAAGCGGGTACTGTTGAAATTAATGAATCTGGACGTAAACCAAACCTACCATTTGGTGGCTATAAACAATCAGGTTTAGGCCGTGAATGGGGAGACTATGGTATTGAAGAATTTTTAGAAGTTAAAGCAATTGCAGGTTATTATAAAGGCGAATAAGCCACCTAAATGTAGTTTGTCACTGATCTGTGGAAAACAAATCAAAGTGGCAAACTACTTTTTCTTATTAAGATAATCAGTGAAACCCTTTTGAATAGTCGAAAATTGAAATTTTGTATTAGGTTTTTGTTGATATTTTGTCATAATGATTAATATTTGATATAGTATTTCTTGATCGCATACACATGCGGTTAAAGAATTTAATATGAAATGAGTGTTTAACATGTCAAGGGAAAGAACATCTCCACAATATGAATCTTTTCATGAATTATATAAGAATAATACAACGAAAGCCCTCACAGAAAAGGCGAAATCTCTTAAACTTGTTAACTATAGTAAATTAAACAAAAAAGAACTTGTACTTGCTATAATGGAAGTCCAAATGGAGCAAGATGGCAATTATTATATGGAGGGAATCCTTGACGATATACAGCAGGATGGCTATGGATTCTTAAGAACAGTCAACTTTTCGAAAGGCGAAAAGGATATCTATATATCTGCTAGTCAAATTAGGCGCTTCGAAATCAAGTTAGGCGATAAAGTAACAGGAAAAGTTCGAAAGCCGAAAGAAAATGAAAAATATTATGGATTACTTCAAGTAGACTTCGTTAATGACCACAATGCAGAAGAAGTCAAAAAACGTCCTCACTTCCAAGCACTTACACCTTTATACCCAGATGAACGAATTCGATTAGAAACTGAACCTCAAAATTATTCAACACGCGTGATGGATTTAATCACACCTATTGGTTTAGGGCAACGCGGCTTGATTGTTGCGCCACCGAAAGCCGGGAAAACCTCTTTACTCAAAGAAATCGCAAACGCGATTGTTACTAATAAACCCAACGCTAAATTATTTATTTTACTTATAGGGGAACGTCCTGAAGAAGTGACAGATATAGAACGCTCTGTTGATGAAGCAGAAGTTGTTCATTCTACTTTTGATGAACACCCAAAACATCACGTCAAAGTAGCAGAACTTTTATTAGAACGTGCTAAACGTCTCGTAGAAATTGGAGAAGACGTTATTATATTAATGGATTCTATTACAAGATTAGCGCGTGCTTATAACCTTGTTGTGCCTCCGAGTGGCAGAACTTTATCTGGTGGTTTAGATCCTGCTTCCTTACATGGTCCAAAAACGTTTTTTGGTGCAGCGAGAAATATTGAAGCTGGGGGTAGCTTAACAATTTTAGCGACTGCATTGATTGATACAGGCTCACGTATGGATGACATGATTTACGAAGAGTTCAAAGGAACAGGTAATATGGAATTACATTTAGACAGAAAACTATCTGAGCGCCGTATTTTTCCTGCGATTGATATTTCAAGAAGCTCTACGCGAAAAGAAGAATTACTACTTCCTAAAAGCGAATTAGATAGCTTATGGCAATTGAGAAATATGTTCTCAATTGCACCTGACTTTACAGAGCGCTTTATTCGAAAATTGAAGCGGACGAAAACGAACGAAGAATTTTTTGAAGTCCTACAAAAAAGCGCAGCCGAAAGTACAAAAACAGGTAAGCCTATTATTTAAGTCGAATAATTAAAAAGTAGGGTTGCATTTTCGTGATACGCCATTTATAATATTTAAGTATTGGGTAAAAACTCACAAATAACTCTGTTCCAGATGGTTCAGGGCAAAGGAGCTGAAAATTATGAAACAAGGCATTCATCCAGAATACCGTAAAGTCATCTTTTTAGATACAACAACTGATTACAAGTTTTTAAGCGGTTCTACTAAATTTTCAAATGAAACAATGAAATGGGAAGATGGAAATGAATACCCAGTTATTCGTTTAGATATTTCTTCTGATTCACATCCTTTCTACACAGGACGCCAAAAGTTTGCTGCTGCAGACGGTCGTGTGGAACGTTTCAACAAAAAATTTGGTCTCAAATCAAACAACTAATGCAATATTCAAGCATTCTCTTAGACGAGAATGCTTTTTTATTCGTTAAGGTCTCTTTGTGTCGCCATTTTGATACATCATGATAAACATGTGCGAACGATTGTAGCAATGATACATAAAAATTTTAAAGTTCGAGTCTTAGGGGATGAAAGGGTCTCCTATTCTATTTTTAGGTTTTAAATATAGAATACATAGCAGCAGCACTTGTGATTTAACGTGTTCAGTCGCTAAAATTTAAGTGCAGAATCGATTACAATTTAAGCAAACGAATATTTCATTTTATGATATAATGAAGTGATTTTGTTTTGGAAAAGGTGGAAAGAACGATGTATGAAGCGTACCATTCAGGTTGGATAGAATGTATTACCGGAAGTATGTTCAGTGGTAAGTCGGAAGAACTGATAAGACGATTACGCAGAGGTGTTTACGCCAAGCAAAAGGTTATCGTTTTTAAACCGGCCATTGACGACCGCTATCATAAAGAAAAAGTGGTATCACACAATGGTAATGAAATAGAAGCGATTAATATTTCTAAAGCAAATGAAATATGGCAATATAATTTAAAAGATGTAGACATCATCGGTATTGATGAAATTCAATTTTTTGATCAAGAAATTGTAGAGATTGCAGAAACACTTGCAGAAAAAGGTTATAGAGTAATTACAGCAGGACTTGATATGGATTTTAGAGGTGAGCCTTTTCATCCTGTTCCTGAAATGCTTGCTGTAAGTGAACATATTACAAAATTACAAGCAGTATGTGCTGTATGTGGTGCTTCATCAAGTCGGACACAGCGATTAATTGATGGTAAGCCTGCAAAAGTGGATGATCCGATTATTTTGGTTGGCGCAGACGAACGTTACGAACCGCGTTGTCGTGCGCATCATGTTGTATTACCGAGTGAAGATACTGAGGAGGGATAAGAATAATGTTTGATCAATTAGATATCATTGAAGAACGTTATGAGCAATTGAACGAATTGCTAAGTGACCCAGAAGTGGTTAGTGATTCAGATTTATTGCGCAAATATTCAAAGGAACAATCAGAACTACATAAAACTGTAGAAGTTTATCGTCATTACAAACAAGTGAAAGAAGATATTCAAGAAATTGAATTAATGCTTTCAGAAACAGATGATAGTGATGAAGTGGCAATGTTAAAAGAAGAAGCTGCAGACTTAAAAGCAGAAGTCCCAGAACTTGAAGAAAAACTCAAATTTTTATTAATTCCGAAAGATCCTAATGACGAGAAAGATGTTATTGTCGAAGTACGTGCGGCGGCTGGTGGCGATGAAGCTGCCATCTTTGCAGGTGACTTATTCCGGATGTACTCTAAATTTGCTGAAGCGCACAATTTTAAAACAGAGATTGTGGAAGCAACTGAAAGTGATCACGGTGGATACAAAGAGATTAGTTTCTCCGTTTCTGGTGATGGTGCCTACAGTAAATTGAAATATGAAAATGGTGCACACCGTGTTCAACGTGTTCCTGAAACAGAATCAGGCGGACGAATTCATACATCAACAGCAACTGTTGCTGTACTACCAGAAGTAGAAGATGTAGAAATAGAAATTCGCAATGAAGATTTGAAAATCGATACGTATCGTTCAAGTGGTGCAGGTGGGCAACACGTCAATACTACTGACTCAGCTGTACGTATTACACACTTGCCAACAGGTGTAATTGCGACATCTTCTGAAAAATCACAAATTCAAAAACCGTGAAAAAGCGATGAAAGTTTTAAAAGCGCGTCTTTATGATATGAAAGTTCAAGAGGAACAACAGAAATACGCAGCACAAAGAAAGTCAGCTGTTGGGACAGGGGACCGTTCTGAGCGTATTCGAACATATAATTATCCTCAAAGTCGTGTGACGGACCATCGAATTGGTTTAACGTTACAAAAGTTAGATCAAATCATGGAAGGAAAATTAGACGAAGTCGTCGATGCATTAACAATGCATGAACAAACAGAAAAGTTGAAAGAGCTTAATTCTGGTGAACTATAATCAGTGGATAAAAGACGCTAAACAGAAAATGGCGGCACAAGGCTATG
The DNA here is from genome assembly GCF_900458895.1 of Staphylococcus schleiferi. Taxonomy (NCBI): domain Bacteria; kingdom Bacillati; phylum Bacillota; class Bacilli; order Caryophanales; family Staphylococcaceae; genus Staphylococcus; species Staphylococcus schleiferi. Next base: position 809,134 of record NZ_LR962863.1, read on the forward strand.
AAGAAAATGCTGTCGAATGGCTTGTGATGGACTTATGTCAATGGTCTCGGACTCAGATGATTTTGAATGAAAAAGACGTTTTATCGCAAGATAGATTGAAGCAACTTGAGCAAGGTTTGTCATTATTGTTAAAAGGAATGCCTGTTCAATATGTGGTGGAACAAGCGCATTTTTATGGACGTATTTTTAAAGTCAATCCTAATGTATTAATTCCAAGACCTGAAACAGAAGAAGTAGTGCATTACTTTTTGAATCAAATTAAACCGAACATGACCGTTGCTGATGTGGGTGTAGGTAGTGGTATTATTGCAGTGACTTTAAAAGCAGAAATGAATGAATTAATTGTCTATGGTAGCGATATTTCAAAGCCTGCCTTATCTGTTGCTCAAAAGAATGCAAAAAAGCATAACTGTGAGATTCATTTTATGGAAGGCGATGCACTTAAACCGTACATTGAACGAGGTATTCAATTGGAAGGTTTAATTTCAAATCCGCCTTATATTAGTAAAGATGAAGTGAATGTGATGGGAAAAGATGTACTAGAATTTGAACCTCATTTAGCACTTTTTGCTGAGGAACAAGGCTATCAAGTTTATAAAGCACTGATCCGCGATTTACCTTCTGTTATGTGTGACGGTGCACCTGTTGTGTTTGAAATCGGATATCAACAAGGGGAATTTTTAACCCAACTGATGCAATCGTGGTTTCCTCATATTAAAACGCAAGTGATTAACGACATTAACGGTCAACCACGTATCTTCACATTTAACTGGCACAAGATTTAAAATTTTATATTTCATCTAAATAAAAGGGGTGAGGCATAGAGATCCGTCATCGAGGTATGGATTTCAGTCTTACACCTTTTTTATTTTGTAGTAAAATATGAGGAAAGGAGAGGTGGCTTTCAATGAAGGAAACCAAAATATGGGATGTCCGTAACTATACAACGTGTTTAAACACATATCCCGAGTTAGATGCAATTATTGAGACTTATCGACGAGGAGGGCTTGTCGTTTTACCAACTGAAACGGTATACGGTTTAGGCGGAAACGCGAGAGACGATGAAGCTGTTCGTAAAATATATGAAGCAAAGGGGCGCCCATCTGATAATCCATTAATCGTGCATATCTATGATACGGATCAACTTGATGATTTTGTATCGTCCATATCTGATGCTACAAAAAGGTTAATGGAAGCATTTTGGCCAGGTCCCATTACTTTTATTTTGCCTTTGAAAAAAGGTTATTTATGTGAACGTGTGACGGGCGGATTGGATTCTGTAGCTGTTCGCATGCCAAGTCATCCAGTAGCAAGGGCGCTGTTGGAAGCCGTTGACTTACCTATCGCTGCGCCAAGCGCAAATCTTAGTGGTCGTCCGTCACCGACAACGTTTGAACATGCATATGAAGACTTGAATCACCGGGTTGATGGTATCATTCAATCCACTCAGAGTGACGCGGGATTAGAAAGTACAGTACTGGATTGTACTTCCTTCCCATTTCGTATTGCGCGTCCTGGAACGATTACGAGAAGCATGTTGAATGAAGTCATGCCTTTAGCGATTGATGAACATCAAATAGCAGCAACAGAGAAACCAATTGCGCCGGGGATGAAATACAAGCATTACGCGCCGAATACACCGCTAAAGATTATCCAGCAAATTAATGCACCGATTAGAAAAGAAGCGCACGAAGATTGGTCAAAAATTGCTTTTATAGTACCTAAAAATAAAATTCCTTTTTTACCAAAAGAAGCAAAAGTTTTAGTTATCAGTGAAGATGAAAATGATATAAAAGGTGCGAACCACCATCTTTATAGTATTTTACATCAATTGGATCAAATGCCATCCATTGAACTGGCTTATATTTTTGGTTATGAAGATAATTTTGAAACGGAAGCTTTAAGAAATCGTATGTTAAAAGCAGCAAATCAACAAGTGATAAAGGATGAAACACTATGAAAATTGTTTTTGTTTGTACAGGTAATACGTGCAGAAGTCCAATGGCAGAAGGAATTGCTAAAAAGCTAATGCCAGAAGTAGAAGTTGTTTCTAGAGGATTAATGGCGCAACAAGGTGCGCCGATTGCTCAGCATAGTCAACAACTCATAGAACGTCATGGTTTTGATGTTCATGGTGAAGCGGAGCGCTTTACGGATGAAGATACAAAAGCAGATTTAATATTAACGATGACACCAGAACATGAAAGCATGATTCGCTCAATGTACGGGAATCAGGTTAACGTGGCGACATTGAGTGAATATGTAGGCGAAAATCAAGTCGTTAATGATCCTTTTAGTTCAGGCTATGAAACTTATGAAAAAACCTTTGATCAACTTTGGGATCTCATACAAAAGTTAAAAGATAAATTAATGGCAGAATAATTAAGTAATCAGTATAAGTTGAAGAAAAAATAAGTTATAATAAGGGGCGTATAGCATGTTTTTACAGTTCTTTAATTATTGTTTTTTCGCTCATACGTATACTTTAAGGGGGTTACAATATGAAGGCATTAAATCAATTATTAGAAGAACTTCAGGCCCAATCGTTTTTTAAAAAAGGTGAAGTTTGTGTCATCGGTTGTTCAACATCAGAGGTTCAAGGTGATCGGATTGGGACGACAGGTTCTTTAGAAGTTGCTGAGACCATTTTTAAATCGCTTGTTAAAGTTCAACAAGAAACAGGTGTCGCTTTTGCATTTCAGGGTTGTGAACACATTAATCGTGCAATCACAATTGAAAAAAAGGACTTTGATCCTTACCTGATGACTGAAGTTTCTGTCGTACCGGACACGCATGCAGGAGGCTCATTGTCCACATATGCTTATCGTCATATGGATGAACCGATTGTCGTTGAATATATTAAAGCAGATTCAGGCATTGATATTGGTCAAACTTTAATCGGAATGCATCTTAAACACGTAGCAGTCCCTGTTCGTACATCAGTGAAGCAAATTGGTGAAGCTATCGTGACCGTGGCTAAAACAAGACCTAAAAAAATCGGAGGCGAACGTGCTAAATATCAACTATAAAAGAAAAGAGGGAATTGTCTATGTCATTTATTGCAAAACAAGATAAGTCTGTATTTGAGATTATTCAAAAAGAGTTTGATCGTCAAAACAGTAACATTGAATTAATTGCATCAGAAAACTTCGTATCTGAAGCAGTAATGGAAGCTCAAGGTTCAGTCATGACGAACAAATATGCTGAGGGGTATCCTGGACGTCGTTATTATGGTGGCTGTGTTTTTGTTGACCAAACTGAACAACTTGCTATTGATAGAGCGAAAGCGCTTTTCAATGCTGAACATGTTAACGTACAACCGCATTCAGGTTCACAAGCGAACATGGCAGTCTATCTTGTAGCACTAGAGCACGGAGATACAGTGCTAGGTATGAATTTAAGTCATGGTGGACATTTAACACATGGCGCACCTGTTAACTTTAGTGGTAAATTTTACAATTTCGTAGAGTACGGTGTCACTAAAGATGAAGAGCATATCGATTATGAAGAAGTGCGCAAATTGGCAAAAGAACATCAACCTAAGCTGATTGTAGCAGGTGCTTCAGCATATTCACGTGCAATTGATTTCAAAAAGTTTAAAGAAATTGCGGATGAAGTCGGTGCCAAACTAATGGTCGATATGGCGCATATCGCAGGACTTGTAGCTGCTGGCTTACACCAAAACCCTGTTGAATATGCAGATTTCGTAACGACAACAACACATAAAACATTACGCGGCCCTCGTGGTGGTATGATTTTATGTAAAGAAGAATATAAAAAAGATATTGATAAAACAATTTTCCCTGGTATCCAAGGTGGACCGTTAGAGCACGTTATTGCTGGTAAAGCTGTCGCATTTGGTGAAGCGTTACAACCAGAATTTAAAACGTACCAACAACAAGTCATTAAAAATGCACAAACACTTGCAAAAACATTACAAGATAACGGCTTTAGAATTGTATCTGGTGGCACTGACAACCATTTAATCTCTGTAGACGTTAAAGGTTCAGTTGGTATCACAGGTAAAGTTGCAGAAGAAGCACTTGATGAAATCGGTATTACTTGTAATAAAAACACAATTCCGTTTGATCAAGAAAAACCATTTGTTACTAGCGGTATCCGCTTAGGTACACCTGCAGCAACAACACGTGGTTTTGATGAAAAAGCATTTGAAGAAGTTGGACATATTATAAGTGATGTACTTAAAAATCACGAAGATCAAAAAGTTTTAGAAGAAGCAAAAAAACGCGTAAAAACTTTGACAGAGCAATTCCCTTTATATCAATAAACAGATTAATTTATAACAAACGGAGGCAATAAAATGGGTAAAGTACATGTTTTTGATCACCCTTTAATTCAACATAAACTGAGCTATATCCGCGATGTGAATACAGGTACCAAAGCATTTCGAGAATTAGTTGATGAAGTAGGTATGCTGATGGCATATGAGGTGACACGAGATTTGGAACTTCAAGAAGTTGAAATCGAAACGCCTGTAACTACTGCAGTTGCGAAGCGTTTATCAGGAAAAAAACTTGCATTTGTTCCTATTTTGCGCGCAGGTTTAGGCATGACGACAGGTATTTTAAATTTGGTTCCAGCTGCTCGAATTGGGCACGTGGGGCTTTATAGAGATCCTGAAACACTCAAAGCTGTCGAATACTTTGTAAAATTGCCACAAGATATTGAAGAGCGTGAAATTATCGTTGTTGACCCAATGCTTGCAACAGGTGCTTCAGCAATCGAAGCGATTAATTCATTGAAAAAGCGTGGTGCAAAGCACATTCGTTTCATGTGTCTTATTGCTGCCCCTGAAGGCGTTGAAAAACTCCAAGCAGCATATGAAGATGTGGATATCTTTATTGCCGCACTCGATGAAAAATTAGATGAAAATGCATATATCATTCCAGGTCTCGGTGATGCAGGAGACCGCCTATTCGGTACAAAATAATTCATAATAAGGAGCTTTTGTAATGAAAAGGATTATGACGATTTTTGGTACTAGGCCAGAAGCCATCAAAATGGCACCTCTTGTTTTGCAGCTTAAAAAAGATGAACAACTCGAACCGATAGTCGTTGTCACAGCCCAACATCGTGAAATGTTAGACTCTGTGTTGGATACTTTTGGCATCGAACCGGATTACGATTTAAATGTCATGAAGCAAGGACAAACGTTATCAGAAGTGACGTCACGCGTACTTACAGGTTTAGAAAGTGTCATTAAGCAAGCCAAACCGGATATGATTTTGGTTCATGGAGATACAACAACAACGTTTGCGGGCAGTCTCGCTGCTTTTTATAACGAAATCAGTATTGGCCATGTTGAAGCGGGATTACGAACTTGGAATAAGTACTCTCCGTTTCCTGAAGAGATGAATCGTCAAATGACAGGTGTCATGGCAGATATTCATTTTGCACCTACTGAACAAGCAGCGCAAAATCTTTTGAATGAAAAGAAAGATCCCAATACAGTTGTTGTTACTGGGAATACGGCAATCGATGCTATGCATACAACAGTTGACGATCAATATCAATCTGAAATCATTCAACGGCACCAAGGTAAACGCATCATACTGCTAACAGCACATCGTCGAGAAAACATAGGGGCACCTATGGAAAATATCTTTAAGGCAGTTAGACGAATCGTGGAAGAAGTAGAAGATGCAGTTATCGTCTATCCAATGCATAAAAATCCAAGAGTTCGTGAAATCGCGTATCGTCATTTAAATGATCACGAACGTATTGAATTAATTGAGCCGCTTGAAGTGGTAGATTTTCATAATTTCGCGCATCAAGCACATTTTATTTTAACGGATTCCGGCGGTGTTCAAGAGGAAGCGCCGTCATTAGGAAAACCTGTACTCGTTTTAAGAGACACGACTGAACGACCTGAAGGGGTTGAAGCGGGGACACTTAAACTTGTAGGTACCGAAGAAAATGATGTGTATGAAGCAACAAAAGCATTATTAACAGATGAATCACTTTATCAAGAAATGAGTATCGCTCAAAATCCATATGGTGACGGTCAAGCCTCAAAACGTATTTGTGAGAACATTAAATATATGTATGGCTTAATCGAAGAAAAACCAGAAGGCTTTAAAGTGAAGTAATCAAATATGGGGGTCAAATGTGTCAAAATTGTGACAATTTAGAGTACAAAATCAAAGCCTTTTCACTGTGCAATTGACACGCTTTTCCCCCTATATTATCATGAAAGTTGTATGTGTGGAACGGTTTTCAAAATTGTGTCTTTAGGCAGAAATGAGGCTCAATATGAATCGTTTTTCTAAAATGTTTCAGCCGTTTTTAACATATTACTCTACGATTTTAGTAGGGCTTTTAATCCTATATGTTTTCAAGATCCAACCACCAATTGTACTTGGGCTCATCGTAGGAATAATTGCATCCATTGCGAATACATGTATTTTTGAATACTATTTAAAGCGATCAAAGAAAACCAATGTTGGTCACATTTCAACTGGAAGTGGTTGGCGATTTTTAATCGCAATTTTAGCATGTATTGGATGGGTATTCTTTCAAGCACAAATACATATTCTTGGCGTCTTGATAGGGTTGATGGTTTCATATGTGTTAATGGTTTTTCGTCCTTTTATTAAGAACGAAAAAGACGAATTATAATTTGAAAAGAGGTGAAATCAAGAATGGATCATAAACAACCCGTGGTGACATGGAATTTTCTTGGAGTGGACATTAATTTCAACTTATCTACAATTATGATGTTGATTATCACAGCAGTCATAGTGTTTATTATTGCAGTCTTATGTACACGCAATCTCCAGAAGAGACCTAAAGGTGCGCAAAACTTCATTGAATGGGTTTTTGATTTTGTTCGAGGAATTATCGAAAGTAATATGGCTTGGTCGAAAGGTGGACAATTTCACTTCTTAGCAGTCACTTTAATACTCTTTATTTTTGTGGCGAACATGCTAGGGCTTCCATTGCAATTTATAAATAACCATTATTTATGGTGGAAGTCACCTACAGCAGATCCGCATGTCACTTTAACACTCGCAACGATGATGGTTCTGTTAACGCATTACTATGGTGTTAAAATGCGTGGTACAAAAAACTATCTAAAAGGTTATGGTCAACCATACCTTGCATTGTTGCCAATCAATGTGTTCGAAGAGTTTGCATCAACACTAACACTCGGTCTTCGTTTATACGGTAACATATATGCGGGTGAAATATTATTAGGTTTGCTTGCAAAAGCGACAACAGGCGTTGCTTTTGGCTTCTTAATAGGTATTCCTGGTTTAATTGTTTGGCAAGGTTTCTCAATCTTTGTAGGCTCAATCCAAGCCTATATCTTTTTAATGTTAGCAATGGTTTATATGTCACACAAAGTGCTTGACGACCATTAAAATAAAATCAATTTAAATTTAAAAACACTTTTAGGAGGATTTATATAATGAATTTAATCGCAGCAGCAATCGCAATTGGTTTATCAGCATTAGGTGCAGGTATCGGTAACGGTTTAATCGTTTCTAGAACAGTCGAAGGTGTAGCACGTCAACCAGAAGCACGTACACAATTAATGTCAATCATGTTCATTGGTATTGGTTTAGTTGAGGCACTTCCTATCATCGGGGTTGTTATTACATTCATCGTTTTATTCATTTAATAACAGCGCAAATTAGACGCACGACATTCTCAAGACATGTGTGTTGCCCTACAATACATGCGTAACATGTGTCATAGGCGAGGTCTAGTATTGATTAGACTTTCGCCGTTCGTATTTATTGTTTAATAGATGAAATGGTTGAAAGGAGTGTACATCATAGTGACTGCTAATTTATTTACCTTTGCAGCTGCAACTGGCGTAAATATTGGTGATATTATCGTTACAGTGTTAACGTTTATTATCTTGCTTGCGCTATTGAAAAAGTTTGCTTGGGGACCACTTAAAAAAGTCATGGACGATCGTGAGCGTTCGATTAATCAAGATATTGATGATGCAGAACGTGCAAAAATGAATGCTCAACGTTTAGAAGAAGAAAATAGACAAAAATTAAAAGAAACACAAGACGAAGTGCATAAAATTCTTGAAGATGCTAAAGTTCAAGCTCAACGTCAGCAAGAAGAGATTATTCACGAGGCGAACCAACGTGCTAACGGTATGATTGAAACAGCCCAAAGTGAAATTAAGAGTGAAAAAGAACGTGCATTGGCAGAAATTAACAATCAAGTTTCTGAACTTTCAGTACTGATTGCATCAAAAGTATTGCGTAAAGAAATCTCTGAACAAGATCAAAAAGCTTTAATAGAGAAGTATGTTAAAGAGGTAGGGGATAAGTAATGGCTGACGTTGCTCAAAAATATGCCCAAGCACTTTTTGATGTTGCGATCGATCAAAATGCGTTAACAGAAGTTTACGACGAATTTACGGAAATCAATACGGCGATTCAAAGTCAAATTGATTATTTAAAAGGTATCGACCATGAGCCAAAAATTACAATTGCAGATCGATATCAAATCGTAGAGAACGTGTTTAAAGGTGTACATCCATACTTATTGAATACATTAAAAATTATCGGATCACACCGGAATTTACATTTGCTTATTGCAATATTTAAAGCATTTGAAGCGCAGTATTATAACTTCCATGGTTTAGCAGATGCATACGTAGAATCAGCAACATCTTTAACAGATGATGAATTGATGCAAGTTAAAAATGCATTGTTAAATCGTACAGGACTTAAAGATTTAATCATTCATGCTGATATCAATGAATCCCTCATTGGTGGCGTGCGCGTTAAAATTGGGACTAAGGTCTACGATGGCAGTGTACAAAATGATTTAAATCAACTTATTAAAAAGTTTAACAGAGCACATTAATTAGATTAAATGGAGGAGTGACATAGATGGCCATAAAAGCTGAAGAAATTAGTGCATTACTTCGCTCACAAATTGAAAACTATGAGTCAGAAATGTCTGTAACAGATGTAGGTACAGTTATTCAAATTGGTGACGGTATTGCATTAGTTCACGGATTAAACGACGTTATGGCTGGTGAATTATTAGAATTCCATAACGGCGTACTTGGACTGGCACAAAACTTAGAAGAAACAAACGTGGGTGTCGTAATTTTAGGTCCTTATGATGAAATTAAAGAAGGCGACGAAGTAAAACGTACTGGACGTATTATGGAGGTTCCAGTAGGTGAAGAATTGATCGGTCGTGTCGTAAACTCATTAGGACAACCTATTGATGGACAAGGTCCAATTAATTCGACGAAAACACGCCCTATCGAGAAAAAAGCAACAGGTGTTATGGCACGTAAATCTGTTGACGAACCTTTACAAACAGGTATCAAAGCAATTGACGCGCTTGTTCCAATTGGTCGTGGTCAACGTGAATTGATTATTGGTGACCGTCAAACGGGTAAAACTACAGTTGCCATTGATACGATTTTGAACCAAAAAGATCAAGACATGATTTGTGTCTATGTTGCGATTGGTCAAAAAGAATCAACAGTACGTGCAGCCGTTGAAAAATTACGTCAAGCTGGAGCATTAGATTACACAATTGTTGTTTCTGCTTCTGCAGCTCAACCAGCTCCAATGTTATACATCGCACCATATGCAGGTGTATCTATGGCTGAAGAATTCATGTTTAACGGTAAACATGTCTTAATCGTTTATGATGATTTAACAAAACAAGCAGCTGCATACCGTGAGTTATCATTATTATTACGTCGTCCACCAGGTCGTGAAGCTTATCCAGGTGATGTGTTCTACTTACACAGTCGTTTATTAGAACGTGCGGCGAAGTTAAATGATGATTTAGGTGGCGGTTCAATCACTGCCTTACCATTCGTTGAAACACAAGCAGGTGACATTTCTGCTTATGTCCCAACAAACGTTATCTCGATTACAGATGGTCAAATCTTCTTACAATCAGACTTGTTCTTCTCAGGTATTCGACCAGCGATTAACGCAGGTCTTTCAGTATCACGTGTAGGGGGTTCTGCACAAATTAAAGCAATGAAAAAAGTTGCGGGTACATTACGTTTAGACTTAGCCTCTTATCGTGAATTAGAATCATTCGCTCAGTTTGGTTCTGACCTTGATGAAGCAACAGCCCGCAAATTAGAGCGTGGTAAACGTACAGTTGAAGTACTTAAACAAGATCAAAACAAGCCATTACCAGTTGAACATCAAGTGTTAATCATTTACGCATTAACACGTGGCTATTTAGACGATATTCCAGTGGTTGATATTACACGCTTTGAAAGTGAAATTATTGAATGGACAAAATCAAATGCCAACGATATCTTCACTGAAATTCGTGAAACTGGCGGATTGCCTGCAGATGATAAATTTGAAGCAGCAATTACGGAATTCAAAAAAGGATTCAAAGTTTCAGAAGAATAATCGATCATTAAAATAGATAAGGTGGTGAGATAGTGGCTTCATTAAAAGAAATTGATTCTCGTATAAAATCAACGAAAAAGACGAAGCAAATTACAAACGCGATGAACATGGTTTCAAGTTCGAAATTGCGTAAGGCTGAAAAAAACGCAAAGACATTTCGACCATATATGGAAAAAATGGAAGATGCGATTACAGCGATTGCGGGTGCGAATACGAATAACACCCATCCTATGCTTGTTGAACGCGAAGTGAAACGTGTCGGTTATATGGTGATTACAAGTGACCGAGGCCTTGCAGGTGCATACAGTGCCAACGTTTTAAAACATATGATTCGTGATATCGAAAAACGACATCAAAGTTCTGACGAATACAGTATTATTGTGCTAGGACAAATCGGTGCTTCATTTTTAAAAAATAGAGGATACGAGATTGAAAATACATTAACTGATATTCCAGATCAGCCTTCATTTAAAGCCATTCAAGCTATAGCTAAACGCGCTGTTGACTTATACGCAGAAGAACGTATTGATGAATTACATGTCTACTATAGCCATTACATGAGTGTCATTGAAAATAAACCAAGAAGTAAAAAATTATTACCATTATCTCCTGAGGATTCAAGCTTAGGGCACGGCGCGTTATCGTCATATGAATTCGAACCAGATAAAGAAGCAATATTAAAAGTCTTATTACCACAATATATTGAGAGCTTAATTTATGGTACGATTCTTGATGCTAAAGCGAGTGAACATGCATCTCGTATGAATGCGATGAAGAATGCTTCTGATAATGCAGGAGAAATGATTGATGATTTATCATTACAATTTAACCGTGCGCGACAAGCAGCCATTACACAACAAATCACTGAAATTGTTGGTGGTTCAGCAGCGTTAGAATAATTTGATTATAAGGAGGAAGAAACATGGGATTAGGCCGTGTAACTCAGGTCATGGGGCCAGTTATTGACGTGCGTTTTGAACATAATGAAATTCCAAATATTAACAACGCACTTATCATTGAAGTGGCAAGAGATGGTGAAACTGAGAGTTTAACTTTAGAGGTCGCACTTCATTTAGGTGACGATGTTGTACGTACAATCGCAATGGACTCTACAGATGGTGTTCAACGTGGTTCGGAAGTAAAAGATACTGGCGCACCAATTAGTGTACCAGTAGGAGATGCTACACTTGGACGTGTCTTCAATGTTTTAGGTGAACATATTGACTTAGAAAATGAAATTGACGCTTCAGTACGTCGTGATCCGATTCACCGTTCAGCACCTCAATTTGATGAACTTTCTACAGAAGTAGAAATTTTAGAAACTGGAATTAAAGTTGTAGACTTATTAGCACCTTACATTAAAGGTGGTAAGATTGGATTATTTGGTGGTGCCGGTGTAGGTAAAACTGTATTAATTCAAGAATTAATTAACAATATCGCGCAAGAGCACGGTGGTATTTCAGTATTCGCTGGTGTAGGTGAACGTACACGTGAAGGTAATGACTTATACTATGAAATGAAAGATAGTGGTGTTATTGCTAAAACAGCGATGGTATTCGGACAAATGAACGAGCCACCTGGTGCACGTATGCGTGTTGCGTTATCCGGTTTAACTATGGCTGAATATTTCCGTGATGAACAAGGACAAGACGTATTATTGTTTATCGACAATATTTTCCGTTTCACACAAGCAGGTTCAGAAGTATCAGCATTATTAGGCCGTATGCCTTCAGCAGTAGGTTACCAACCAACGTTAGCGACTGAAATGGGTCAATTACAAGAGCGTATTACATCTACAAACAAAGGGTCTGTTACATCAATTCAAGCGGTATTCGTACCAGCCGATGACTATACTGACCCAGCGCCAGCAACAGCTTTCGCGCACTTAGATGCAACAACAAACTTGGAACGTAAACTTAGTGAAATGGGTATCTACCCAGCTGTGGACCCATTAGCTTCAACGTCACGTGCACTTGAACCTACTGTAGTTGGACAAGAACACTATGATGTTGCACGACAAGTTCAATCTACTTTACAAAAATACCGTGAATTACAAGATATCATTGCTATTTTAGGTATGGATGAATTGTCAGATGAAGATAAGAAAACTGTTGAACGTGCGCGTCGTATCCAATTCTTCTTATCACAAAACTTCCATGTTGCTGAACAATTTACAGGTCAAAAAGGATCTTACGTCCCTGTTAAACAAACTGTACAAGACTTCAAAGCAATTTTAGATGGTAAGTATGACCATATCCCTGAAGATGCATTCCGCTTAGTGGGTGGCATTGATGACGTGATTGCGAAAACAAAAGATATGGGTGTAGAAGTTTAATACAAATTAGGAGGCTTGGATAATGAATACATTAACCTTAGATATCGTCACTCCTAATGGTTCTGTTTATAAAGAAGAGAACGTAGAAATCGTTGTCTTACAAACAACAGCAGGCGAGATGGGTGTGATGTACGGTCACATTCCGACGGTTACACCATTAAGAATCGGTCATATCAAAGTGACTAAAGATGGCAAAGCAGATTATATCGCTGTAACAGAAGGGTTTGCTGAGATTAGACATGAAAAAGTAAATATTTTAGCACAAGCTGCTGAATCAGCAGAAGATATTGACTTAGAGCGTGCAAAATCAGCAAAACAACGTGCAACTTTTTATCTTGAAGGAGATCAATCAGATACGGATTTAAAACGTGCAGAACGTGCATTGCAACGTGCTGATAACCGTATCGAAGTTGCTAAATACAAGTAGTTGGCTTTGACGAGCTAACAATCAAAAGCTCGATGTGTATCTATCCACACATCGAGCTTTTTATAATGGTATCAATGCTGCAATCTAGCAATCATAAGTCTCTAAAACTATTATTGCCCATTATATTTCATTTCAATGCTATTATAGAAAAATTGTGTTTATAAAAGGCGCTAATAGTATGAATTGTACTATAAATCATGTAGAATTAATGAAGAGAATGAAATTGTGAAGGAGCAAAATAACAATATGGATTATATGGGTCAATTTGCTATCGCACATATTATAACGCACGTGTTCTGTATTTGTATTGCTTATTGGGGCTTAAATGCAATTAGGCTAGATCAGTTTTTTAAAAAAGGATTTCCTATGCAAGTACAAGTCATTATGATTTTTGCAGCAATTTTATTAGGCACAAGCGTGAGTAATTTTATTATTGATTTACTACATTTTTCTACGCAAATCAGATATTTATTTTAAAAATTCAACTCATGATGTTTAAAATAAAATAAATAAGTTAAATAGCTAATAACCGGTGTATTTGCTCAAGTAGTGACCAATTAAAAAAATAGAACAGAGTTGTAAACTAGTGGAGGATTAATGAAGATGGATAGAATTATTGTTAAAGGCGGTCAAACGCTTAAAGGTGAAGTAACGGTAGAGGGGGCAAAAAATGCAGTCCTACCGATTATTACAGCTTCATTATTAGCAAGTAAAGGGAAAAGTGAATTACTTAACGTACCTGCTTTAAGTGATGTCGAAACAATTAACAACGTGCTTAGCGTTTTAAATGCTAAAGTGAAATATCATGAAAAAAAGCAATCGGTAACAGTCGATGCTTCTAAAGATTTAAATGAAGAAGCCCCTTATGAATATGTGAGTAAAATGAGAGCTAGCATCCTTGTTATGGGACCTTTATTAGCTAGATTAGGACGTGCAAAAGTAGCATTACCTGGAGGGTGTGCAATCGGTTCCCGTCCGATAGAGCAGCACTTAAAAGGTCTTGAAGCATTAGGTGCCAAAATATATCAAGAAGCAGGTTATATCTATGCTGAAGCACCTCAAGGTTTAGTTGGAAATGAGATCCATTTTGATTTTCCAAGTGTAGGCGCAACACAAAATGTGATTATGGCAGCAACCTTGGCAAAAGGACGTACCGTCATTGAAAATGTTGCAAGAGAACCTGAAATTGTCGACCTCGCAAATTACATTAATGAAATGGGTGGCGACGTTAAAGGTGCAGGCACAGATACCATCATTATTAAGGGTGTTGAATCATTGAAAGGGGTCCAACACGTAATTATTCCTGACCGTATCGAAGCAGGAACACTGATGATTGCTGCTGCCATTACGAGAGGCGACGTATTGGTTAAAGGTGCAATTAAAGAGCACATGACAAGTTTAGTCTATAAATTGGAAGAAATGGGTGTAAACCTCGAATATCAAGAGGATGGTATACGTGTAACTGCTCCGGAACAACTACAGCCAGTAGATGTTAAAACGCTTCCTCACCCAGGTTTCCCGACAGATATGCAGTCACAAATGATGGCACTGCTTTTAACAGCTGAAGGCCATAAAGTCATCACGGAAACGGTGTTTGAAAACCGATTTATGCATGTAGGTGAATTCAAACGTATGAATGCTAAAATATCAGTTGAAGGCCGTAGCGCAAAAATAGAAGGCAAAAGTGAGTTGCAAGGTGCGCAAGTCAAAGCAACCGATTTACGTGCAGCAGCAGCTTTAATTTTAGCTGGCCTTGTGGCAGATGGAGAAACAACAGTAACTGAACTGAAACACCTTGATCGTGGTTATGTGAATTTTCATGGAAAGCTTAAATCATTAGGTGCTCAAATTGAAAGAGTTAATGACTAAGCGAAATAACTGGTTACAAGTCCTGACGCATTCACTCAGTGCAAAATTGATTCTTTTTGTAATCGTCGCAGTAATTTTGTTTTTTGTCGGAATCATGACAGGCTTTATTATTAACCATGACAACGTCATTAAAATGTTTGATTTGAGTTTTTGGCATCATATATTTGAAACAATTGGAGGAGAAGATTAATGGAAACCATCTTTGATTATAATGAAATAAAAAATATTATACCGCACCGTCAACCTTTTTTGTTGATAGATAAAGTTGTTGAATATGAGCCGGGTCAACGTTGCGTGGGTATTAAACAAGTTTCAGGTAATGAGCCGTTTTTCCAAGGCCATTTTCCAGAATATGCAGTTATGCCAGGCGTCTTGATTACAGAAGCTTTAGCACAAACAGGTGCTGTCGCTATGCTGAATAGTGAGGAGAATAAAGGGAAGTTAGCCTTATTTGCTGGTATAGATAAATGTCGTTTTAAAAAGCAAGTGGTTCCAGGAGATACACTACGTTTAGAAGTAGAAATCACAAAAATTAAAGGGCCGATAGGAAAAGGGACTGCTAAAGCAACAGTTGATGGTCAAATTGCATGTAGTTGTGAATTAACTTTCGCATTGCAAGATCCTAATGCCTAATTAAAAATTAAGGTTCTTTGTCAACGTCGGTTGGCGAGACGATAACGCATTAAGCAACGTTATTTTGTTGTTTAATGCGTTTTTTATATTCACTTACAAATACCTTGGAAATGATTAAGATTCGATTCCTAAAATTCCAGAAATTTCTATAACCATAAGAAACCCGTTTAATCAGTTTTATTTTATTATTAATGCCCTCAATTGGCCCATTCGTTAAATGTGGATAACGCATCGTATTTGAGATATAGGGCAAATATTTGATGAATGTTTGAATGACGCGCTTGAGTCCTTGTGAAATATCTTTTGTTTTTGAATCCTGTAAGATGAAGCGTAATTGCTGGATATCGTTTACTTTCAGAGCACTTAAAAGACGATGCCCCGTTTCATATGTCTCTTTGAGCCTCTCATCAAGCTCCAATAAATACTGAACTAAACTGTATTGACTCTGCCAAGACTTAAAAAGTCCGTATGACTGATATATCATTCGATCTAAATCTAAGGGCGCTTTTAATAGTAACTTCCAATAACGCTTTAATTTATTATATTGAGGTCTATCTTTTGTCCTAAAACCATTCATAACTTGAACTCGGCATCGATTGATTTCACGATTGATAGCCTGCACGATATGAAAGCGATCCATAATTATCTCCGCATGAGGAAATAAGTCTTGAATGAGTGCGATATAAGGTGGAAACATATCTATAGAGATGGTTTTCACTCTTTCACGTTGCTTTCTAGAGAACTTTAAAAAATAGGCTTCTAATTTATGTTTGCGACGATCAGGTAAAATATCGATGATATCATGGGTTACACTATCACAGTAAATAAAGCTCATTGCACCTTCGACATCTTTCGTTGATTTGAATTCGTCAAAAGCTAAGTGCTCCGGTAAAACATGATGTGCCTGCGTCTTCACCGAATCACTTACCTCTTTTAAATGGCGATGGACAGTTGAAGGTGATACACATAGACTTTCAGCGACATCCTTTTCAGAGATGACTTTAGATAGTTTCCGGGTCATCATGCGTTTGACCTCATTTGAGATGGTACATCGGGGTTGAATATAGGGTGTTTGAGCTGTAAAGGTTTGTTGACAAGCTTTACAGTAAAAGCGCTGTTTCTTCAATTTTAAATAGGCAGGTCTTTCAAAAATTAATCCCATATAAACTTTCGTTTTACGAAAGCCATGTTTAATAATTAAATGGGCATCATTTTTAATTCCACAACACGCACAAGCACTGGGATGATATGTCAATTGGCCTTCGTATAATAATGCCTTTACGTTTTTATGTACATCTAATCCTAGATTTTGAGTGATTTTTAAATTTTTGACTTTAATTCCAAGCATTTCTGATATATCATTACACATAGGCACAATATCTCCTTAATCGTTGGTTTGGTCACTTACAATTATAGAGATATTTGTGCTTTTTTAATATCAAAAATTAAAATAACGGTCAGTGAATATTTCACCAACCGTTAAAAATATACAACCAAAATTAAATATAATGGCATAATGAATGTCCAATATAAAAAAGTAGATGTCTGGGTCGTGAACAACTTGAATCAAGTACAACCTAGACATCTACTTTTATTTGAAGAAACGTCGATATTCCTCTTGTTTAAATATATTTGAGATGTTTTATTCAATTTAATATTTCTGATACGTTTAATTTTTACGAAAAGTTGTTGTCAAAAATGATTAATTTCACACTATTGCCGTTCGTCTTTTAAACGTGGTTTTGATTGCATCATACGGTTAAATGTTGTGATTAACTCATCACCTTCAAGACCTTCATTCACTAATTGCTCAAGTAAACTTTCCGCGTACACTTGGCGCAATGTATAGATGTGACATTCAAATACGACAGAGATAGACTCTTTTAAAGGTGTAATATGTTTAATTGTGGCATCAAATAACGCAGGATCGTTAGAAGGGCGTGTAATGACGACACGAATATCTAATAACTTTTCTTCTGCCATATACTGTTCCATTTGTTCTTGATGCACATCAGAAATGACAATTTCCAACAACCAACCTGTTCCACTATTTTCTTTATTAATAATAACGCCATCAATCAGTTCATATTCTGTCACAGTACTGTTTTCAGAAACGATTTGGAAGCGGACAGCCTTAAATGTTTTCATTCAACCAACCCCTTAAAAGATTAAAGAACTTTTCGAAAAAATGGATTCATCGCTTATTATAACTCAAAAAGTAAAAAAATTCTTTACCTGCTTGAACTTTTAAAGGAGGTTGCATGGTTGTTTTTAATTTTTTGAACATTGTTTTATTGTGATAAACCGACTATATTACGGATATAGGAGGTGAGCTCAATTAACCAATTTCAAGCAATCGGTTGTATTAATCGTCCGCCACAGTATTATGAAAATGAAAACAGTCACTTGATAACTTTTACAGTCAAAGTCACACGTAACTATTTAAGTCGCAACCAGCGACCCATGTATGACTTTTTGAACTGCAAAGCATATGGAGAAGTGGCAATTCAAATTAAAGAAGCTTTCAAAGAAGACATCATTGTAGCAATCAGCGGACAAATTCAAACAAGACGTTTTTTTCATAATGATGAAAAACGTTATGCTACGGAACTTCTCGTTACACAATTTTATCCCTTTATTCCCTCGCAAATGAAATCAACATGTGAAAACCTAACAAGCCAAACACAAATTTAAATATCTATGATTTATCACCCACTATGCTTTCAAAATCAACCTTCTCAAATTATATTTCCCCTTACAAAATATAATCGAATTTACCTCACACAATCATTTAACTGATCTTATTCATTTACCTTCAAAAACATTCCCAACTATTATTTTTGAATGGGAGTGGGACAGAAATCTATAGATTTCGTCGTCCCACCCCGGCAAAGATGACTAGGGCTGAGGCGAGCTAGAAGAGCGAAAGCGCAGCCCAGACATCGACTGCGCTCTATAAATGAAAAGAATACATACATAAAGGTATTAAATATTGGAACAACAGTTTCATACTAATAATTGGTAAATCGAATCATTAAAATAGAATATTCAGAATAAAAGTCGACTCTAATTGAAATTAAACAGTCTTTTTGATACATTAAGTATAAATAAATAAGACTACTAGGGGCGCCTTATGGCTGAGATGAATGGCAATTCAGACCCTTCGAACCTGATTTGGTTGATACCAACGTAGGGAAGTAGCGGTATAACATCATTCACCATGGTATGTTATCAAGGCTGCTTTTCTTAGTGGTCTTTTTTCATATCAAAGGAGAATACAAAATGACATTTTCTGAACAGTTAATGCAAGAGGCAGAGCCAATTATTGAGCAAATTTATAATGATGATTTTATTCAAGGTTTACTTACAGGGCAAATTCCTAAAGCAGCAGTTAAGCATTATTTACGTGCAGACGCTCGCTATTTAAATGAGTTTGCGAAAATATACGCGTTGTTAATACCTAAAGTCAATTCAAAAGAAGAAATACAATTTTTGACCGAACAAATACAATTTGCAAGCTCAGGAGAAGTGGAACCGCATCATATTTTAGCTGATTTTGTAGGTGAAGATTATCAATCGATAATCGCTGAGGGTGAATGGTATCCCTCTGCCGATCATTACATTAAACATATGTATTACAATGCTTTTGCATTTGATAATGTGGCATATACGATTGCCGCTATGGCGCCATGCCCATATGTTTATCAACAACTTGGCAAACGTGCAATGGCACAGTACGATTTTTCAAATTCAAACCCATTGAAATCATGGTTTGCATTTTATGCACAAGAAATGGACACTTTAATGTCATACATTCAACGATGGTTAGATGATTATGCAGAAACGAGTTCTACTCAAGTTCAAAAAACTTTACGACAAAACTTTCTACAAAGTACGATTCATGAACGCCGTTTCTTTAATATGTCATATCAATTAGAACAATGGGAATTTGGAGGGTAAAAAATGGAAAAACCAAAAATAGCTTTAACAATTGCAGGTACGGATCCTAGTGGTGGCGCAGGTGCAATGGCAGATTTGAAATCTTTTCATTCCTGTGGTGTTTATGGCATGGCAGCAATTACAAGTATTGTAGCGCAAAACTCTTTAGGTGTTCAGCATATTCATAATTTAGATGCTGCATGGCTTGAAGAACAATTAGAAAGTGTATTTAATGATGAAAAACCGCATGCTTTAAAAACGGGTATGATACCTACACCGGAAATGATGGAAGTCATCGAAAACTATTTGAAAAAGATTGATATTCCTTATGTCATAGATCCCGTAATGGTTGCCAAAAGTGGAGATTCATTAATGGACCAAAGTGTACGTCAGAGTTTAAAAGAATCATTATTACCTTATGCAGATGTTGCAACACCTAATCTTCCTGAAGCTGAAGAAATCGTGGAAATGACCATTGATAGTGAAGAAAAAATTCTTCGTGCCGGTCAATATTTTATTCAAGAAATTGGCTCAAAAGGTGTCATTATTAAAGGTGGCCATTTAGAAGGCGATGCGATTGACCATTTATTTACTAAAGAAGGTCATTATGAATTTAAAAGTGAACGTTTCCCAACACAACACACACATGGAACAGGTTGTACTTTTTCGGCAGTTATTACAGCAGAATTAGCAAAAGGAAAGTCAGTTTTCGATGCAGTAGCTAAAGCGAAAAAATATATTTCGTTAGCAATTCAACATACCCCTGAAATAGGAAAAGGGCGTGGCCCGGTGAACCATTTTGCATATGAAAAAATCAATGGGTGGGATTAATATGAATTTTTTATTAAAGTTAAGAGCACAACATCCTTTAGTTGTTTGTTACACCAATGATGTTGTTAAAAACTTTACGGCTAACGGTTTGATTAGTGTCGGTGCAAGCCCTGCAATGAGTGAAGCACCGGAAGAAGCAGATGATTTTTTTAATGTAGCGCAAGCATTATTAATTAATATTGGGACATTGACAAAGCAACGCGGTGAAGACATGCTAAAAATCGCAAAAACAGCCAATAAAAAAGGCGTGCCTGTTGTGTTTGATCCAGTTGCAGTGGGCGCATCTCAATTTAGAAAAGATTTTTGTCAACGTTTCCTAGAGGAAGTAGATGTATCGGTCATTAAAGGTAATGCTTCTGAAATAATGACTTTAGTCGATACGACAACAACGATGAAAGGTACGGATAGTGCGGATGATATCGATGTTGTAACAATCGCACAAGAAGCGTATAAAAAGTATCAAACCGCTATCGTTATTTCTGGCAAGGTCGATGTTATTATTCAAAAAGAGGGTATTGTTACATTATCTAATGGTACGCCACTCCTTACTAAAATCACAGGAGCAGGATGTTTGCTTGGAGGTGTGATTGCGAGCTTTTTATTAGGAGATGAAATACCTTCAATCGAACAATTGACCCAAGCAGTATCTTTTTATAATATTGCTGCAGAACAGGCTGAGCTTCGAGAGGGCGCAGATTTACCAGGGACTTTTCTTGTCGCTTTTATTGATGCATTGAATCAAACATCCGCTGAATCTTACCAATTGGAGATCAAAAAGAGAGAAGTGATTTAAAATGGGTTTTGACCGCAAGCAATTACGTATTTATTTCATTGCCGGAACGCAAGATGTGAAAGAGGGCAGTCTTGAGTCGATTCTTAAAGAAGCGTTAGAGGCGGGTATTACAATGTTCCAATTCCGCGAAAAGGGGCCATCTTCTTTAACAGGAAATGAGAAAAAGAAGAAGGCGTTGGAATTGCAAAAGTTATGTCATGCCTATAAAGTGCCTTTTATCGTCAATGATGATATCAATTTGGCGATAGAAATTGATGCTGATGGTGTTCATGTAGGACAAGATGATGAAAAAATAGCTTCATTTTATTCTAAGCTAGAAAACAAAATTATTGGATTAAGTGTAGGGAACTTCGAAGAGTATGATCAATCAGATTTGACACATGTAGATTATATTGGTGTTGGACCCGTTTATGAAACGAGTTCAAAAAGCGATGCCAAAAAACCTGGTGGTGTCGAAATGATTCGACGAATGAGAGAATATGATGAGAATATTCCTATTGTAGCTATAGGTGGCATAACTGAAGAAAATGTGTCATCTATTATTAAAAATGGAGCAGATGGTATTGCGACCATTTCCTCGATAACACATAGTAGAAATATTGAAAACTCTGTGAATCGTTATATGCAATATTTCAAATAAAATCATTTTTACGTTTGAATATATTTCCACCATTACGATTTCTATGATAAAATATCATTTATGTGAATATTACTTTAGAGGTGGAAAAATGAAGAACAAAGCGTTACTGACGACCCTTCTAGGTGTAGTCTTATTTCTAGCTGGATGTGATTACAGTAAGCCTGAAAACCGAAATGGTTTCTTTTATAATACGTTTGTTCAGCCTATGGACAATCTCATTCATTGGTTGGGGAATTCGTTAGGCGATAATTACGGGTTGGCCATTGTTATTCTTGTATTAGCTGTCCGTCTCGTCTTATTACCTTTTATGCTGTCCAACTATAAAAACATGCATATGATGCGTGAAAAAATGAAAATTGCAAAACCTGAAATTACAGAAGCACAAGAAAAGGTTAAACGTGCGCGTACTCAAGAAGATAAATTAGCTGCCAATCAAGAAATGATGCAAGTTTATAAAAAATATAATATGAATCCTATGGCAAGTATGTTGGGATGTTTACCTCTCATTATACAAATGCCTATCGTCATGGCTTTATACTTTGTTTTAAAATACCCATCAGGTGGGGGAATTACAAAGTTTTCTGACTTTTTATGGTTCCATTTAGATAAGCCCGATATTTGGATTACAATTATAGCTGGTGTGCTCTACTTTATTCAAGCGTATGTTTCAAGCTTTAATATGCCACCTGAGCAACGTCAAATGGGATACATGATGATGATTATTTCTCCAATTATGATTATTTGGATTTCATTAAGTTCAGCTGCTGCACTAGGTTTGTATTGGTCAGTGTCAGCTGCGTTCCTTGTTGTTCAAACTTATGTTGCTAACGTTGTCTATGGACGTAAAGCAAAAGCAGAAGTTGCACCATTAATTGAGAAATTCGAGCGCGAGAAAAATGCAAAAGCAGGGAAAAATACTCAAGTCGTAAAGAAAAAGAAAAAATAAGATATGACTAAGATAAGTAGTGAGTCGATTTAAAAGTCGAGTCACTACTTTTTTATTTACCTTCCTTTTTATATGAATGAAAAAAGGATGGATAGTAGAAAAATCACTCATTATAAAAAATTGTAAATAAATGTTCACAAATTTATATGTATTAAAATCTTTTTAAAAATACAATATTGACTACTAAAATTTAATTGACTATAATTAATCGTAATCATTACGATTAAAGGAGAACAGTCATGAAAAAAACAATAGTTACATCAATGCTTGTTTCAAGCGGAATCTTGCTTTCATCACACGTAGCATATGCTGATACAACGGACAATGCGAAAGATCAACAAAGTGATGATCAGCCAACAGAGGTCAAACAAAACAGTGCTCAGCCACTTTCAGAGAATAATAAGAACCTTGAAAATAAAGAACAGCAAGACCAAAGCATTCAGTCTGAAAATCGAGACACGCAAGATAAAGTTGATAACGTTCAACAGAATCACAATGATGACATTCAAGCTGTCAATCAACCATCAAGAAGTACGAGTGAACATATACCTCAACCTGAAGTTGCACCTACTACTTCAACACATCCTTCAGAAACAGAGCATGCAAAGCCTTCTTCCACAGAAGACCTACATACCCATAATCATGAAAATTTAACACACACAGCGCATGATGAGCATCATCATGCAGAAATTCACCAATCTCATCCAATTGAGGAAGAACAAGAGGGGCATCCTGAAAAAGAGAAGCTTCAAATGATTGGACCTGTCAACCTCATTAGTCCGACACATAGAGAGTTAAAACAAAATAAAGATGTTGTTGATCCTAACAGCTTTAGTGCGATTAGCTTTAAAATATACGATAATTTTAATTCACACGCGCAATTAATCATGCCCAATGGCACTTATACGCCTTCATTTGGTTATTATGTTTTAAAGAAAACGGATTGGAAAGATGTTAAATTCAAATTACCACAAGTTCATGTACCAGAAGGTTACTATTTAAAATATTGGTCTTATGATTTGCCAAAAGATGGAAAAATTACAAGAGACCGCTTATTTAGAGCGCATATTGGTTTAGAAAAATATAAAAATACACCGCCTGTGTTAGGTCCTTTTACTAATATTGAATCTGATGAAGTAAATGCAAAACTTAGCCAAGTAGATAGAGACGACTATGCACCTATTTTCTTTAAGGCATTAAATGGCGGCCACTTTGAAAATGACGGTAAGTCTGCAAATAATCTGATTTATTATGTAAAGCACGGACAAACGTGGAAACAATTAAAAGATAACGGCATGGTTGTCCCTACGCCTAAACCTAATGACAAATATAATGAATTTATTGAATGGCGTTCAGAACTTCCTAAAGACAACACATATCCATCAGATAATATATATTTAGCTGCTTTTGGTACGACTGATGTATTAATAGGAAAATATAAACCTACTGATATCAACCATCCTTTAGATGAAAAAGATCCAGCACGCCCACATCCTAAATCATTAACACGTCCTTATGATAAAAATCACTACACAGCAATCGCTTTTATCGCAGATGGACCTGGTGCATTATATAATTACACTTCAACGGATAAAGCACTTGTTTATTTAATTAGAAACAATAAAACTTGGAAAGATTCATTTTTTGGAGGACCTGTTCCTGTTGCCGATGAAGGTAGTGTCTTTGTAGGATGGGATAGTCCTGTATCACGCGATAACAAAATTGAGTCAAAAGTATACCGAGCTAAATTTATGACAAAAGAAGAATTTGCCAAACAACATTGGGATACACCAAATGCTGAAGTAGGAAAAGCGGAAGAAGATGCACATGCGGATGCCTGGGAAAAAGAAGCAGAGTCAAAAGATTGGGATACACCAAATGCTGAAGTAGGTAAAGCAGAGGAAAATGCGCATGCAGATGCATGGGAAAAAGAAGCAGAGTCAAAAGATTGGGATACACCAAATGCAGAAGTAGGTAAAGCAGAAGAAGATGCGCATGCAGATGCCTGGGAAAAAGAAGCAGAGTCAAAAGATTGGGATACACCAAATGCTGAAGTAGGTAAAGCAGAAGAAGATGCGCATGCAGATGCATGGGAAAAAGAAGCAGAGTCAAAAGATTGGGATACACCAAATGCAGAAGTAGGTAAAGCAGAAGAAGATGCACATGCGGATGCATGGGAAAAAGAAGCAGAGTCAAAAGATTGGGATACACCAAATGCAGAAGTAGGCAAAGCAGAAGAAGATGCACATGCGGATGCATGGGAAAAAGAAGCAGAGTCAAAAGATTGGGATACACCAAATGCAGAAGTAGGCAAAGCAGAAGAAGATGCACATGCGGATGCATGGGAAAAAGAAGCAGAAACAAAAGATTCGGATATGCCAAACGTAAATACGGATAAAACAGAAGAAAATAGTCATACGAATATTGCGAATAAAGAGGTTAAAGAAGAACAACAAGATCAAACGTCAAAATCAAATCAACAAGTTTCAAAACCAGATCAAGCGCCTGAGATGATTAACAATCAATATGCGCCACATCATATAAGCAATATGGACAATAAGACTTCTCAAACATCAATGATGGCGTCTAGCCCTAAAACTCAGTCAAATCAAATCGTACAAAATCAAAATAATGATGCAAAAGATGTATCTGTTAGCGAAATGAATGTAGAAAATCAACAGCTAGCACCTGAGATGCCAATGGAAGTACAGAAACAAACAATTGCGCATGTATAAGCTTCAAACCATCGTATGAACGCACCAGTTGAAAATGTCGCTAAATCAGAGACGTATACATTAAGCAATAAGAATCACCAAGAAAAAAATAACAAGCATGAGAAGATGAATGAACTTCCAAAAACAGGTCAAAGTGAAAGTAAATCTCCACTTTTAATCTCTGCTTTATTCACTGCTCTAGGGGCATTGTTGTTAAGAAGATTAAAATAAAATAATCATTGTAGTGAATAAGCGTTATCACTAAAATGTCATCATATTAACTTCAAAGGTTCTTGACACCTTTGAAGTTTTTATGTATATTGATTAAAATAAATTTATTATTGTATAGATTAATATAATTTTAAGGAGATAAAATGAAGAAAACTATAGCTCAAATGTTTCGTGAGGATAACCTTGTCAATAATGATCCGTTAATAAAAAGACTGATTAAAGGCGCAATCTTCATACTTTTATTTGTCATTTACATTGGCGAATCTTCAGTACTAGATACACTTTCTTTTAAAGCAGTCATATATTTTCTTGTACTCTTTGTGATGATTTACTTACTAAAATACTTTAAAATCAATTTATTTAGCTTCAGAAAATTAACAACTCGTGATATTTCAATTGTCATTATTTTTACGCTTACTGTGAAAGTATTAGATATTATATTTGCAAATTTATTGACAGGCAGCACTTTAAACCAAGAGCATATTGAAGAAAGTATTCAAAACATTTCAATATTAAATTTTGCAATATTTTTTGCCGTACTACCAGCAGTTTTAGAAGAGATCGTTTTCAGAGGACTTATTTTGAGAGTGTTATTCAAAGGGCACCTCTTACTCGGGCTAATTATTAGCAGCGTTCTTTTTGCTTATGTTCACGAATACAGTAACATTATCGAGTTTTTACCTTATTTATACTCAGGCTTTTTATTTGGTATTGCATATTTATTGACGAGAAGAATTGAAGTCTCTATTCTTATCCATTTTATTGGAAATTTCACTTCTCTTTGGTTTTAAAATCTAGTCTTAGCCTGTCCAACATTAAAAAAATATTCATTTCAAATAGAGATTGCTCAAAGATGAGTAGTCTCTATTTTTAAATATTTTTTCGAGAATATAAAAAAGAGTGAAACTAAAATCGTTTTGATTTCTATGTCTCACTCTAACTAAAATGAAGATATATGCAACTCACTCATATTCAAGTGATTTATTGTTGATGAGTAATTTTACATCTTGGTGATATGTTGAATGATGAGAGGATTATTTTTCAATCTGCCATTCAGCAAAGAAATGTTGTAAATATAATTCTAAAAAAGCATGCCGTTCTTCTGCTATCTTCTTGGCAGGAAGCGTGTTCATTAAATCTTTAAGCTTTAATAATTTTTTATAAAAATGCTTAACTGCAGAAGGGGGCAAATTATCGATATCTTCTAAAGTACGCATTTGTTCTAAAGAAAGTTCTCCTGTCCACATCGGTTCTCCAAAATGTCCGGCATATTGGAATGTGCGTGCAATACCTATAGCGCCAATCGCATCTAAACGATCCGCATCTTGAACAATTTGTGCTTCGATTGTTTTTAATCTACCCGATAGTTTAGATTTTCTAAAGCTGATATAATCAATAATATATAAAATTTCTTGTTGTTTTTCTAATTCGATATTTTGTTCGTTAAGAAATTGCTTAAGCTCAATATAAGCGGCATCACGATCTACCAATTTATCATCCACTGTATCATGAAGTAATGCAGCTATTTCTATAATATCGTGCTGAGATTCTGGATAATAATCAGCCAATTTTAAAGCCATTTGTCTTACACGCAATACGTGTGCAATGTCATGACCAGTGGTATCATGTGCATGTTTTGATTTCATAAATTTTATTGTTGCATTGCGTGTTTCTTCCATCATTGTTTGATGTTCCTTTCTTTTTAGAGAATAGGGGCAAGTAATTGGCTGATAGACTCTTTAAATTTAATCCATAGGCTTCTTTGAGCGTAGCGTTCTTTTGTTAATTCTGAACATACTTTAAGATCATCTTCAAAACTTTGGCGAACTTCTTTTGCAAAGTTTTCGTTATATACGAAAGCATTGACTTCGAAATTCAAAGTGAAGCTGCGGTTATCCATATTTGTAGTCCCGACACTTGTAATTTCATCATCAATTGTGAGTGTTTTCGCGTGTAAAAAGCCATTATCGTACAAGTAAACGCGTGCCCCCGCTTCAATCAAGCTTGCCACATTTTTAAATGTTGCCCAGTAAACAAATGGATGATCGGGTTTACTTGGAATCATAATATTGACATTGACGCCACCCAGTGCGGCAATTTTCAATGCATCCATAAAAGCTTCATCTGGAACGAAATAAGGGGTTTGAATATAAATATCTTTTTTGGCCATAGATATCATTTTAAGATAACCATATTTAACTTGTTCCCATAATTCATCGGGCCCACTCGAGGCGATTTGAATACCGATATTACCATTTTTAGGTAAAGGATGCGCAGGAAAGTATTTTTCGTTATAGACCATATTGTCACGGTTTGCTTGAGAGTTCCAATCTAAAATAAATCGTAATTGCAGGGCATGGACCGCTTCACCTTTAATGCGAAGATGTGTGTCACGCCAATAACCAAATTTTTTGGATAATCCAAGGTATTCGTTTCCTACATTAAAACCACCTAAATAACCAATCAAGCCGTCAATGACTACAATTTTTCGGTGATTGCGATTATTCATACGTAAATTAATTAAAGGTAACTTAGAAGGGAAGAATGACTCAACATGGCCACCTTTTTCTTTAAATCGTTTAAAATCCCGTAAGGTAAGGCCCCTTGACCCCATGTCATCATATAACATTTTAACTTCGACGCCTTGTTCTAATTTTTCCTCTAATAAGGCCATAATACTTTTACCGAGTGTGTCGTGTCGGAAGATGTAATATTGAATATGTATGTAAGATTGTGCCTGACGTATATCTTCTTTTAAACGTTCGAATTTTTGATGGCCGTCTGTTAACAATTCAATTTCATTATTTTTTGTATAAAAGGCGGCGTTATTATAGAGGAGCATTTGTATCATGCGACTGTAATTTTGTATATGAGGGTTATGTGGCTCAAATTTGTTATTTTTAATGGCCTTTAATTGTTGATTTACGATGTATTCAAGGCCGATTCGATCCCTTTGTTCTAACTTAAAGATAGATTCGCGTTGAATTTGTCTACCGAATAACAAATATATGACGAATCCTATCAATGGAAACAAGCCGAGTACAAATATCCATGCCCATATGGACCCTGCACTTCTTCTTTCCATAAAGATAATAGTAAAGATAAAGGTTAAATTTAATAAAAATGCCCCTACCAACAGATAATTGATAATCACATTATCATTAAAAAAGAATGTATAGAAAATCTCAGGCATAACTTCTATCTCCTTTTATATGAAGTTTTAATCATTGTAACATAGAATATAATGTGCGATACAGAAATATTGACATATACCTCTATAGGGTATATCATACATGATGTAAGAGAAGTTAAACAGATTTGAGGGATGTGAAATGACAGAACAAGCACACCATTCAGATGAAATTAAACGTAACTTAAAATCACGTTTGAACCGCATCGAAGGCCAGGTCAAAGCAATAAATCGTATGATTGATGAAGATGTCTATTGTGATGATGTTCTTACACAAATTAGAGCAACGCGTTCAGCTTTAAATAGCGTTGCCACACGGCTCCTTGATCATCATATGAAAAGTTGTATTATGAATAAAATTGATTCGGGTCATCAAAGTGAAGCGATGGAAGAGTTACTTGTTACGTTTCAAAAATTAATGAAAGACTAAGAACGATCATGGGGTGAAAATATGGAAACAGGTCATGTTCATGTTTCTAACTTAACAACGCTTGAGGAAAAAGAGAAACTGACACAACGATTACTGGATATGATTGGGGTTGAAGCGGTTAATATCGATCTTGATGCGCAACTTATTATACTAACTTATCAAACACCAGCTAATCTTAACACTTTAGAGAAAGAAATTTATGATGCAGGTTTTCCTGTTATCCAATCACATAAAGGAGTGTATGAAAATGAGTAAACATGTTATTCAAGTTGAAGGGATGAGTTGTGCCCATTGTAAAGCAGCAGTTGAAGGTGCAGTAAAAGAAAATCCAGATGTTGTCCATGTAGAAGCGTTTCCAGCTGATAATAAAGTAGAAGTGGATGTCAAAAAAGATGATGCACTCGCTGATATTAAGCAACGTATTTATGATCAAGGCTATGACGTTGTTTCGTAAAAGTTAAGGGAAAATATTTAGGGGGTTATTTTTCATAAAAAAACGAAAAATGGCCCCTCATTTTAAATGGAGAATATACCCTGTATAGGTATAGGAGATGAAAATATGGCACAAGAAACTTTTAAAATTTCAGGCATGACCTGTGCGGCTTGTTCTTCAAGGATTGAACGTGTGCTAGATCGGGAGGAAGGTATCGATCAAGTAAGCGTCAATCTAGTTATGGAGAAAGGGACAGTTACATTTGATCCTAATCAAATTTCAATAGAAGAAATCTATGAACGTGTCGCGAAAATTGGTTATCAAGCATTTCCAATGGAGACTAAAAAAGAAGCAGATCAACGTAAACATGATGAACTTAAACGTCAGAAATATAAATTTATTGTCTCGCTCGTTCTGGCTTTACCGTTACTTTATACGATGTTTGCGCATTTTTCATTTTTAAGCTTTATTCCAGTGCCGGATTTATTACTTAATCCTTGGTTTCAATTGATACTTGCGACACCGATTCAATTTGTTTTAGGTTGGCAATTTTATGTAGGTGCTTATAAATCATTAACAAATAAAAGTGCAAATATGGATGTTCTTGTAGCGATGGGAACTTCAGCAGCTTATTTTTATAGTATTTATTTGATGTTCACAACGCCACACCATCATGGACATAGCCATACACCACTTTATTTTGAAACAAGTGCGATTTTAATTACATTAATTTTATTAGGTAAATATTTTGAAAAAAGAGCAAAAGGACATGCCAGTGATGCGATTAGTAAGCTCGCAGCTTTACAAGTTAGAGATGCAGAAGTTGAACGCCATGGTGAAACTGAAATGTTACCTATTGAAGATATTAGAGTAGGGGATATTGTCCGTGTGAGAACAGGACAACAGATTCCACTTGATGGCGAAATTATTGAAGGTGAAACAACGATTAATGAATCGATGTTAACGGGTGAGAGTATCCCAGTTGAAAAAACTGTAGGGGATCAAGTGATTGGTAGTACAATCAACCAAACGAACTTCATTAAGTTAAAAGTGACACATGTGGGTGAAGATTTGATTTTAAATCAAATTATTAAAGTTGTTGAAGATGCTCAAAATGATAAACCGCAAATTCAAAGATTAGCGGATAAAATTTCTAATATTTTTGTGCCATCAGTCATCGCAATTGCGCTCGTCACATTTTTAATTTGGTATTTAGTGATTACACCATTTCAACTTACTGAATCTCTTGAAATCTTTATTGCTGTAATCGTCATTGCTTGTCCGTGTGCTTTAGGTTTAGCCACACCAACTTCTATTATGGTCGGTTCAGGTCGAGCAGCAGAAGCGGGTATTTTATTTAAAACAGCGGAATCATTAGAACAAACGAAACATGTTGATACAATTGTATTTGATAAAACCGGAACGCTAACACATGGTGAACCAGAAGTCGTTCATGTGATAGATTATATGGAAGATGAATCATTAGGTGCATACATTAAAAGTATGGAAGCACAATCAGAACATCCGCTTTCTAAAGCGTTAGTCCAACATTTTAAAGATGCACAGACTTTGGATGTGCAACAGTATCAAACACATGCAGGAAATGGTATTTCTGGTGTGATACAAAATCAACACATTCGTATTGGTTCAGTTCGTTTTATATCAGAAAACGTTCAGTTGATGGAATCTGAATATACACAAGTGCGTGACCTTGAGCAACAAGGGTCTACAGTTGTGGGTATGACAATTGACAATCAACTTGCAATGTTGATGGCGTTGCGAGATGAACCGAAAGAAGACGCACAAACAGTATTAAATCAATTAAGTGAAAATCATGAGCTCATTATGTTGAGTGGTGATAGCGAACAAACTGCACGTGCTATTGGTCATGAGCTTGGCATTGATCGTATCATTTCAGAAGTCAAACCCGATGAAAAATCCAAAGTCATTCGTGACCTTCAAAGCGAGGGGAAACGTGTTATGATGGTGGGCGATGGCATTAATGATGCACCTGCACTCATGACAAGTGATATCGGTGTTGCTATGGGTTCAGGTTCAGATATTGCACTTGAATCAGCAGATATAGCGTTAGTTAAAAATAAATTAGCTTCTATTGCAGAAGCATTAAAATTGAGTCACCTTACAATAAAAAATATTAAACAAAACCTCTTTTTTGCATTTTGTTATAACTTAATCGGCATTCCAATTGCAGCTGCAGGCTTCTTAGCGCCGTGGGTTGCAGGCGCAGCAATGGCATTTAGTTCTGTTTCTGTTGTTATTAATGCACTTCGGTTAAAAAATATAAAAAATAATTTTTGTAAATTTAAACTTTGGTGTAGTAATATGTCGAAATTTGGGGTAATATAAGGGTAGTAGATAAGCTAAGTATGGGGTGATTTCATGGCAAAAAAGAATGACAAGCTTCAAAATGTAGTTCAAATGTTGTCTTCAATCGGTGTCAAAGTTAAGAAAACCAAATCCCGATTTGATATTATGCGTACGCTACCTAATCCCAAACCTGCAACTGAAAATATTAATCGTATTAAATAAGAAAACACTTAGATGTACAAGCTCGATGACATCTAAGTGTTTTTTCTATATGTGTTTATGAATTGTGAATCAATTGTGGGAAGGGCTCGCAGTTTTCGTCGTATTGAGATTTTCATCATATTTTTTAGGCGTATGATAATGAATACTTAAAATTACACCTATCCCTGTCATCAAACTCCACAACGAACTTCCTCCATAACTTATAAAGGGTAACGGAATACCTGTAATAGGTAATAATTGAATCGTCATACCTATGTTTTGAACGATATGGAATAATAATAAACTTGCATAACCAACGATAAAAGACTTATTAAATAAATCATCAGCATTCGTCGCCATGCGTAGTAAATGAATCAACAATAGTAAAAAGATACCTAAAAGAACGACAGCCCCGATAAAGCCAAATTCCTCACCAATTACTGAAAAAATAAAGTCTGTATGATTTTCTGGAATGTAGACTTCTCCGTTATTCAAACCTTTTCCTATTAATTGACCTGATCCAATGGCTTTTAAAGATTCCGTTAAGTGAAATCCATCCCCCGAACTGTAGGAATACGGATCCAACCATGAATTTATACGGCCTAATTGATATGTTTTAATACCAGCCACATTTTCAATTAAACTTGGCTTATAAATAATGGATAAAATTAAGGCGAATCCAATTATAATGACTGTACCAAATAGAGGTGCTAAAATTTTCCAAGTCACACCGCTTACAATCACAATACCAGCGATAATCGCAAGTATCACGAGTGTTGTTCCTAAATCGTTTTGTAACAGAATAAGGGCCATTGGAATGATACTCACAAAAGCAATCTTAAATAATAACATTAAGTCCGTTTCGAAAGATTTATTGAAAGTGAAGCGATTGTGTTGGGCAACAACTTTTGAGATGGCTAAAATCAGTACGATTTTCATGAATTCTGAAGGTTGAATGCTAATAGGGCCGAAGCGATACCAACTTTTAGCACCGTTAATCACAGGTGTTATTGCAGATTCAGGTAAAATGATTAATCCTAATAATAGAACAATAAATATAAAGTAAATGATATAAGTATATTTTCGTATTTTTTTAGGTGAAAATAACATAATTATAAAAGCAATGATTGCACCAAGTATGTAATAAAAAATTTGCCTTAAACCAAAATCTAAGCTATATTGGCCGCCCCCCATTGCTGAATGAATCGTCATAATACTAATTACAAAAAGGACAGTAATAAGCGTAATTAACTGCCAGTCTAACCGTCGCAAAAATGACTTTTGCGTTTGTTGTCGAGAAGATACCATGTCAATCTCCTTTACACATTATTTCTTTTATTTTCATTATATACCGATTTTACATAAGTTGTAATCAAATTGCTAATAATGCCGAAAAATAAATGCAATACAAATGTTTGTCATGGTAAAATGTAGATTAGACGAAATATATGGAGGCGGGTTTATGTCAAAGGAAGCTTTATGTATCATTTATGGTGGTAAAAGTGCTGAACATGATGTGTCTATTTTAACAGCGCAAAACGTATTAAATGCGATAGATAAAGAACGTTACCACATTGATATTATTTATATTACTAATGAAGGTAAATGGAAGAAAACAGAAAACATTACCGAAGAAATTACAAGTACGGATGAATTAAAAATGGCGAATAACGTAGAAGGAGATATTTCTACGATGTTAACAGATAGCAGCCAAGGTGGCCGTTATGACGCTGTATTTCCACTCTTACATGGGCCTAATGGTGAAGATGGTACGATTCAGGGATTATTTGAAGTGTTAGATCTTCCTTATGTAGGCAATGGTGTATTGGCTGCATCTAGCTCAATGGATAAACTCGTTATGAAACAATTATTTGCACATCGCGGTTTACCACAACTCCCATATGTAAGTTTTTTACGAAGTGAATACGAAAAGTACCGTAAAAACATTCTTAAGTTAGTCCACGATAAATTAGAGTTCCCTGTATTTGTTAAACCAGCAAATTTAGGTTCAAGTGTCGGAATTAGTAAATGTGAAGATGAAGCAGCTTTAATTCAAGGGATAGAGGAAGCATTTCAATTTGACCGTAAACTAGTAATCGAACAAGGTGTGAATGCGCGTGAGATTGAAGTGGCTGTGCTTGGAAATGACTATCCAGAGACAACATGGCCAGGTGAAGTCGTGAAAGATGTTGCATTTTATGATTACAAGTCAAAATATAAAGATGGAAAAGTGAAGTTAGCGATCCCTGCAGAGCTAGACCAAGAAGTACAAATGACTTTACGCAATATGGCGGTGGAAGCTTTTAAAGCGACCGACTGTTCTGGATTATTACGCGCTGATTTCTTTGTTACAGAAGATAATCAAATATTTATTAATGAAACGAATGCGATGCCAGGTTTTACAGCTTATAGTATGTATCCAAAACTGTGGGAAAACATGGGCGTTTCTTATTCGGAATTAATTACTAAGTTAATAGATTTAGCAAAAGAGCGATATGCAGATAAACAAAAAAATAAACATCGCATTGACTAGGAGTTTTGGACAATGATTAATATCACGTTAAAACAAATTGCTGAATGGATAGATTGTAAAATTGATTCACAATATTTAGATGTAGAGATTAAAGGCGTCACTATTGATTCTAGAAAGATTGAAAAAGGTCAGCTCTTTATTCCTTTCAAAGGTGAAAATGTGGATGGTCACCAATATGCTGAGCAAGCATTGCGCGACGGGGCTGGGGCAACTTTCTTTGAAGCGCAAAGTTCAGTTGAATTCCCACAAGCGGGTCCGGTGATTGTAGTTTCGGATACGCTAGTGGCGTTACAACAATTAGCAAAAGCTTATCTTCAATATGTATCTCCAACTGTTATTGCTGTTACTGGTTCTAACGGTAAAACGACAACGAAAGATATGATTGAAAATGTCTTAGCCGGACATTACCGTGTACAAAAGACACAGGGCAATTACAATAATGAAATCGGTATGCCGTTAACAATTTTAAATCTAAATAAAGATACAGAAATTTCGATTTTAGAAATGGGAATGTCTGGTTTTCACGAAATTGAATTGTTATCTACAATTGCACAACCGGATTTTGCGATTATAACGAACATTGGTGAGTCACATCTGCAAGATTTGGGTTCACGTGAAGGCATCGCAAAAGCTAAGTTTGAAATCGTTAAAGGTTTAAAACCAGGAGGCTACTTCATATATGATGGGGACGAGCCTTTATTGCAACCTCATGTTGACACTTTAGAATCAGCTAAAGTCATCAGCATTGGGCGAAATGCTTCCAATGATGTACAATGTGAAATTGTTTCGCATCATGATGAAGGAATTGTATTTAAATTAAATGACAATGAACAATACTCAATCCCAGTGTTAGGCGAACACAATATGCGAAATGCAGCCATTGCGATTACGGTTGCACGTGCTTTAAATATTCAACACGATGAAATCCAACAACAACTCAATCAATTACAGTTGACTGACATGCGTATGCAAAAATTTAAAGCTAAAAATGGTGCATTGATTATCAATGATGCGTATAATGCAAGCCCTACAAGTATGAAAGCTGCCATTGAAACATTGACACTTTTAGAAGGTAATAAAATATTAATTTTAGGTGATGTTTTAGAGCTAGGGGCACAATCTAAAATCATGCACGCAAGTGTCGGTCAATATTTGGACGGTAAAGGGATTAATGGTCTGTATACGTTTGGTGAGGCGGCAATGGAAATTCATGAAAAAGGAAAACATCATGTGGACGAAGCGATTCATTTTGATACAAAAGAGAAGATGATTCGTTATTTGACTTCTATTGTAGATCAAGGTGACGTTGTTCTTGTTAAAGCATCAAGAGGCATGCGTCTAGAAGAAGTGGTCGAGGCGCTTGTAAAGGCGTAACCTAAAAAGTTTAATATCAGTCTCATTTTAGTTGTTAGCAATATCATTTAAATCCTTAGAAAATGTATAAGAATTTAAATGATATTGATTTTTCGTTTATTGCGGTATTGTGGCTAAGATGGTAATATGTAGAAGTTAGATTAAACTTATTTGACAAAAATATATGAGAATTATGATTCAAAAAAGGAGAATTACTTTGCAAAATTTTACAAATTTAGGTGT
Organism: Staphylococcus schleiferi; assembly: GCF_900458895.1. Taxonomy (NCBI): domain Bacteria; kingdom Bacillati; phylum Bacillota; class Bacilli; order Caryophanales; family Staphylococcaceae; genus Staphylococcus; species Staphylococcus schleiferi. The sequence goes on from NZ_LR962863.1 coordinate 845,600, forward strand.
TTCAGAACGTACAGCTGAAACCCTCGAGGCAATGGGTTTTACAGAGCCGACACCCATCCAAAAAGATAGTATCCCATATGCACTCGAAAACATCGATATATTAGGACAAGCGCAAACTGGAACAGGAAAAACAGGTGCGTTTGGTATTCCACTTATTGAAAAAGTAATTGGAAAAGAAGGTGTGCGTGCTTTAATCTTAGCACCGACACGTGAATTAGCGATGCAAGTGGCTGAACAATTGAGAGAATTTAGTCGTGGGCAAAAAGTTCAAGTTGTCACTGTTTTTGGCGGTATGCCAATTGATCGTCAAATTAAATCTTTAAAACGTGGACCACAAATCGTTGTAGGTACACCAGGGCGTGTGATTGATCACCTTAATCGTCGTACTTTAAAAACGCAATCTATCGAAACATTAATTTTGGATGAAGCGGATGAAATGATGAATATGGGCTTCATCGACGATATGCGTTATATTATGGATAAATTACCATCTGAAAACCGTCAGACAATGTTGTTCTCAGCAACAATGCCAAAGGCAATACAAGAATTGGTTCAAAAATTCATGAAGTCACCAAGAATTATTAAAACGATGAACAATGAAATTTCTGATCCACAAATTGATGAGTATTATACAATTGTGAAAGAATTAGAGAAATTTGATACGTTTACGAACTTCTTAGACGTTCATCAACCTGAATTAGCTATTGTATTTGGACGTACAAAACGTCGTGTAGATGAGTTAACAAGTGCATTATTATCTAAAGGTTATAAAGCAGAAGGTTTACACGGTGATATTACACAGGCGAAACGTCTTGAAGTTTTGAAAAAATTTAAAAATGATCAAATCGATATTTTAGTAGCTACAGATGTGGCGGCGAGAGGACTTGATATTTCAGGTGTAAGCCACGTTTATAACTTTGATATCCCTCAAGATACTGAAAGCTATACACACCGTATTGGTCGTACAGGACGTGCAGGTAAACATGGTATCGCTGTTACTTTTGTTAACCCAATTGAAATGGATTATATCCGTCAAATCGAGCAAACGAATCGTCGTCAAATGCGCGCATTAAGACCGCCACATCGTAAAGAAGTTTTAAAAGCTCGTGAAGATGAAATTAAGAGTAAGGTTCAAAATTGGATGGAAGCTGATAAAGAACCACGTGTAGAAAATATTGCGAAACAATTATTAGAAACTTACGATCAAACAGAACTTGTCACAGCATTATTACAAGAACTTGTTGAATCAAATGATGAAGTTGAAGTACAACTTACATTTGAAAAACCTTTAGCACGTAAAAATCGTTCACCAAAAGGAAATCGTAAAGTAGGCAATAATAAGCGTCACTCTAAATCAAACCGCAATTTTAAACAAAATAATAACAACAAAAAAGGTAACTTTAAACATAAAAGAGAAACGAAAGTGAAGAAGGGCCGCACTTTTGCAGATCATCAAAAATAGGCAACTTTATTATAAACAATCCGTACAATATGACTATTAGTTAAAGTACGTCATTGTGTTGTGATGATGACCATTAATTTTAAAGAGGTTAGACAATCAGGTATACAGAAGCGTTGAAGCAGACACTGATGAGTGGTGTCTATAACGCATCTGTTAGGCATTGTTTGGCCTCTTTTAATCATGTTCAAAAAGTAAAATGCACTTGAAAAGGCATTGGAATGCATTCAGCCTACATAAAGATTTGTGATATAATGATGCTAAATTTATTGAGGAGTGTTAAATCATTATGGAATTTGAATTTCTTCACCCCCCAAAGGTGGCATTGACATATATGAAAATATTAAGTGTCATACAATGTTGCGTCGTAATCGTCTTGATTGGCGTTGCGAGTTGGCTATGGTTATATTATGACTTATGGATGAATATGATATACCTCTTTGCCGTAGTAGCAGTCATGGCGCTTATCTATTTTATAGTAAAGCCGTTTATTTATTATCGCTATTATACATATCGCTTAACAGCGCATCATATTGAAATTCAAAAACGATGGTGGTTTAGAAAATATGAAGTCATTCAAATAGAGCGGATTCAAAGTATTTCGCGTGAAAATGGACCGTTACAAAGGCATTATCAATTGCAACAGTTGCATTGTACTACCGCGGGTCATAGTATCCAACTTCCTCTCGTTCTCGGTGAAGATGCGAAACGTATTGAAGTCTATTGTGTCAACCGACTTAAAGGTGGTGATGCAGATGTATAGTCCGCAAAAATTGCATCCGATTTCATATATATTGTCATTGATTACGGCAATTAAAGATAATTTTATATTGATTGTTGTCTTTCTTATATTTCAATTAGATTCATTTGATTTTACAGATTTAAAAAACTATGTTTGGCCTGGAATTCTTACAATTTTGTTTGTATTGAGTTTTTTAAGACGTTCTGTTGAAATTTTTCGTACTCGTTATTGGATAGAGAATGAATATTTTGTACTTACAAGCGGTCTTTTTAATTTAGAACGTAAAGAATTGAATATTAAGCGTATACAATCTGTTGATATCACTCAAAATATTGTCCATCAACTTGTAGGGGGGCGTAAAACTTACGATTAAAACACCTAGCGATGGCATAACCTTAGACATGGTCACAAAGCAACAAAGCGTTTGGATTCAACAAGAAATAGAAAAAACGAAGCGCGAAATTGAAAAAACTGAAACAGTTGAAACAGTGAATGAACATATTCAACTTGAGGATACGACTGCTAACAATGCCCAACATGAAGATATACACGTTTATCAATTATCATTGAAAAATTTATTATTCATGAGTATGACGAGTGGGGCGCTTTTTGTCGCATTACTTACGATATTACCAATACTGTCAGCGCTCTCCGATGTGATTCCTCGGGATAAAATCTTTTCTCAAGTCAACGGTTTTGTATCGCATATTACAATTGCCACGTTTATCGTTATTTTTGCGATTTTATTCATTGCCTATATTGCCGGTGTGTTGATGAATATGATTCGATTTTATCAATTCACCCTTATTCGCAATGGCGATTTCTTAAAAGTTAAATATGGTTTGTTTAATGTAAAAACTATGACCCTTCCAATTTCAAGAATTCAAGCGATTGAAGAAGAAAAGTCATTTATTAGACACATGCTTGGTTATACGGAATATGCATTTATTATTACAAGTGACATGGATTCGGATACAGAAGACGATACGATCACTGGTCGCATCACGGTGTTACCATTTATCAAACAAAAAGAAGCACAAACGTTAATTTCATCATTAGTTCCGGATATGGCTTTTCATCAAGTTGAAAAAGGGATGCCGTGGCGTGGGTTTCATAGACGTTTTTGGATAATTTCGCTCATTCTTATAGCTATCGTATGGGCGCTTAATGATTATTTATGGACATGGATTTGGATACCGACTGTCATTATCATTGCTTATTTCGTATTACACAGTTGGATTGCGACACTTTATTCTGGCGCATACTTCAGTAAAGATGAGGCGTCGGTATGTAAAGTAACAGGATTTGGATTTAAAACGACTTACTTTAAAAAAGACAAAGTTTTAGGTTATCAAGAAAGTGCACATCCTTTTATGCGACGAGCAAGCCTGACACATTTTCGATTTATTTTAGCAAGTGGCTCAATCAATAAAAAAGTTGGATTAAATTTTGAAGATAAAGATAAAGCGAAGGCTTATAATCAATGGTATTTAGGAGGTGCAACAGCGTATCATGGAAAAAATGAGTAAGCAGGGTCCTAAAGCAATGCGAGTTGTAGCAGTGATAGTTGCTACAATCATCTTGATGGTACTCATTGCGAGTCTTGTGGCAGCTTTTTATTTAGAGTGGAATAAATGGATGCTTGTTTTAAGTGGTTTGATTGCTGTAATATGGCTGTTGTACCTTATTATATATGTATGGTTAAATCCTATTTATCAATATCGAATATTTGGATATCACTATACAAAAGATCTAATTACAGTGAGAGAAGGGTTTATATTTATCAGGCAAGATACGATTCCTCTCTTTAGAATTCAAAATGTGGATTTAAATGAAGGATGGATTATGAGGAAATTTCATCTCGCAACATTAACGCTTTCTACTGCAGGCGGAAATCACCAAGTATCTTATATTGATAAGCAAGTCGCATTAAAAATAATGAAATTTATAAAACAGGAAAGTCAAAATGACCTTGATCTTCCTCAGAATGCGACGTCGAATCAGATGAATGATGGAGATGAAGAGATTTCATGATATTTGGAATAGGAATAGATTTAGTTGAAATGTCACGGATGCGTAAAATACTAAGTCGCCAAAGCCGTTTTCCAGATAGAGTTTTAACCTCTGGGGAGCGAGAAACTTTCAACAATATCCAATCAGAAAGAAGGCGGCTTGAGTTTTTAGCTGGACGTTTTGCTGTAAAAGAAGCTTTTAGCAAAGCATTAGGCACAGGTATAGGGGAAAGCGTGTCATTTCAGGATGTTCATTGTGAAAATGATGAAATGGGGAAACCTACGATACAATATGAAGGGTTTAAAGTCCATGTATCCATTACGCACACAGAACAGTATGCCGTGAGTCAAGTGATTTTAGAAAAAGATGAATAGGAACATAGCGGAATGCGCTTTAATAATTGAGGAAGGTGACTTGAATGTCAGAAAAGTATTATCGTACCACCACATTGAAAATAGATTTAGATGCAATTACAGAAAATTATTATGCATTAACAAAACTGCAACCGAATAAAACATTGATGCCTGTTGTTAAAGCAAATGCTTATGGTTTAGGCAGTATACAAATTGCTCAGCATCTTAGTCAATTAGGGGCAGAGTTCTTTTGTGTAGCAACGTTAGATGAGGCGATAGAGCTACGAATGCATGGTATTAAAGAGAAGATTTTAATTTTATCAAGCATACCACCTGATGCAATTAACAAAGCGATTCAACATCGTGTTGCGGTAGCCGTTCCTTCAAAATCATGGTTAGAAGCGGCAATTTCATATATCGATAGTGATACAGATAAATCTTTATGGATGCACATTAAATTGGATACTGGAATGAATCGATTAGGGATTAAAGATATAGAAACGTATCATGAAGTGAAAGCAATGATAGAAGCACATGATTTATTGGTGTTTGAAGGAGCTTTTTCGCATTTTCATTCGGCAGATGAGGATGATGATTCCGCGCAACAACAATATACACGTTTTGAAGAAATGATTGAAAGCACTGACCATCCACCGTATATTCATATACAAAACTCTGCTGGTGCATTACGTTTTGATCCTGCATTATGTAATGCCTTTAGAGCTGGTATCGCTTTGTACGGTTATTATCCTTCAACTTTCATAGAAGAAAAGGCAACAGCTAAGCTGAAGCCTTCAGCAAAGTTAGTGTCACAAGTGATGCAAGTTAAACATGTCCGTAAAGGTGAAGGTATCGGCTATGGTCATACATTTAAGGCCCCAGAAGATATGCATGTTGCTTTACTTCCTATTGGGTATGCAGATGGTTATTTACGTTCAATGCAACATGCACATGTGCGTTTAGGTGCTTTCCAATGTGAAGTGGTTGGACGTGTAAGCATGGATCAGACAGCAATTCGTGTGCCCGGACATACACAGCTCGGTGATGAAGTGATTTTAATTGATAACCAGGCACACACATCACAATCTGTTGAAGCTTTAGCAGCACAACAGCAAACAATTAATTATGAAGTCCTTTGTAATTTAGGCAGACGTATCGCGCGTCAATATGTGACAAAAGAAATGACCGAAATCTCGAACGAATTATTAAAATAGTATGGTACTTCCGACTGATTTTTGATATTATAATCAGTAATCAGAGAATTTTTTAATGTGTTGTATTGATATGGAGGTCCTATTTATGTCAGCATTCAATCAAACAAGATTTAAAAATTTAGAACAATCTTTAAAAGAAGGCTATGTTCAAATGGCAGATTTGAATCTCTCCCTAGCAACTGAAGCATATTCAGTTGAATGTGAAGCCTGTGATTGTAATGAATCACACTTGTTATCAGATTATAAGGATGACTAAATGAAGCGCGGGGACGTTTACTTAGCAGATTTATCACCAGTACAGGGCTCTGAACAGGGGGGAGTAAGGCCCGTAGTTATTATTCAGAATGACACTGGAAATAAATACAGTCCAACTGTTATTGTCGCAGCAATTACTGGTCGGATTAATAAAGCTAAAATACCAACGCATGTAGAAATAGAAAAAAATAAATATAAGCTCGACAAAGATTCTGTCATCTTATTAGAACAAATTCGAACGGTCGATAAGAAGAGACTTAAAGAGAAATTAACATTTTTATCTGAAGAAAAGATGAAAGAAGTTAATTACGCACTTGGTATTAGTTTAGGACTGAACATGAATCATCATAAATAGGCTTTAGGACAACTCTCCTAAAGCCTTTTAGCTTTTATAAAGTGAAGGGGGACGTCTAATGTCGGAAGAAAGCAAATTGCGCTATTTCGAACTCGTGCGTCAATTTTTAAAGCACGAAAATAGAGAAAAAGTATTGAAACAAGCGCAATCATTTTCGAAGGATTTACGAGACGATGCATTAGTACCTGAAGATTTTGTGTGTATACATAAACAGTTTTTTAAAAACAATTCATTAAGTCAATCAGAGATGATTGAGAGCTTAGACGTTTTAAAGACAGTCGTTGAAAGCTTCGGCTATAATTATCAAGATTATAAAAATTTAGTTAACAAAGTTGAAGTTCATGACAAAGAGTTAGATGTAGCTTCAAGATTACAACAAACGATGTTAAAAACAAACATCCCTCAATTTGATAGCATTCAAATTGGTGTCATTTCAGTTGCAGCACAACATGTGAGCGGCGACTATTTTAACTTGATTGATCATAAAGATGGTACGATGAGTTTTGCTGTTGCTGATGTCATAGGTAAAGGCATCCCGGCAGCATTGGCAATGAGTATGATTAAATTTGGTATGGATTCTTATGGCCACTCTCAATTGCCTAATGATGGTTTGAAGCGCTTAAATCGTGTAGTTGAAAAAAATATTAATCAGAACATGTTTGTCACAATGTTTTATGGTTTATACGAAGATTTAAACCATGTGCTTTACTGTAGCTCTGCTGGACATGAGCCGGGGTATATTTTTAGAGCAAAAACCAATGAATTTGAAGAAATTACAGTACGGGGCCGCGTTTTAGGTGTAAGCCCTCACGTTCGTTATCAACAGCAAGAGATAGCGATTGAAATTGATGATATGATTATTATTTTCACAGACGGTGTGACTGAAATACGCAAAGAGGATGGACATTTCATCAATACACAAAATATCCTTGATTTTATCCTTGAATATAAATCATTGCATCCACAAGATATTGTTCAACTTTTATACGAAGAGCTTTTAAGAGTACAAAAGTCTGGTAAACGTGATGATCTTACAATACTTATTATTAAGCGCGTACATTAAATAAGATAGTAAGATTACAATTGATTAGAAATGGGTAAGAAAGTTAAGTAGAGAATAAACGTAGGAGTGTAATCAATAATGAACCTTAATATAGAAACGCAAGAACACAAGACGCATTATGATATTTCAGTAGCTGGTGAACTTGACGTTGCAACTGTGTCAGAGTTAGAAAAAGTGTTGGTGCCCATTCGACAAGCAGGGACACACGATATTTATGTAAACTTAGAAAATTTGACCTACATGGATTCAACTGGACTAGGTTTATTTGTCGGGACTTTAAAAGCTTTAAATCAACATGAAAAAGAATTATATATTTTAGGTGTGAATGATAGGATTAAACGATTATTTGAAATTACAGGTCTTGATGATTTAATGCATGTCAACGAAGGAACGGAGGTCGAATAAAATGACACATGCAAATGATTTCATTGAAATGAGACTTCCTGCTTCAGCTGAATATGTGAGTTTAATTCGTTTAACACTTTCTGGAGTTTTTACACGTGCAGGTGCGACTTATGATGATATTGAAGACGCAAAGATTGCTGTAAGTGAAGCTGTGACGAATGCAGTGAAACATGCATACAAAGGCAAAGAAGAAAAAGGCTACATCAATGTTGGTTTTGAACTTGAACCAGATCGTATTAAAATCATTGTTTCTGATCAAGGTGATAGCTTTAACTACCAAGAGACTAAACAAAATCTAGGCCCTTACCAAGAAAATGAAAATATTGACTTTTTAAGAGAAGGTGGCTTAGGTTTATTCTTAATCGAATCGTTGATGGATGAAGTGACAGTTGATAAAGAAACTGGTGTTACGATTAGTATGATTAAGTATATTAGAAAAGAGCAGGTGCGAAATAATGGCGAAAGAGTCGAAATCAGCTAACGCTGTTTCACCTGAACAAATCAACCAATGGATTCAAGCACATCAAGAGCATCATGACGAAGAGGCGCAAGAAAAGCTCGTTAAACACTACGAAAAGTTAATTGAATCCTTAGCCTATAAATACTCAAAATGCCAATCGCATCATGAAGATTTAGTGCAAGTGGGTATGGTTGGACTTATAGGCGCGATTAATCGATTTGATTTATCTTTTGATAGAAAATTCGAAGCTTTCTTGGTTCCGACTGTTATAGGTGAAATTAAGCGATATTTACGTGATAAAACATGGAGTGTCCATGTCCCACGTAGAATAAAAGAAATAGGACCGAGGATTAAAAAGGTCAGCGATGAATTAACGAACGAATTAGAACGATCACCTTCAATCAGTGAAATCGCTGATAGACTTGAAGTTTCAGAAGAGGACGTTCTTGAAGCGATGGAAATGGGTCAGAGTTATAATGCACTGAGTGTGGATCATTCCATCGAAGCGGATAAAGACGGTTCAACGGTTACATTATTAGATATTATGGGACAACAAGATGAAAATTTCGACTTAACTGAAAAACGTATGATACTTGAACGGATTTTACCTATTTTATCTGATCGTGAGCGAGAAATTATCCAGTGTACTTTTATAGATGGATTGAGTCAAAAAGAAACTGGAGAGCGTATCGGTTTAAGCCAAATGCATGTATCACGTTTACAAAGAACCGCTATAAAAAAATTGCAAGAAGCAGCAAAAAAATAAATCTGATAGATTAACATTTTTTAACTATAAAAGTAAATGATGACGTGTAAAAACGAAGTCATATCGTAAAAAGGAAGAGCCTGAGACAAAATTGTCTCAATAATCGATGAAATCCGAGGTTTTCGTAAAAAACGAAAAATCTCGGATTTTTTCCTTTTATCATCAGTTTAGCCGCACTAGATGCGACTAATTTCCTTAGGCACCTCGTTAATTTAGTTTTTGTTGTGATGAATTAAATTATACGAAAGTGCCTTATTTTTTTAAGTATAATGGTGAATGATTACATATATAAGCGAAGTATTTATAGCGAGACTCCTGAGGGAACAGGACGAGCCGAAGACTACAGGCTGAGGCTGTCCCCTCGGAAAGCGAGCCTATATAATACGAAGCATGACAATAAAAAGGAAGCTCGAAGACGATTTTTATCAAAATCATCTTCGAGCTATTTATTTTGGTATTTATGTCCCAGGCTCTATTTATTTTGGGATTGATATCCTAGCCTTTTTTTACTTTTTTTAAAAATTAAAAATAGCGATTATTTTTTACAAGAAGCATCTATTTTGAGTGCTTTGGATTAAACTATCAACTTTTAAATGTGAATGTTACAATAATGAAGAATGAGAAACGAGAAAGTGGGGATTTAACTTGACCAATCATTTTGTTCAAGACATACATAATAAATATCAATTTCCAATCAAACATATTAACGCTGTATTGCAGTTGTTAGAGGAGAAAAACACAGTACCTTTTATCGCGCGTTACCGAAAGGAAATAACCGGTGGCCTAGATGAAGTTGAAATTAAACAAATAGCCGATGAATATCAATATATGGAAAATCTTCAAAAAAGAAAAGATGAAGTCATCCATAATATAGAGCAACAGGGCTTATTAACAGCTGAGCTAAAAAATGAAATCCAAAAGCAAACAAAATTGCAGCGTGTCGAAGATTTATATCGACCCTTCAAACAAAAGAAAAAGACACGTGCTACAGAAGCTAAAAGAAAAGGGTTAGAACCTTTAGCAGAGTGGCTATATCTACAACAACAAAATGCGAATATTGAGGAAAAAGCATCTGAATTTATCAATGATGAAGTATCTTCAGTTGAAGATGCATTGCAAGGTGCACAAGACATTATCGCTGAGAAAATAGCAGATCATCCGCAATATCGAAAACAAATTTTAAGTCAAACGCTAAAAACAGCGAATATTACTTCGCAGAAAAAGAAAAATGCGGAAGATGAAAAAGCGACATTTGAAATGTATTATGATTATCAAGAGCCACTACGCAAAGTCGCAAATCATCGTATATTAGCGATGAATCGTGGTGAATCAGAAAAAGTTTTACAAATTAAAATTGAAGCCAACCTTTTAGAGCTTACGCAAAATATTAAAAAGTTAGAACTTAAAGCGCAAAATGATTTAACAGCTTACGTTGAAAACGCAATTGATGACGCAATGAAACGTTTAATATTTCCTTCAATTGAAAGAGAAATTCGAGGCGATTTAACTGAGCGTGCCGAAACCCAAGCGATTCACTTATTTAGTGAAAATCTAAAAAGTCTGTTACTACAACCGCCATTAAAGAATAAACAAATTTTAGGGGTAGACCCAGCTTTTAGAACGGGTTGTAAATTAGCAGTGGTAAATCCTTATGGCACTTTCATAGAAAAATCGGTGATATATCCACACCCTCCAGTTTCGAAAATCAAAGAAGCTGAGCGCACATTTTTAGAAATAGTGAAAGCATTCCATATTGACTTGGTAGCAATAGGTAATGGTACAGCAAGTAGAGAAACAGAACAATTTGTTGCGAATATGATTCAAGAAAATCAACTTGACTTGAAATATATTATCGTCAATGAAGCGGGGGCTTCTGTTTACTCTGCATCAGACATTGCAAGAGCGGAATTTCCGGACTTTCAAGTAGAAGAAAGAAGTGCTGTGTCCATTGCGAGACGTGTTCAAGATCCTTTAAGTGAGCTTGTAAAAATTGATCCAAAATCTATTGGCGTTGGACAATATCAGCATGATGTAAATCAAAAAGCGTTAGGTGGCGCTTTAGATTTTGTGGTTGAAACGGCCGTAAACCAAGTCGGTGTTGATGTTAATACAGCGTCAAGTACGTTGTTACAGCACGTGTCAGGTTTATCTCGACAAATTGCTGAGAATATTGTTGCATATAGAGAAGAAAACGGTGCAATAACACATCATAAACAATTGAATAAAGTCAAACGTTTAGGTGCCAAAACATTTGAACAAAGTATCGGCTTTTTACGAATCGTCGAAGGCAAAGAACCACTTGATAATACAGCAATACATCCTGAAAGTTATCCTGCGACCTACCAGTTGTTAGAATTAGTCGGTTTAGAAATATCAGAAATTGGCAGTGCCAAAGCAATAGAAAAATTAAAGCAAGTTGGTATTGCAACGCAAGCCAATGCTTTAAATATTGGTGTTCCAACTTTAGAAGATATTATTAAGTCATTAATTGCGCCACATCGTGATCCAAGGGATGATTTTGAGACACCAGAACTCAAATCGGACGTTTTATCTATTGAAGACTTATCAAAAGGGATGAAACTGAATGGGACAGTTCGAAATGTTGTCGACTTTGGCGCTTTTGTAGATATTGGTGTGAAACAAGATGGGTTAGTTCATATTTCAAAATTAGCCAAAAAGTTTGTAAAACACCCAATGGACATCGTTAGTGTAGGAGATATTGTTGAAGTTTGGATAGAACAAATTGATCAACAAAAAGGAAAAGTTGCATTGACTATGATTAATCCTAATGAATAATCAAGAGCTACAAAAATTAACAGAAAGTATTGCAATGAATGATTTTAATCAGCCATTTCAACATCGAGTGTTCTTTAATAAACGACTCAGAACAACGGGTGGCAGATATATGTTAGAGTCGCATCATATTGAAATTAATCCGAAGCAATATGAAACATATGGCAAGCAAGCCTTAATAGATATTATTAAACATGAATTATGCCATTATTTTTTGCACATTGAAGGAAAAGGCTATCAACATAAAGATTGAGATTTTAAATTATTAGCTGAAAAGGTCAAGGCACCTCGTTTTTGTCAACCAATAGAAAGCTATCAATCTAGAGTTAAGTATGAATATCAATGTCTTTCATGCCAGACCAAATTTCAACGGATAAGAAGTGTAAATATCGAAAAAATGCGATGTGGAAAATGTGGAGGTCGTTTAAAATTATTACGTCAACGCAGATAACGTATGAACAGAGAGACTAAAGGCAATTCATGTAATCTGTAGACTAAAAATTTCAGAGTCCTGTATTGTCATAGGATAAAGATTTATGCAGTTTGAGATTTAAATTACACAGGCATTCAATCATTTCAAACCATTGATTAACAGTACTTATGTTAATCATCACAATGATTGAATGCTATTTTTGTTTTTTATAAAAATTTTGTTGACAAAAATGGACCACCTTATTATAATGAAAAAGTCGTCAAAACAAGAAGTTCTTTAAATGTTTTAAGAGAAAAAAATTGTTTGACATGGAACGAGTTGTGTAGTATTCTAAAATACGTCGCTAATTTAATGTGTTAAAGTAAGATGACAAACATTAAATTAATGTTAAAAAAGTGTTGACACTTATAAAAGCGTATTATATAATGAATAACGTTCTGAAAAAACCTATCGTTTGATTCCAAGCGGTCGTGGCGGAATGGCAGACGCGCTAGGTTGAGGGCCTAGTGGGAGAAATCCCGTGGAGGTTCAAGTCCTCTCGGCCGCATCAACCAATTTAATTTAATAAGCGGGTGTAGTTTAATGGCAAAACCTCAGCCTTCCAAGCTGATGTTGTGGGTTCGATTCCCATCACCCGCTCCATTTAATCAAAATGAAATGAACATTGAAAACTGAATGACAATATGTCAACGTTAATTCCGATAATTTGAGTACTTCAACGTACTTTAAAGAGTGATTGACTTAATCAATCAAACGAGCTATATCAAGCTTACTTCTTTTATGGAGAGTTTGATCCTGGCTCAGGATGAACGCTGGCGGCGTGCCTAATACATGCAAGTCGAGCGAACGGACGAGGAGCTTGCTCCTTTGAAGTTAGCGGCGGACGGGTGAGTAACACGTGGGTAACCTACCTATAAGACTGGAATAACTCCGGGAAACCGGGGCTAATGCCGGATAACATGTTGAACCGCATGGTTCAACAGTGAAAGACGGTCTTGCTGTCACTTATAGATGGACCCGCGCCGTATTAGCTAGTTGGTGGGGTAACGGCCTACCAAGGCGACGATACGTAGCCGACCTGAGAGGGTGATCGGCCACACTGGAACTGAGACACGGTCCAGACTCCTACGGGAGGCAGCAGTAGGGAATCTTCCGCAATGGGCGAAAGCCTGACGGAGCAACGCCGCGTGAGTGATGAAGGTCTTCGGATCGTAAAGCTCTGTTGTTAGGGAAGAACAAATGTGTAAGTAACTGTGCACGTCTTGACGGTACCTAACCAGAAAGCCACGGCTAACTACGTGCCAGCAGCCGCGGTAATACGTAGGTGGCAAGCGTTATCCGGAATTATTGGGCGTAAAGCGCGCGTAGGCGGTTTTTTAAGTCTGATGTGAAAGCCCACGGCTCAACCGTGGAGGGTCATTGGAAACTGGAAAACTTGAGTGCAGAAGAGGAAAGTGGAATTCCATGTGTAGCGGTGAAATGCGCAGAGATATGGAGGAACACCAGTGGCGAAGGCGGCTTTCTGGTCTGCAACTGACGCTGATGTGCGAAAGCGTGGGGATCAAACAGGATTAGATACCCTGGTAGTCCACGCCGTAAACGATGAGTGCTAAGTGTTAGGGGGTTTCCGCCCCTTAGTGCTGCAGCTAACGCATTAAGCACTCCGCCTGGGGAGTACGGTCGCAAGACTGAAACTCAAAGGAATTGACGGGGGACCCGCACAAGCGGTGGAGCATGTGGTTTAATTCGAAGCAACGCGAAGAACCTTACCAAATCTTGACATCCTTTGACCGCTCTAGAGATAGAGTTTTCCTCTTCGGAGGACAAAGTGACAGGTGGTGCATGGTTGTCGTCAGCTCGTGTCGTGAGATGTTGGGTTAAGTCCCGCAACGAGCGCAACCCTTGAGCTTAGTTGCCATCATTAAGTTGGGCACTCTAAGTTGACTGCCGGTGACAAACCGGAGGAAGGTGGGGATGACGTCAAATCATCATGCCCCTTATGATTTGGGCTACACACGTGCTACAATGGACAATACAAAGGGCAGCGAAACCGCGAGGTCAAGCAAATCCCATAAAGTTGTTCTCAGTTCGGATTGTAGTCTGCAACTCGACTACATGAAGCTGGAATCGCTAGTAATCGTAGATCAGCATGCTACGGTGAATACGTTCCCGGGTCTTGTACACACCGCCCGTCACACCACGAGAGTTTGTAACACCCGAAGCCGGTGGAGTAACCATTTTGGAGCTAGCCGTCGAAGGTGGGACAAATGATTGGGGTGAAGTCGTAACAAGGTAGCCGTATCGGAAGGTGCGGCTGGATCACCTCCTTTCTAAGGATAATATACGGAAATATCACCAACAGGTGATAGACGGAATTAACATGACATATTGTATTCAGTTTTGAATGCTCATTCATTTGAGGATTCAACGATTGTACATTGAAAACTAGATAAGTAAGTATAGATTTTACCAAGCAAAACCGAGTGACAAGCGAAAGCTTGAAACAAAATTATCGCTAGTCGTCGACAGACGACTCACATAATTAATAACTGGTGAATTGAGTAAAAGCTCAATCATAAAAGATTAAGTTATTAAGGGCGCACGGTGGATGCCTTGGCACTAGAAGCCGATGAAGGACGTTACTAACGACGATATGCTTTGGGGAGCTGTAAGTAAGCTTTGATCCAGAGATTTCCGAATGGGGGGAACCCAGCACGAGTTATGTCGTGTTATCCGCATATGAATTCATAGTATGTGAGAAGGTAGACCCGGAGAACTGAAACATCTTAGTACCCGGAGGAAGAGAAAGAAAAATCGATTCCCTGAGTAGCGGCGAGCGAAACGGGAAGAGCCCAAACCAACAAGCTTGCTTGTTGGGGTTGTAGGACACTCTATACGGAGTTACAAAAGTATTTGTTAGACGAATAACCTGGAAAGGTTAATCAGAGAAGGTAATAATCCTGTAGTCGAAAACGAATACCCTCTTGAGTGGATCCTGAGTACGACGGAGCACGTGAAATTCCGTCGGAATCTAGGAGGACCATCTCCTAAGGCTAAATACTCTCTAGTGACCGATAGTGAACCAGTACCGTGAGGGAAAGGTGAAAAGTACCCCGGAAGGGGAGTGAAAGAGAACTTGAAACCGTGTGCTTACAAGTAGTCAGAGCCCGTTAATGGGTGATGGCGTGCCTTTTGTAGAATGAACCGGCGAGTTACGATCTGATGCAAGGTTAAGCAGAAAATGTGGAGCCGTAGCGAAAGCGAGTCTGAATAGGGCGAATGAGTATTTGGTCGTAGACCCGAAACCAGGTGATCTACCCTTGGTCAGGTTGAAGTTCAGGTAACACTGAATGGAGGACCGAACCGACTTACGTTGAAAAGTGAGCGGATGAACTGAGGGTAGCGGAGAAATTCCAATCGAACTTGGAGATAGCTGGTTCTCTCCGAAATAGCTTTAGGGCTAGCCTCAAGTGATGATTATTGGAGGTAGAGCACTGTTTGGACGAGGGGCCCCTCTCGGGTTACCGAATTCAGACAAACTCCGAATGCCAAATAATTTAACTTGGGAGTCAGAACGTGGGTGATAAGGTCCATGTTCGAAAGGGAAACAGCCCAGACCACCAGCTAAGGTCCCAAAATATATGTTAAGTGGAAAAGGATGTGGCGTTGCCCAGACAACTAGGATGTTGGCTTAGAAGCAGCCATCATTTAAAGAGTGCGTAATAGCTCACTAGTCGAGTGACACTGCGCCGAAAATGTACCGGGGCTAAACATATTACCGAAGCTGTGGATTGTCCGTAGGACAATGGTAGGAGAGCGTTCTAAGGGCGTTGAAGCATGATCGCAAGGACATGTGGAGCGCTTAGAAGTGAGAATGCCGGTGTGAGTAGCGAAAGACGGGTGAGAATCCCGTCCACCGATTGACTAAGGTTTCCAGAGGAAGGCTCGTCCGCTCTGGGTTAGTCGGGTCCTAAGCTGAGGCCGACAGGCGTAGGCGATGGATAACAGGTTGATATTCCTGTACCACCAATATTCGTTTTAAGCGATGGGGGGACGCAGTAGGATAGGCGAAGCGTGCTGTTGGAGTGCACGTCCAAGCAGTAAGATTGAGTGTTAGGCAAATCCGGCACTCATTAAGATTGAGCTGTGATGGGGAGAGGAAATTGTTTCCTCGAGTCGTTGATTTCACACTGCCGAGAAAAGCCTCTAGCTAGAATATCGGTGCCCGTACCGCAAACCGACACAGGTAGTCAAGATGAGAATTCTAAGGTGAGCGAGCGAACTCTCGTTAAGGAACTCGGCAAAATGACCCCGTAACTTCGGGAGAAGGGGTGCTCTTTGGGGTTCACGCTCTGAAGAGCCGCAGTGAATAGGCCCAAGCGACTGTTTATCAAAAACACAGGTCTCTGCTAAACCGTAAGGTGACGTATAGGGGCTGACGCCTGCCCGGTGCTGGAAGGTTAAGAGGAGTGGTTAGCACAAGCGAAGCTACGAATCGAAGCCCCAGTAAACGGCGGCCGTAACTATAACGGTCCTAAGGTAGCGAAATTCCTTGTCGGGTAAGTTCCGACCCGCACGAAAGGCGTAACGATTTGGGCACTGTCTCAACGAGAGACTCGGTGAAATCATAGTACCGGTGAAGATGCCGGTTACCCGCGACAGGACGGAAAGACCCCGTGGAGCTTTACTGTAGCCTGATATTGAAATTCGGTACAGTTTGTACAGGATAGGTAGGAGCCTTAGAAGCGTGAGCGCTAGCTTACGTGGAGGCACTGGTGGGATACTACCCTAATTGTATTGGATTTCTAACCCGCAGCACTTATCGTGCTGGGAGACAGTGTCAGGCGGGCAGTTTGACTGGGGCGGTCGCCTCCTAAAGTGTAACGGAGGCGCTCAAAGGTTCCCTCAGAATGGTTGGAAATCATTCATAGAGTGTAAAGGCATAAGGGAGCTTGACTGCGAGACCTACAAGTCGAGCAGGGTCGAAAGACGGACTTAGTGATCCGGTGGTTCCGCATGGAAGGGCCATCGCTCAACGGATAAAAGCTACCCCGGGGATAACAGGCTTATCTCCCCCAAGAGTTCACATCGACGGGGAGGTTTGGCACCTCGATGTCGGCTCATCGCATCCTGGGGCTGTAGTCGGTCCCAAGGGTTGGGCTGTTCGCCCATTAAAGCGGTACGCGAGCTGGGTTCAGAACGTCGTGAGACAGTTCGGTCCCTATCCGTCGTGGGCGTAGGAAATTTGAGAGGAGCTGTCCTTAGTACGAGAGGACCGGGATGGACATACCTCTGGTGTACCAGTTGTCGTGCCAACGGCATAGCTGGGTAGCTATGTATGGACGGGATAAGTGCTGAAAGCATCTAAGCATGAAGCCCCCCTCGAGATGAGATTTCCCAACTTCGGTTATAAGATCCCTCGAAGATGACGAGGTAAATAGGTTCGAGGTGGAAGCGTAGTGATACGTGGAGCTGACGAATACTAATCGATCGAAGACTTAATCAAATTTGTTCATAAGGTTTTACTTGTGAATGTATACTTACGATCTAGTTTTGAATGTATAACATTCAATTTAATCTGGTGCCAATGGCAAAGAGGTCACACCTGTTCCCATGCCGAACACAGAAGTTAAGCTCTTTAGCGCCGATGGTAGTCGGACTGACGTTCCGCGAGAGTAGGACGGTGCCAGGTTATTTTCTAAGAGACATTGTGTATGTCTCTTTTTTTATATTTAAATACCATCAATGGATATGCTATTCCACGCAGCCAGTCATACGGATATGAAGAAAAGTTAAAACGTTAATCTCAAAATAAATAGCGCTAAGGTGATTTTTACTAGAAAATCGTCTTAGCGCTTCCTTTGCATGATAAAACGGCTGTACACTTTATATGGTGGTTATGTGTCTATAATAATTAAGTCGCAAACTTCCGATTGCTTCTTCGAGTCTCGCTTTCCCAGGCGCCTTACCTCAACTAATTTTGGCTTTTATTGTAGCTCATAAGAAGCCAAAATGGATTTTCGGTTTCGGCTCTATGCCTCGGGAGTCTCGACTCGGTACGCAATCTATTTAAGCAATTTCACTATTGAAAAGTGGTATTGCTTACTTTATGAATCACACGTTTTACAGAAGATGCAGAAACGTTACAATCACTTGCGATATCAGTTTCTGAGCGAACTTGTGTTGCTTTATCTATAATGGCTTTCTGAACATGGTTTGAGATAAAACAGTTATCCTCAACAACATTTGTTTTAGAAGTAAAAGTCCGACCACAAACCCTACATTTAAAACGTTGTTTTAACAGATTTAAATACACTGCTATCTCTTGGAATCTTAAAAAAGTAATTCGCGATAAACGTTTTCCGTGTTTGTGTATTCGGTTTGGATTCGTATGATAACAGTGAGGACAAGTCATAGGCTTGTATGAAAGGGTACCAAAGATGACGTTAGATTTCTTACCTCTAATAACTACATCTTCTTCAACTTTAGTGATTTTAATATTATTATCTTTAATTTTTAGTAACTTTAATATATCATTACACATAGGCGCAATATGTCTCCTTTATTTTTGGTTTAGTCACTTAAAATTATAGAGGCATTTGCGCTATTTTTGTACAAAAAAGCAGGATGACTTATGTCATCCCACCATAAAAAATGAAGAACCAAATAAATAGCGCTAAGGTGATTTTTACTAGAAAATCGTCTTAGCGCTTTCTTTCTATGATAAAACTTCGTATGAGATGACTTCGTTTTGCGAGAGGCAGCCTCAGCCTATCGTCTTTGGCTCGTCTTGTTCTCTCAGACGTCTCGTCATTAATAGGAGGAAAGTACATTTCGCATACATCAAACAAAAATCGGAAATGTGAAATTGAATCATTTATTCCACATTTCCGATTAATCATAGTTTCACACATTGGTTGATGTATATTTAAAATACACTTCAGTCATATCTCTTTAACATTCACCAAGTTTTTATAAGGTAACAGTTTCATCTGAACGTTTATTAATCGCGAATTAACGCTAAATTAATAATGAGTAGAGCATTTTATTTTCATTAATATAAATATTCTTCGGATCGAACTGATTCACGTGCTGCTTGAGCTGTTCTAAATCGGTATGTCTCTGTAGTTGAATACCTATAATCACAGTTCCCGTATTTTGGGAAGATTTTTTTAAATACTCAAATTTTGTAATATCATCATTGGGTCCTAATACATCATTAACAAATTCTCTTAATGCACCAGGACGTTGAGGAAAATTGAGGATAAAGTAATGTTTCATCTCTTCATAAAGAAGAGAGCGCTCTTCAATTTCTTTCATTCGATTGATATCATTATTTCCTCCAGAAACGATACATACGACATTTTTACCTTTTATTTTATCTTTGTATTGTTCCAATGCGCTTACACTTAGCGCACCAGCAGGTTCAGCTACGATTGCTTGCTTAGAATACATGTCTAATATCGTAGAACACACTGCACCCTCATCTACTTGGATGTAATCATCTAAAGTCTCACGGCAAATATCAAATGTAATGTCTCCCACACGGGCTACAGAGGCGCCATCTACAAATTTATCAATGTTTTCAAGTGTTACAACATGACCTTGTTTAATCGACTGATACATACTACTTGCGCCTAAAGGTTCTACGCCAATCATCTGTGTCTGTGGTGAATAGGATTTAAAATAAGTAGACACACCCGACATGAGTCCGCCACCCCCGATGGCCCCGAAAACATAGTCGATTTTAAGATTCTCTTTTTCTGATTGTTCAATCATTTCTTTAGCTAAAGTGCCTTGTCCAGCAATCGTGTGTACATTATTAAATGGATCGATAAAAGTCATACCATGTGATGTGGTGTATGCCAGCGCAGCCTTTAAGCAATCGTCAAATGTATCACCAATGAGCTTAATTTCGACATTGGCATCACCAAAAAATTGAACTTGATTAACTTTTTGTTTTGGCGTTGTCACTGGCATAAAAATAACGGCATGAAGATTCAGTTTTTTCGCAGTATATGCGACACCTTGTGCATGATTTCCTGCGCTTGCACAAGTGATACCACGAATCCTTTGTTCATTGGGTAATACTGCAATGGCATTATAGGCACCTCGCAACTTAAATGAACGGACCCACTGCAAATCTTCACGCTTTAAATAGACATTACATTGATATTTGAGCGATAAATAATGATCTTTTTCTAAAGGTGTTTCTTTTACGATGTTTTTAAGACGTAAGTGTGCATCATCCACATCTTGTGCATGTACAGTTGTTCGAAGATTAGACATCTCTTTCACTCCTTAAGTATATTTAAGTTCATAATCTTTTATTTCTTTTTCATATTTTAATGTGATTGCGATGTCATCAAGACCGTTCACTAGTTTTTCTTTCCATGTTGAATCAATTTCAAAATGAAAAGTTTGTTCTGGTGATTGTACAGTTTGTTGAGGGAGATCGACAGTAATGGTTTTAAATTGAGCTAAATGTTTTCGTGCATTCTGGTCTAATTTGATGGGTAAAAGTGCATTTTTTGTACAGTTCATATAAAAAATATCACTAAAACTTTCAGCAATTATCACTTGAAAACCAAAATCTTTTAGCGCCCATGCGGCATGTTCTCGACTCGAACCACACCCAAAGTTATCACCCGTTATTAAAATGGTTGCATCTTTATAGTTTTCATCATTTAATATAAAGTCTGGATTGTCTGAACCATCAGAGAGGTAACGCCATTCATCAAATAAAAAGGGGCCATAACCCGTTTTGGAAATACGTTTTAAATGGGCTTTCGGAATAATTTGGTCTGTATCAATATTGTCATAAAATAAAGGAACAACTTTACCTGTATATTGAGTGATAGGTTTGATTTCCATTATGCTTCAATCTCCTTTCTTACATCTACAAAGTGACCTTGGATGGCTGCAGCTGCTGCCATAGCAGGGGACACAAGATGTGTTCTCGCACCTTTTCCTTGTCGACCTTCAAAATTACGATTACTTGTTGAAGCACAATGGACACCAGCAGGGACTTGATCTGGGTTCATTCCTAAGCACATACTACATCCAGGATCACGCCACTCAAACCCTGCGTCTTTAAAGATAACGTCAAGCCCTAGTGCTTCTGCCTCTTTTTTTACTTGACGAGAACCTGGAACGACAATCGCTGTAATATTAGGATGAATTTTCTTGCCTTTTACAAAATGACTCGCTTCAATTAAATCAGAGAGCCTTGCATTCGTACAAGAACCTAAAAAGACGTAGGCTAAAGGAATGTCTTTAGCGAACTGGCCAGGTTTTAAATCCATGTAACGGTAAGCTCGTTCGTCATTACTATCTTTAGACTCTGGGAAAGGTGTACTAAACGAAACACCCATTTCTGGACTTGTTCCCCAAGTTACTTGAGGCTCTAAATCTGAAACGTCTAATTGAATCACTTTATCAAAATGTGCGTCTTCATCACTATACAACTGTTGCCATTGTGGCATTTTTAAATCCATATCTTGAGCATAACGACGACCTTTAAGATAGTCATACGTTATTTGGTCTGGTTGGATTAAGCCATATTTTGCACCTGCTTCGATCGCCATATTACATATTGTCATACGACCTTCCATTGAAAGTGATTGAATGGTTTTACCAGTAAATTCAAGTGCATAACCTGTTCCAAAATCAACACCATACTGATTAATTAAATATAAGATAATATCCTTAGCATAAACGCCTTTTTGGAAGTACACCAGTGACTTCAATTTTTAAGTTTTTAGGCTTTGTTTGCCAAAGCGTTTGTGTTGCAAAAACATGTTCAACTTCGCTCGTTCCAATACCAAAGGCAATCGCACCAAAAGCACCATGTGTCGCTGTATGTGAATCTCCACATACAACTGTTTTACCGGGCTGAGTGAGTCCTGTTTCTGGTCCTACCATATGTACGATACCTTGTTCGTCAGCCCCCATATCAAAAAGTTGAACGCCAAAATCTTTACAGTTTTGTTGTAAAGCTTGTATTTGCTTATTTGCAATTTCATCTTGGATATTAAAAATGTCGACAGTCGGGACGTTATGATCTAATGTTCCAAAAGTTAAATCAGGTCGTCGTAATTGACGATTTTGTAATCTTAACCCTTCAAATGCTTGTGGAGACGTCACCTCATGAATAAGATGTAAATCGATGTATAAGAGTTGTGGCTCACCATCTTGTCCCGTAATGATATGCTGATCCCAAATTTTATCAAAAAGTGTCTTACTCATTTGTTAAGCCTCCTTTAATTCCTGTATAAAGTGATGGAACACTGCATTAGTCCCATAATGACCTCCTAAGTCAGACGTTGTAATGCCATTTTTAAGTAAATGGTCAACGGTTTGTTCTAAAAGTTGTGCCATTTTTTCTTGTTGTGCGGATTGGCGTAAACACATGGCGAGTGACAAAATCATGCCGAAAGGATTGGCTTTATTTTGTCCAGCGATATCAGGGGCAGAGCCATGTATCGGTTCATAGAGTGAAGGCCCATTTGTGCTAAAGCTTGCAGAAGGGGAAAGTCCTAACGAACCAGGTAACATTGAGGCTTCATCGCTTAAAATGTCTCCGAATAAATTTTCTGTTACGATGACGTCAAACTCAGCAGGTCGTTTAATGAGATGCATACTACATGCATCAACAAGCAAATGTTCCACTTCGACGTCTGGATAGTGCTGTGCAACTTCATTAATCGTTTTACGCCAAAGTTTGCTGCTTGATAACACGTTTTCTTTATCGACGGAAGTTAATTTTCCTCGACGAGATTGTGCAAGTTTAAAAGCAGTAATGTGCAATTCTCGTTATTTCCGCTTCACTATACGCCAGTGTATCTACTGCTTCATTTGCATTAAAATAACGCGGTTCACCAAAATAAAGCCCTCCAGTGAGTTCTCTTACAATGATTAAATCGGTTTGATTAACAATCTCACGTTTAATAGGTGACAAGTCCACTGTATAAGGTGTTACACGAGTGGGACGTATATTTGCGTATAAATTCAAAGCTTTTCTAAGTTGAAGTAAGTCGTGCTCTGGACGACAATCGGGATTTTCCCATTTAGGACCACCGATGGCACCTAACAAAATAGCATCCGCATTTTGACAAGCATGTAGTGTTTCATTAGGCAAAGGTGTGCCATAGCGATCAATGGCACAACCACCTATATCATAAGTATCGACATGACAGTTAAAATTGAATTTTGTGGCAAGCTCGTTAAGAATTTCTAACGTGCCTGCCATTATTTCTGGTCCAATACCATCGCCTGGAAGTGCAACAAGGTTGAATGTCATTCTGTAGCACCTACCTTGACCACAGGCGTTGTTGATTTAGCTACAGCTTCTACGTAGGCTTTACATGACGCATAGATAATATCATGGTCAAAGCCAACCCCTGTATATTCTTGTCCATTGACTTCTACACGGACATGAACTTCAGCTTGTGCATCAGAACCTTCAGTTACAGCATCAATGCGATAATCTAATAATGCAGTTTCAACTTTAAAAATGCGGTCTACTGCATTATAAATAGCTAAAATAGAGCCTGTTCCTATACTTGAATCTTGATAAACTTGTCCAGCGTTATCTTTAATGACGACGACTGCACTTTGTAAACCATTTGAAACGAATTGAAGTTGTAATGCATCAAGATGATATTGGGCATGCTTATCATGTTCACTATCTTGAATTAACGCATGAATGTCTTGATCTGTGACATGCTTTTTCTTATCCGCAATATCTTTAAATGATTTAAACAACGTCTTTTGTTCCTCTACATCAATGTTGTAACCTAAAGCCTTTAATTTTTCTTGGAATGCATGTTTACCTGATAATTTACCAAGAGGTAATTCTGTATTTTTTCACACCGACTAATTGAGGTGTCATAATCTCATAGGTTTCAGGATTTTTAAGAAAACCATCTTGGTGAATACCAGACTCATGGCTAAAAGCATTTTTACCTACAATTGCTTTATTACGAGGAACTCTCAAACCAGCATAGCGTGCTACTAAATCAGAAGTTTGCTTTGTCAGTTCAAGATTGATTCGACTTTGAATTTGGTAGTGATCTTGTCGGACATATAAGCCTAGTGCAACTTCTTCGAGTGCAGTATTGCCAGCACGTTCGCCAATACCATTGACGGCACCTTCAATACGTGTAGCGCCATTTTCAATAGCGGCCATGCTATTGGCAACTGCTAAACCAAGGTCATCATGACAGTGCGCACTATAAGTAATAGGTTGCGTAGTCTTTACTTTTTCAATTAATGTTTTGAAAATGTAGCCATATTCAGTTGGAAACGTATAACCGACAGTATCAGGTATATTAATTACAGTAGCACCTGCATCAACAGCGGCTTGTACACTTTGAATTAAGAAAGGTAACGGTGTTCTTGTAGCATCTTCAGGTGAAAATTGGACAACTTCAAAACGTTCTTTTGCATAAGTGACATATTTCGTAATCGCAGCTAATACTTCATCTTCCGTCATTTTTAATTTGTACTTCAAATGGATCGGACTTGTCGCAATAAATACATGTATAGAAGGGGAGACTGCGTCTTTAGTCGCTTCGTATACAGCATCGATATCAGCTTCACGACATCGGGCTAATCCAGTCACAGTTGTCTTTTTTAAGGTTTGTGCAATTGCTTTTACAGAATCAAAACTACCTTGACTTGAAGCGGGAAAGCCTGCTTCAATTACATCGACACCCCATTTTTCGAGTTGTTCTGCTATTTTTAACCGTTCTTCAAATGAAAAAACTGACGCCAGGTGTTTGTTCGCCATCTCTAAGTGTTGTATCAAAAATTTGAATATGACTAGACATTTTCAATCACTCCTAACAATTATTTCTGAATGCTTTTCGATTTAATAAATGGCATCATCTCACGCAATGATTGTCCTACTTGTGTAATTTGATGATCTTGTTGTGCTTGTCGCATAGATTTAAAGTCTTTAAATCCATTATGATTATCATCAATGAAACGTTGGCTGAAACGACCATCTTGAATATCTTTAAGTACAGCTTTCATGTTGGCTTTCGTATCCTCTGTGATGACACGTGGTCCAGATACATAATCCCCAAATTCTGCAGTATTTGAAATAGAATAGCGCATATTTTCAAGTCCGCCTTCATACATGAGGTCAACAATTAGTTTCATTTCATGTAAAACTTCAAAATATGCAATTTCAGGTTGGTAACCAGCTTCAACTAAAACTTCGAAACCACTTTGAATGAGGCGTGTCACCCCACCACATAAAACTGCTTGCTCACCGAATAAATCTGTCTCTGTTTCCTCTTTATAAGAGGTTTCTAATACACCTGCACGTGTTGCGCCAATACCTTTTGCATAACTTAAGGCCAAATCTCGAGCTTGTCCTGATGCATCTTGGTGAACAGCAAAGAGGGCAGGGACTGCTGAGCCTTCAACAAATGTACGTCGAACTAAATGACCCGGCCCTTTTGGTGCAACTAAAAACACATCGACATCACTTGGTGGATTAATCACATTGAAATGAATATTAAAGCCGTGTGCAAATGCGAGGGCATTACCCGCTTCTAAATGAGGTTCAATTTCATTTTTATAGACATCACCTTGGATTTCGTCTGGTAATAAAACCATAACGACATCAGATTGTTGAACGGCTTCACCAACTGTGAATACATCAAAGCCATCTTCTTTTGCTTGATCAAAAGATTTACCCGGTCTGATTCCAATGACCACGTCGTAACCATTATCTTTTAAGTTTTGTGCATGAGCGTGGCCTTGAGAGCCATAACCAATAATTGCGATTTTTTTTCCTTGTAATGCATCATTTTCAACTGAATTGTCATAATATACTTTTGCCATATTAAACGACCTCCATATGTACATATTTTTAGATAATTGCTGCTGTGCCTGTGCGTGCGACTTGATCAATTTGAAATGATGATAGATCGTCAAGAAGTTGATTTAACGTATATTGAGGGCCTGTCGCTTGAATAAACGTATATTGCCCATCTTCTTTTAATACAGAAACTAGCGCATCATAAGGTTCGATAACTTGCATCAAGTCGGATTGTTGAAAAGGCTTTTTTAACTTAATTAAAAGTAATTCTCTGTTAAAGCTGTTGGTACTTGTTATATCTTGAACAAGAAGAGTATTTACTTGCTTTTCTAATTGTTGAATAATTGTTCTTTGTTTTTCATTATCTGGAACTTCCGCGATAAAAGTAATTTCTGAAATACCTTCCTCTAAAGTAGGGGTAGCTGTAATGCTTACGATATTAATTTGGCGTCTAACAAATAGGCTGGTTAATCGGTTCAACGTTCCTGCTTTGTCAAAGACACGTAACTTAAACGTTCGCTTCATAGTAAGCCCTCCATTTCATGATTTGCTTTACCACTTGGAACCATTGGCAATACAGGTTCCGTTGGTGAAATTCTAACTTCAATTAACGCTGGGCCATCATGAAGAAAGGCTGCATCGATTTGCGATTCTAGTTTCTGATTGTCATCGATTAAAAAGCTTTTAACCCCATAGGCTTCACTTAATTTTCTAAAATCAGGTTGATCATTGAATACAGAATGAGAAAAGCGTTGATTAAAGAATTTGTCTTGCCACTGTTTAACCATACCGAGTGTGCCATTATTAATGAGAACAATTTTGATTTTCAAATTAAATTCATTGAGTAAGGCCATTTCCTGATTCGTCATTTGAAAGCCACCATCACCAACAAAAACCACGACTGTGTCAGAAGGTTTTGCAAATTGAGCGCCTATTGCTGCTGGGATACCAAAGCCCATCGTTCCTAAGCCACCACTTGTAATGAGTTGACCATAGGTTTCAAATGGATAAAATTGAGCCACCCACATTTGATGTTGGCCGACATCAGTTGCGACATAAGCTTTTCCTTTTGTAATCTCACCAATGTATTCAATAACCCGTTGCGGTCGGCTGAATTCGCGTTGTTCAGACGGAAGATATTTGAATGGGTGCTTTGATTTATTGGCATTAACAGTATTGAGCCAATCTTGATGATTGGGAACTTCAATACGATACTTTGATAATGCAGCTAATACGGCACCTACATCAGCAACGATACCTAAATCAGTTCTAATAATTTTGTTAATTTCAGATGGATCAATATCAACATGGACAATTTTGGCATGTGGTGCGAATGATTCTGGTTGGCTTGCAAGACGGTCATCAAAACGAGAACCAAAGTTAATGAGTAAATCGCAATCCGTTAGTGCCATATTGCTCGCATAGGAACCATGCATGCCGCCCATCCCAAGAAATAAGGGGTGGGAAAAAGGAATAGCACCTAAGCCATGTAAAGTAGTCACTACAGGAATTTGATATTTTTCAACAAATTGTAGGAGGGCTTCATTTGATTTTGAAAAGTTCACACCGGCACCCGCTAAAACAATTGGTTGTTTGGCTGATTTTAATAATGCAGTCAATTTTTGAATTTCATCAATTTCAGGTTTGTGGTTCACATAATAGCCAGGCGTATTAACTGTTTTGTCGTTTGTCGTTTCAGTAGAGAGGACGCCCATATCTTTAGGAAAGTCGATAACGACAGGTCCCTTTCGACCATAATTGGCAATATGGAATGCTTCTTTTACAATTCTAGGAATATCCTTTACATCATGAACTTGATAGTTATGTTTCGTAATTGGCGTCGTCATTGATAAAATATCAGCTTCTTGAAAAGCGTCCTTACCGATACCTGGTGTTGCAACTTGACCCGTGATGACAACTAAAGGCAAAGAATCACTATAAGCATCTGCAATACCTGTCATCGCATTTGTCGCACCTGGGCCACTTGTTACTACGACAACGCCGGGTTTACCACTCACACGCGCATAGCCTTCTGCAGCATGTGTGGCACCTTGCTCATGACGGTAAAGGATATGCCGAATTTGTCCGTTATAAAAAGTATCATAGAGTGGTAGAACGGCACCGCCTGGATAACCAAAAATATACTCAACTTCTTCTTCTAAAAATGCTTCGACCAATAATTCTGCACCAGTTTTCAACGTGTGTGTCTGTGGTTGCAATGTTGAAGTCAACTGCTCTGTCTGTGCATAATCCGTTGCTTTTTCAGTGTTTGTCATCTTGAATCCCTCCATCTTTTTAAAGTAACTCATCTGGTACTTTCATGATGCCACCTGTGTTAGCACTCGTTACAAGCGCGGTATATCTTGCTAAATAACCTGTTTTTACTTTTGCTTTAAAGGATTGTTGTTGCGCATCTCGTTTTTCAAGTTCGTCTTGTGATACATTTAAGGATAAAGTGCGGTGAGTGAGGTCGATTGTAATTTCATCGCCGTCTTCGATTAAGCGAATAGGGCCACCTGAAGCGGCTTCTGGTGAAATATGACCGACAGCGATACCGCGTGTTGCTCCTGAAAAACGACCATCTGTAATTAATGCCACATCTTTGCCTAAACCTCGTCCTACAATCGATGAAGTAGGGGCTAACATTTCAGGCATTCCTGGACCACCTTTAGGGCCTTCATAACGAATGACAACGACATGTCCTGCACGCACAGTATGATTATCAATAGCTGCGACCGCTTCGTCATGACTATCAAAACAAATCGCTTTTCCTGTAAAGGTTTTGATGGATGGATCTACACCGCCAACTTTAATGACTGCACCATCTGGAGCGATATTGCCATATAAAATAGATAGCCCACCTTGCTGATCATAAGGTGAATCTAAGTGTCGAATGACTTGATCATTCGTGATTTCTTTGTCTTGATTGTTTTCTCGAAGTGTTCGTCCTGTGACAGTTATCCGGTCAGGATGTAAGACACCGTCTTTTTTCATTAATTCATTGATAATTGCCGGTACGCCGCCCGCTTGATGGACATCTTCCATTGAATATGCTGAACTAGGTGCAATTTTAGATAAATACGGTGTTTTTTTAGCGATATTATTAATCCGTTGAAGGTCGTAATCAATGCCTGCTTCATTGGCAATCGCTAACGTATGTAGTACAGTGTTTGTAGATCCACCCATCGCCATATCAAGTGCAAATGCATCATCAATTGCTTCTTTCGTGATAATGTCTTTAGGCTTTAAATCATTTTTGACATTTTCTACCAACTGTTTTGCGGCTTCTTTTATCATCTCTCTTCTTTGATCACTCACTGCTAATGCTGTGCCGTTATATGGTAATGCCAGTCCTAAAATCTCCATTAGACAATTCATTGAATTTGCAGTGAACATTCCTGCACATGAGCCACAAGTCGGACATGCGTTTTGTTCCATTTCTAAAAAGTCTTCTTTACTCATTGAACCTTCTTTAAATGCACCAACTGCTTCAAACATAGATGAGAGTGTCAATGCTTTACCTTGGGAAGACAATCCTGCTTTCATAGGACCGCCAGAACAAAATATAGCTGGGACATTCGTTCTCACTGCTGCAAGTAACATACCAGGAGTGATTTTGTCACAGTTTGGAATGTAAAAGACACCATCGAACCAATGGGCATTGATAACTGTTTCTGCTGCATCTGCGATAATTTCACGGCTTGGTAATGAGTAACGCATCCCAATATGGCCCATCGCAATGCCATCATCGACACCAATTGTATTAAATTCAAATGGAATGCCACCCGCTTCTCTAATCGCTTCTTTGGCGATATCAGCTAATTCTCTTAAATGTACATGACCAGGAACAATATCGATATATGAATTACAAATAGCGATAAAAGGTTTGTTCATGTCAGTAGGGGATTTAATTTGTCCCGTCGCATGTAATAAACTTCTGGCCGGTGCTTGTTGATCTCCTTTTTTAATCATGTCACTTCTCATCTGTATGGCCTCCCTTGATTTTTGAAAATAAAAAAAGATACGCCCCAATTGGTGTTGGGACGTATCTTTAAGTCCCATTCAATTAGAAATAGGACTTAAGCGATTAGTAAAATTTCTACTAATGCTCCAGTCCTGAGCGTAAAATTAAAATGACAATATTATTTTGTTGTGTATGGGTCATACATGGATATGTTTTCATTGTCTAACGCTCCCTTCAAAATCGAATGTGATGTATGTTGAATTATATTGGTTTTATCAATTACGAGAATGAGTAAAATTTAGAATTTAGAGAATTGTCTAAAAATTACGTGTTATAAATTTAACGCATCTTTTCTTCTAAGTCAACAGTAAATGTAAAATTTTCTGAAAATAACCTTAAAACACATTAATTAAGCGTCATTCTTATTTCAAAGTAAATGTCAAGAATCAGATAAGGTCAAATAGAAAAAAATTTGTTACAATAGATAGGAAAATTAAGTCAGGAGTGCGGAAAGTATGAGAATAAAAAATATAGCAGAAATGCAGAGGTTCGCTAATTTACTGACACCACTTCTAAAAGCGCAAGATGTGTTGTTATTAGATGGTGATCTTGGCGCTGGTAAAACAACTTTAAGTCAATTTATCGGAAAAGCGTTGGGGGTCAAACGTCACATCAGTTCACCGACCTTTAACATTATTAAGTCATATAAAGGAGACACTTTAAAATTTCATCATATGGATTGCTACCGACTTGAGAACTCCGATGAAGATTTAGGGTTTGATGAATTTTTTAATGACCACGCAGTTACAGTCGTTGAATGGAGTACGTTTATTAAAGATTATTTACCGGATGTATTTTTAAAAATTAACATTAAAGTGATCAATGAAGATGAACGAGAAATCGAACTCGAGGCAAAAGGTCAACATTTTGAAGAAATCAAGGAGCAAATGACACATGTATAGTTTACTTATTAATAGCGCGAATCAACCTTTATCAGTTGCTGTTTTACAAGATGGCAAAGTTTTAGTCACACATACTACAACGGTTAAACGCAATCATTCTATACAATTAATGCCATTAATCGAGTTTTTACTTGCGCAATGTGAAATTAAAGCAAAAGATTTAGATGAAATTATTGTGGCAGAAGGGCCAGGTTCTTATACAGGATTGCGTATTGGTGTCACTACGGCTAAAACATTAGCGTACACTTTAGGCATACAGTTATATGGTGTCTCTTCATTAAAGGCAATTGCTGCGAATATCGAATATTCAGATGCCTATATTATCCCAATCATTGATGCCCGAAGAGGGAATGTCTTTGCAGGTGTTTATCAATTGCAAGATGAACAGTTAGTCGCTGTTATGGAAGATCAACATATTGCGTTATCTCAATTAATTTCACAATGGTCTAATAATGAGAATATTATCTTTATTGGTGATGATGTCACACATTTCACAAATGAACTCGAAGGATATCAATGTATCGCTGAACCGCCTAGAGCGGATAAAATGTATCGATATAAAGGTGAACCGCGTGAGATTCATACGTTTGTACCGCAATATTTAAAGTTATCGGAGGCAGAACAAAATTGGATGGATCAACAGAAATAAAAGAGAAACTTCAAATAAGACATATGATGCTTGAAGATGTTCCAGCTGTTTTTGACCTTGAACAGATAAGCTTTAAAAAGAGTTCGTGGACGATTGACGCGTTTTATTATGAATTGGAGCAAAATCATTTTGCCCATTATTTTGTTGTAGAGTTCGAAAATAAAATTATCGGATACTTAGGCTTATGGATCGTAGTTGACCAAGCCCAAATTACAACAGTTGCTATTGATCCGGAGTATAGAGATTACGGATTAGGTCAATTATTATTGAAATATGTTATTAATTTTGCATCTTCAATCGCAACGGTTATGAGTTTGGAAGTACGTGAAGATAATCATGTCGCACAGCATGTTTATCAAAAACTTGGTTTTGAATATGGCGGTAAACGAAAAAATTATTATGGTGATGGAGAGGATGCGTTAGTCATGTGGGTGAGTTTAAATGACTGAGAATACAACGATTTTGGCACTTGAAACAAGTTGTGATGAAACAAGTGTCAGTGTAATAGAAAACGGTACAGAAATTTTAAGTAATAGTGTGTTAAGTCAAATTGACAGTCATAAACGATTTGGCGGTGTTGTCCCTGAGGTCGCAAGTCGTCATCATGTTGAAAATATAACATTAATCATTGAAGATGCATTGCAACAAGCAGACAAATCAATGGACCAGATTGATGCAGTTGCTGTAACGCAAGGCCCAGGTCTTATTGGTGCGTTACTGGTGGGTGTCAATGCTGCTAAGTCGCTAGCTTTTGCTAATGATAAACCGCTTATACCGGTCCATCATATAGCGGGGCACGTGTATGCAAACCAACTTGGAACAGGTTTGAAATTCCCATTAATTGCATTAATTGTTTCGGGTGGACATACGGAGCTTGTCTATATGAAAGATCATTTACAATTTGAGATTATTGGTGAAACACGAGATGATGCAGTAGGCGAAGCTTATGATAAAGTCGCACGGACTATTGGCTTACCTTACCCTGGTGGCCCGGCGGTTGATCGATTAGCCGCGCAAGGTGAGGACACATACCAATTTCCTCGTGTATGGCTAGAGCCTGAGAGTTATGACTTTAGCTTTAGTGGTTTGAAAAGTGCAGTGATTAATAAATTGCATAATCTAAAGCAAAAGGGTGAACAAGTGATTCCTGAAAATGTAGCGACAAGTTTTCAAAATAGCGTAGTGGAAGTGCTCGTTGGAAAAGCGATGCGTGCTTGTGAAGATTACAACGTTAAACAGTTGATAGTAGCTGGAGGTGTAGCAAGTAACAAAGGGCTTCGCAAAGCTTTAGAGCAAGCTACGCGTGAAAGAGGCATAGAACTCGCGATTCCAGAACCACGTTTATGTACGGATAATGCTGCGATGATTGGAGCAGCAGCCCATTATATTTACGAAAAAGGAATACGTGGGGATATGGCGTTAAATGGTAAAAGCAGTATGGATATTGAAATGTATTTAGATCATGAATAATGAATGCTTTACGTTTTTAAACTGCAACTTTATTTTGAGGGTGAGACAACGAAATCAAACGATTTCTGTCTCACCTTTTTTATCAAAGAAAAGTGATACATTCTAATCACCATTAAAAATTAGATGCTTGTTTATATAGACATATAACTCTAAATAGCTTAAATTTCACATTTCAAGATCACTTTTCTGATTAAGCAAAAGTCAATAGAGAACATGCGTACTTATGCACAAGTTGTTAAGAACCTGTGTATAACATTGGCGTAAAATTGGGGATAAGTTGTATATAGTTGTGCATAAGGATAGAATATTCTAGCCTTTAACTTGTGGATAATGAGGATAACTTTGTGGATAGTTGGTGTTATGCCATTTCATATGTGGACGAAATGTAAACAGAAGGTGATTAAAAAAATAAACCGAGTAGAAAATTTTACTCGGTTTACTTCACTTAATCTTCATATTCAGTTAACAAAAGTTGTAATTCTTCCCAGTTTGTCATCACTTGTTCTAATGCTTGTTCGATTTTTTGACGTTCTTCAGCTAGAGATTGTGTTTTTTCGAAATCATTAATGACAGCCTCATCTGTCATTTGCAAATCAATCGCCGCAATCTTGTCTTCTAACTCAGAAATTTGGCTTTCATCATTTTCAATTTGGCGCTCTATTTTACGCTTTTCACGACGAAGCGTCTTTTGATCTTGATAAGTCGTTGGCTGAGTGCTTGAATCTACTTCAACCGTCGCTTGATTTTGTTGGTTATCGTAAGCGGCAAGGGCTTGTTGTTGCTCTAGCTTTTCCAAATAGTATTGATAATCCCCTAAATAAAGCGTGCCACCTTTTTCGTTTAAATCAAAAATTCGATTCGCCAATTGGTTGATAAAATAGCGGTCATGCGAAACAAAAATGAGTGTTCCTTGGAAATGTTTTAAAGCTTGCTCTAACATCTCTTTAGAATCAATGTCTAAGTGGTTTGTCGGTTCGTCTAATATGAGCACATTGTTACGTTCTAACATGAGTAATGCCAATTGCAAGTGTGCTTTTTCACCGCCAGATAAATCATTGATGACTTTTAATACGTCATCTTGCGTAAATAAAAAGCGTCCTAAAACGGCACGCACATCTTTTTCAGGCATTTGACGATATTGATCCCACACAAAATTTAAAATTGTTTTGTTTGAACGAAATTCTGCTTGTTTTTGATCATAGTAGCCAATTTTAAGATTTGCACCGTCAATTACTTGTCCTGACAAAGGTGGAAGACGTTTGGCTAAAGTTTTAATTAAAGTAGATTTACCTACCCCGTTAGGTCCGATAATACCGATATGATCCCCTTTGTTGATTTCAAATCGTATAGGTTGCGTAATAGGGGCGACATATCCAATCGTTAAATCTTGAATGTGCATGACATCATTTCCAGTATTGCGATCAAAATCAAATTGAATGTTCGCACTTCTAGCGTCTAGCATCGGCTTTTCAAGGCGTTCCATTTTTTCTAAAGTTTTTCTACGGCTTTTAGCCATACCGCTCGTGGAAGCACGTGTAATGTTCTTTTCCACAAAAGTTTCAAGACGTTTAATTTCATTTTGTTGTCGTTCATATTCAGCTAAACGTTTTTGATAATAATGATCTCTTAATTCGATAAATTTAGCGTAATTGCCGACATAATGTTTAACTTCTCCCAATGAAACATCGTAAACTTGAGTCACGATTTTATCTAAAAAGAATCGGTCGTGCGAAATAATAACGATAGCGCCTTTGAAATATTTTAAATAATCTTCTAGCCATTCTGTTGTGGCCATATCTAAATGGTTCGTCGGTTCATCTAAAAGAAGCAGATCAGGTTCGCTTAATAACATTTGTGCTAATGATAGGCGTGTTTTTTGTCCCCCACTAAAATCATTAATCGGACGATGATAATCTGCTTCACTAAAATCTAGTCCATTTAAAACAGTTTTAATTTTACTTTCATATTGATAACCTTCAAGCTGTTCAAATTCATTTGAGAGCTTTTCGTATTGATCAATATGCGTTTTATATTCTACTGACTCATACATATCCGCATGAGTTGCAAGCCAATCGGTTTCATCTTTCATACGCTCTGAGATGGATTGAACATGCGCAAACGGTTTGGCCATTTCTTCGAAGACTGTATTTTGGGTATTTAATGTCATTTGTTGTGTCAAATAGCCTAATTTCAAGCCTTTGATTTTAGAGATATGGCCTGAATCATAGTTTTCAACACCAGCGATGATTTTCATCAATGTTGATTTACCCGCACCGTTACGTCCTACAATGCCAATTCGTTCGCCGGTTTTTACTTCAAAGTTGACGTCTTCAAAAATCTCTTCACCATCAAACGATTTGGTGACGTGACTTAATTGCATTAAAATCATATGGCATGCTCCTTTCATTCTTAATTATTGTACAATAAACCCTATATGTATCAAGTACTTAATGTTTTCATAACCATAAAATTAAGTTATAATTATTATCACATACTATGTATATGAGTGCACGCATAAGAAAGACTACGGAGGACTTTAAAATGGGAAAAGAAAGCAATAAAATTCCTAGAGCGACCTTAAAACGTCTCCCTTTATATTACCGATTTGTCAATATTTTAAAGGCTAAAGGTGAAGATCGTGTGAATTCAAAAGCGATAAGTGAAGGCTTAAATATAGATTCTGCAACAATTCGCCGAGATTTTTCATATTTTGGAGAGCTTGGGAAAAAAGGTTATGGTTACAATATTGATAGTCTATTGGAATTCTTCAAATCTGAGTTAAGTGATTCTGATGAAATCAAAATAGGCATTGTTGGCGTAGGGAATTTAGGTAAGGCATTAATCACTTATAACTTTTCAATTCACGATGATATGACCATTACTGAAGCCTTTGATATCAGTGAGGAAATCATTGGTACGCAAGTGGGTGATGTGACGGTAAAATCAATGGACGAGATAAAAAGTACCGTTGAAACTGAAGCGTTAGAAGTCATTATTATTGCTACACCAGGAAGGGTGGCACAAGAAGTGGCCGATGCACTTGTAGATGCAGGTGTGAAAGGAATACTTAATTTTACACCGAAACGTGTGCACGTACCTCAATCTGTACAAGTACATCAAATTGATTTAGGTGTGGAATTACAATCATTATTATTCTTTATGAAAAATTATAATGATTAACCTTTTATGATAATTATCCATACATACAAAAAGATTTGTTTGGATGAACAGCAAATTAAAACATAGCGCTTTGAAGAGAGTATAAATGTCTAATGATGATATTAGATTTTTATACTCTTTTTTTAGTGAGAATAGGACAGGTCTTGGAGCATGGATGTCTAAAAATACAAATGTAATCAAATGAACTTGAGAAAAAGATATATATTTTTATATTTATTTTAGAAATGCACTTGAAAAGTAAGATCTTATTTTCTATAATACCTATAATATTAATCGGATATAGGAGGTAGGAATATTGATCTGGACTGTGATAAGTGGATTGATTGTGGGAAGTTTACTCGGTTTTGTCATGCAACGTACGCGTTTTTGTTTAACGGGTGGCTTTAGAGATATGTACGTTCAAAAAAATAATAAGATGTTTTATGCGTTGCTTATTGCGATTAGCATCCAAGCTATTGGCTTATATGTATTAACTTCATTGGGTGTTATCACGATAGATAATGGTACATTTCCAGTCGTAGGCACGATTGTTGGATCATTTATTTTTGGTATTGGGATTGTTCTTGCAGGCGGTTGTGCCACTGGGACATGGTACCGTGCGGGGGAAGGTTTAATTGGTAGTTGGATAGCACTTTTCATGTATGCTCTATTTGCAGCAATCTCAAAATATGGTGTTCTATTACCGCTGAAAGATACTATTAATAAACAAACTGTTTATGAAGCGGACATGGCGACATCTACAGGGATACCCAGTTGGATATGGTTAATCTTATTAACTGGCGTTACGCTATTTTTGGTTATGACCACGTTGAAAAAGCCAAAATCAAAAATTGCTATACCTAAATTAAAACCACGCTATACAGGGATACGTCACTTTTTATTTGAAAAGCGATTTCATCCTTTTGTTGCAGCGATTGCGATTGGTTTCATTGCACTTATCGCTTGGCCAATGAGCATTTCAACAGGTAGAGAAGGTGGGCTAGGTATAACCACACCATCTGCGAACTTAATCGCCTTTTTAACAACAGGAAACGTTTCTTTTATTGACTGGGGTGTTTTTCTTGTTTTAGGTATTTTTATAGGATCGTATATTGCAGCGCGCGGTTCAAGAGAATTTAAGTGGCGACTACCGGATATTAAAACAATACGTAATAGTGTCATTGGTGGTGCTTGTATGGGGTTTGGTGCAGCGCTCGCAGGTGGATGCTCAATAGGTAATGGTTTAGTTGCAACTACTGCATTATCGTGGCAAGGTTGGATTGCTTTAGTGGCTATGATTTTAGGGACATGGTTTATGAGCTATTTCTTATTTGTGAAGCCTTTAAAAGCAGCACGCCAACAACAAAAGCATTCATCAACACAATCTGTTAATTTTTAAAAATGAAACGAAAGGAGCTTCACAATGTTATATGAACTCGGAACGGTGGGTATGGTTTGTCCATTTCCTTTAATTGAAGCACAAAAAAAGATGGAAGAATTAGCACTAGGCGATGAACTGAAAATTGACTTTGACTGTACACAAGCTACAGAGGCTATTCCCAATTGGGCAGCAGAGCAAAATTATCCAGTGACTGAATTTGAACAAGTAGATCATGCGTCTTGGACGATTACGATTCAAAAGGCCTAAAAGATAGCACGATCAATAATAGTTGAATAATCTATATGTTAAAAAGCAGTTGGGGTGTGACTCAGCTGCTTTTTGTACGATATTGTAGTTTAAAATATTAAGATAAAGCAATATAAACATACTAAGATTAGCTGTGAAGAAATTTATGACGATAGATTTCTTCACAGCTATT
The DNA here is from genome assembly GCF_900458895.1 of Staphylococcus schleiferi. NCBI lineage: Bacteria > Bacillati > Bacillota > Bacilli > Caryophanales > Staphylococcaceae > Staphylococcus > Staphylococcus schleiferi. The sequence continues at coordinate 883,769 of NZ_LR962863.1, forward strand.
TTTTATAGTTGTAGAGAGAAGTAGATCGAGTAGACTCTTGGATCTTTGAATCCGCAATTTAAACTGATCAGCTTTACTCTCCTTTTGAAATTCGTTTGAAGTATGTTGGGTTCTTGAAACCGTGTATAGGAAAATGAGATGAAAAAGGCTAAGTAAAGTTCAAAGCTTCTCAATTCTTTAAAGGAGGCTATATTTATCAATTACTTAGGTGTTGATATTAGTAAAAGAAGTAGTGTCGTAGCTCATTATCATAACGATCAATTTCAAAGAGAATTTACCATTCAAAATAATAAAAATGGTTATAATTATTTATTAAAGTATTTGAATGATTTAGACCACCTACAAATCATTTTTGAATCTACTGGTATTTATTCAAGAGGTATGACTCGATTTTGTCGCGTAAATCAAATTAATTATATTGAGATGAACCCGTTAGAAGCTAAATTCAGAACAAGTTCTTTAAGATCATGGAAAACCGATCAAGCTGATGCACATAAACTTGCGCTTTTGGCATTCAATATGAAGGACGCTAAAATTCAACGTCATACTGAAGAAATATATTTTGAGCTTAGAGAACGTGCAAGATTTCATTTAGAAATGGAAAATGATCAAAATAAACTAAAGGTAGAATTAGTTGAAGTGCTTCATCAAACATTTCCAGGCTTAGAAAAGTTATTTAAAAATAGGTACTCTAAGATTGCTTTAAATATAGCTAAAGTATTTCCTCATCCCAATTGTGTTTTCGCATTAACACATGACGAATTAACTCATACCATACTTAATTCAACAGCTAAAGGCATGTCCATTAAAAAAGCTCAAAAGTATACGAATGATTTGATTTCAATAGCACAAAATAGCTTCCCTACAGTTAAACAATCTTCATTTCTCGTAGAGAAATTAAGACATCTATGTGATAAATTACTTAAATCTATGCATGAAAAAGATTTGTTTGATAAAGAGATGATTAAATTAGCTAAGACAACTGATGCGTTTGAAAATATAGTTTCTATTCCTGGGTTAGGAGAATTAACCACTGCTTTACTGATTGGAGAGCTTGGAGATATAACACATTTTGAAACAAACAAACAACTCAATGCGTATGTCGGAATTGATATAAAACGTTATCAATCAGGTAATTCTATGAGCAGAGATACAATTAATAAAAGAGGTAATAAGAAAGCTAGACGTTTATTGTTTCTAATCATCATGAATATCATTAGAGGACGAAATCGTTATAAAAATCATGTTGCAGACTATTACTACAAATTAAGAAAGCAGCCAAATGAGAAACCTCATAAGACTGCAGTCATAGCTAGTGTGAATCGTTTGTTAAAAACCATTCATTATCTTATTACTAACAATCAATTATATGATTATCAAAAAGCACCACACTAATGTAACCATATAATCATATACATCATAACACCTTATTCAAAAAAATTAAATTGAACGGGCTAATTTAGTAATGCTTATTTTAAACATAAAGACTTGACTAATCGTAGGAAAAGGGTCTAAGGTCTTAATTTTAGGACATGCTTAAACATTTTTATGATAAAATAGCTACTGAGATCATATGGAGGAGCTAAGGTGGGGACAGCTTACTTTTCCAATGCAAATTAAAATCATGATGCTCAAATGTAGCGTCTTTTTTAATTTTACATAACTCTAACATGTTTAATGCGTCGTATCATATTAACAGCAAATTATCAAAATAGGTGCAAGGTTTGGTTTTATATGTGACAACAGGTGGCATATATGATCAGCAGTATGAGATAAGGAGGATACTTATGGAACAATGGAGTCGCGAAATGCGATATCGTAAATATGAGGAAGTAGATGAAAAGGAAATTTTAGCATTACAGGAAAAAGTAAAGTCTTCTCCATATCGTCAAATTTTTCATATTCAACCACCTACAGGATTACTCAGTCATCCGAGTGGTTTAATTTTTTTTAAAGGCCAATATTATATCGCACATCAGTGGTTTCCTTTAGGACCAGTAGAGGGCTTAAAATATTGGAGACAAGTAACAAGTGAAAACTTAGTGACTTTCAAAGATAAGGGTACGGTTTTACGTCCTGATCAGACATATGACAGTCATGGCGTACTTAGCGGTAGTGCATTTTCTTATCAGTCATCGCTTTATTATATGTATACTGCAAGCCATAGAGATGAAAATTGGGAGCCTGAAAATAGCCAAGTCATTGCTAAAGTACAAGGCGATGGAACAGTAGAAAAATTATCTCCATCAGCAATCAGTACGCCACCTGAAGGTTATACACAGCAGTTTAGTGATCCGAAAGTATTTGAAAAAGGAGATCAATTATATGCTGTGATTGGTGCACTACGTGAAGACTTAACAGGTTGTCTTCTCATGTATGTCGCAAATCAACCAGAAGGACCTTGGCATTTTAAAGGTGAAATTAAAACACAATTACAGAACTTTGGGCATACGTGGACTTCACCAGACTATTTTCAAATTCATGGAAAAGACATTTTACTATTCTGCACTGAAGGTGTGGAATCTGACCCATATCAAAATAACCATTTAAGTGGCTATATTGTAGGAACATTAGATTTTGAAACACTCGTATTCGAACATGGTGATTTTCAAGAATTAGATGCAGGTTTTGATTTTTATGCACCTCAAACGATGGAGGATGAAGCGGGGAGACGCGTTTTAATAGGATGGATGGGTTTACCTGATGTAGAGTACCCAACAGATGCCGATGGTTGGGCACACTGTCTTACACTCCCTCGAACATTGACTATTGAAAATCAAATGTTGAAACAAAAACCTCATATGCATTTGAGAAAATTGCGCAGTAACGAAGAATCAGCACTAGGCTATGCTAATAAATTTATTAAACAGCTCCACCCCTATGAAGGGGTCCAGTATGAACTGGTTGTTGATATTTTAGAAAACGAATCCTCTGCTTTTGAATTACAGTTACGCGCTTCTAGTCATGAAGCGACAGTCATTCGTTATGAGACAGCAACGAAAGAAGTCATACTCGAGCGTTTTGACAGTGGTGCACTACCATTTCCGGTAGAAGGAACATCAAGAAGTACACGTTTGAACTCAGAGTTAAAACAATTACGTATATTTGTAGATACATCGAGTATTGAAATTTTTTGCAACGAAGGTGAACGTGTGTTAACTTCACGCATTTTCCCGAAAACTACATCGAATAAAATTAAAGTCGTTACGGATTCGGGTCAAGTCTATTTAAAAATGACTAAATTTGATATTGCGACAGAAATACCAGAAGAATAATCTAGAAATGAACACAAGGCAATAAAAAAACAAGCAGGTGATTTTTTTTCCTGCTTGTTTATATTTTCTTTAAATTACGTACTGAAACATAACAAAACTCTTCATTTTTAAAATATGCAATGCGTTCTTTAGAATCTACACTACTTATGTTATGTCTGTTGAGTACAAAACTATTATGACATCTAAAAAAGCGATCATCAATTTGCGCTAATTCTTTAAGATTGCCATAAAATTCAATTTGACGATTATCTAAATGTGCAATCAAACGATGTGATTTAGGTGATGATTCAAAAAACATCACATCATCATATTGAACATAAACAGAATTGCTGCCGCGTTTCAGTTCTAACGTTTCAACAGTTTTATCTTTCGTTAATAAATCTAAGCGTTTTAATGCAGTTTCTAAACAATCAACAATTCGTGTACGTAATTCTTCAGGATCGTCTTTAAAAATAAAATCCATCGCTGCAACTTTGTACACAAATGTCAAATAAGTCAATTCTGTATGGCTTGTTACAAAAATGATATTACCAACAGGGTCATGCTTACGAATCTCACTTCCGAGTTTAATCCCGTTAATATCAGATTCTAATTGGATATCTAGAAAATAACAGCCAATATCACTCATGTTTTTAGAAGCTTCTAACACTTCATATGGATTATCTGTAGCAATTTCGATTTCCATAGGTTTTTCTTCAATCATGATATAGTTCTCAATAATGGATACCATGCGCTCACGTTGTTTTGGATCGTCTTCACAAATCAATATTTTCATAGTTACGCACATCCTTAATCATCATCGTTCATGACCTCAATTTTTTGTATAAAATATTGGTTTTCAATCGTTGTATCAAGCAAAACATTCTCTGTCTTATCTGTAATTTCTTTCAAAGTCGATAAACCGATACCGCGATTTTTCCCTTTCGTTGAAAAGCCTTCTTGGAAGAGGGTATGTAATTTTGGCATATTTTTTGGCGCTTTGTTCATGATAATAATTAAAACAGAATTCTCTGTTTTAATGAATGCAATTTGAATCATTGGGTCTTCAACCGTCAATGAAGCTTCGATTGCATTGTCCATGATAATACCTAAAACACGACTCAAATCAATAATTTCCATATTAATAGATGAAATCTCATCAGCAACTTCAACGCTAATTTCGATATTATTTTCTTGAGCTGATAAAATTTTAGTAGTGATAACGCCTTTAATTTCGCGCACTTTTAACTTCTCAATCCCATTTAATTTTAAAGAATTTGTTTCAAAATGTCCTTTTAGGGGATTAATATTTTTATGATAATACTCTTTCAGACCTTCTAGATCATCTTCACGCAAGTACTCAGACATTGTTGCTAAAATATTAATGTAATCATGACGGAACTTGCGCATTCGATTATTAACCTTTTCCATTTCTAATGTGTATTTATAATAATCTTCTGCCTCTTGTTTTTTGTGTTGGTATCCGATTTCTCGAGATATCGTTAATGTTGTAATTATGAAAATAATTGTAAAAGCCAATAATAATACAAAATACACAATGCCAAATGTTTTTAATTCATTAATAGAACTTGCTGATTTAGGCATTTGATAGAAGAATATATAAATACCAACTGTTAAAAATAAAATTAAAATAGTTAAATAAAATCTATTTAAGTGAAGCCACGAAAGTTTGAACTTGTTAAATATAACAACAAACAAAATAGCAAAAAAATAACAAAAAATAGTGTAGAATACTATATAAATAATAAACCCAGCGTTAGTACTAATACCATGATTAATAAAAAACGCAAAAACAAGTACGCCTAGAAAATTGCTAACAATTAATACTAGTATAGTTACTAATACTGTTATAATACCCATAATTTTTTGTCGTTTATAGTAAAATACAAAAAATCCAATCACTAAGTAAAATAAACTATTTTGACCAAAAACAAAGTAAAAAACAAGCGAGGGACCTACAATTCCTAATAAAATAAGAATGTAATCCCTTTTTGTATATCTATATTTTGGAATAATACTCGTGATTGAAGTAAATATAATTGTTTGAAATACAATAATTATTGTTGAGATTATTGGATTCAATGTTTATACACGCTTTCCACATTTTATTCTTCTTCTTCTAAAAGTTCATCAGGGATTTCAGGTTCGTAAAAATATCCGATACAAAGTGGATATTTAGCATAAGTACTAATAGAAGCAAAGACATTAGTTAAAAGTTTTAAAAGTGAGTCTAGAAATTTCATAATTAAATTTCCTCCTTATTATTAAATATAGGTAATAACGTTATGGACTGCAATGTAACTGCATAAGTAATTAGCTTGTCAAATGGTGACGGAAAAAATAATGATAATACAAGTAATATTGTTGCAGTAATAATTGATTTAATCTTAAGTCCTTTTATTTTACTTTGCTTTATAGGTTTCTTCTGAGTTGCTGCTGGTGCAAATATAACAACAATAAACCATCCTATTACACTTAAGCATAACAAATAAATAAATGGAATGTCATATTGGATGATTATCCATGGTATAAGAACGAAAGATAGAATATTTTGAACATGGCACATAAGTGAACTTTCTGCATGTGCACCATGAGAAAAAATTCTTAATATAAGAAAAATAATATGAACGAAGAGCGTGTATAAAAAAATATTTAACAGGAGTGCAAGACCGTAAGTTACAATGCCTTTAAATAAATTAATCGCCACTATATGCATGCCTAACCGTACTTTCAAAAATTCAATATGACTAAGATTTTGATGTGCTTGTAACTTTCGTGCAAGTCTTTCAATGACGTCATCTATAATGTGCAAATAGCCTTCCTCCTTAACTACATTATAAATTACATTTAATGTATTAATACATTTTTTGCCTAACTGTTCATTTTATATTCCTAACTGTAGTTTTTATAAAATATATATGTATATTACCATAAATATTAAACAGTTAAGAAGTAAAAATGATAACTTAGGCAATAATTAACACAATTTTATAAAGCCATGTTCTAATATATATAGAATCACAACAGTGATTTGGTAAAGTCATTTTGTTTTAATCATTTTAATTGTGGATTTTAAAGTGATTTAAACAAATTGTACCGAATTAAGTTAAAGTCAGAACATCTTAGTTTATGTATTCTTCGCTCAGCTTACATAACTAAGGCTGCAACAATCTATTAAAGTCTTTGGAATTTATTTATAATTAAGGAGGTGCACTACAATGGCAGGAGATATCATTAGTACTATCTTAGATTTCGTTAAACTTATTGCAGAAACAGTTAAAAAATTCACTAATAAATAATAGTATTTTTTAAGTGCTGTTATTATCTTTTTCCTTACTTAGGCTGAAGTAAAAAGTAAAAGTTAGGTTTCTATTTAAGAAGCCATTGTAGCAATATTAATAATCGGTAAATTCACTAAATTTTTTTCATAATTAATAACATCCCCAATTAATTGAATAGAATAACTGTAAATTAAACATTCCCTTAATATGGATAAAACAGGCGAGTCCCTCCCAAACTCGCCTGTTTTTTTGTATTCATTTTATTCACTTCGCGTTGCGTATTTGTAAATGCTTGGTCTTATGTTGTCGAATACTGGTATAGCTTTTCTTTGTTCGGTTACAAGATTTAAATCTAATTCGACTGTTAAAACCGCTTCTTGTGCATCTGCTTCCTCTATAATTTGTCCATTTGGATCAATCACCATCGAATGTCCGGCATACGTTGTTTTACCATCATTTCCTGAACCATTAACCGCAACGACATACATATCATTTTCAACTGCTCTAGCTTGTAGTAACTGTCTCCAATGTGAAAGACGAACATCTGGCCATTGGGCGACATAAAAAATAATATTTGCACCTGTTGCAGCAGGGTAGCGACTTAATTCTGGAAATCTTAAGTCATAACAAATAATTTGAGAAACTTTTGTACCGTCTGTTAAGGTATAAACGTAAGGAACGTTTTGTCCGTCAGCTAAGTAATCAGGTTCATCTAACATGGGAACGAGATGGATTTTGTCATATTCATAGATTTTCTCGCCCGCTTGATTCACAGCAAATGCAGTGTTAAAAACGGCGTTATTCTTTTTGTTTGAGACAGAACCGGCAATAATATCGACTTGATACTGTTGTGCTAATTTTTTTATAAATGGGTAACTTTGTGCTAATTCATTATCTGCTTTTGTTTGTAATTCTGAGAGTGCATAGCCATTGTTCCACATTTCAGGTAGTACAATGACATCTGTATTAGACTTAATGTGTTTTTCAAACAATGATGCAATTTTTTCTTGGTTTTTTTCAGCGTCTGCAGGAACAACATTAAATTGAAAAAGTTGGATTTTCATGATCAATTCTCCTCACTTCAATCTTTACTATATATTTTACTAAAGTTAGAAATTTTAAACAAAGTGAGTCTTGTATGCAATTCTATTTCAATAAGGATGGAATTAAGAGAGGATTTTGTATATACTGTCTTTTACGAGCAACTTTAAAAATAGGAGTTGATGTCGATGTCTGGACGTAAAGTGCCTAGTTTTAGGAAAGTGATTACTAAAACAGGGGTCTACACGATGGGATTATTGTGTTTAACCCAACCACTTTTAAATGTAAATGCGCACGCGTATGCGATGACAGATGATGCTCAATCTCATTCTAATGCGTATTTAAGTGAAAGCGGACTGTACAATGAAACGACATTACTAAATAAAGAAACAACAAACAAAGAAAATCAATCTTTACAAAATAACAATGTAAATCATCAATATACTGCGACACCTTCCTCAACACAGGAAAGTTATAATCGCATTGGAAAATCAAATTCTGTGCCTGTTACAAATGTACAAGCACCAACAATAAATAAGAAAGAATCGGAACAATTAAAATCCGAAACTCAACAAGAAAATGAACATGCATCGTCATCAAACAATGCTTCTCAAGAGGAAACACAGAGCGAGGAATCTCAGCAAAATGGTAATAATGGAGGCAACGAACATCCTGCACCCATAAAACCTGAGAATCATACGCAACCATCCGATCAAGGTCAAACGTCACCTCAAGGTGGAGAAACACCTCCTAAAGATGAAACAGGGGATTCATCTCAAGATGGCAATTTACCTTCAAAACCAGATCATGAATCGCCAGATAAAGATGATAAGCCGTCAGACTCAGACCAACAACCGCCTAAACATGACGATAAACCATCAGATTCGGATCAACGACCACCTAAGCATGATGATAAGCCACCAGCTTCAGATCAACAGTCTGACCAAGGACAAAAGCCTAAACCAAAGCCTGATACGCCAAAACCAGAAGATAGTAATACGCAAGGTGGAAACGGAGGAGCCTCAACAAGTCATCCGAACTATCCATCACATCAAAATGGACCGGCGCAACCCAACACGAATGGTCAGTTTCCGTATCCAAACATTCCACATTACCAACCTAATGGGACAGCCGATCATTTTATACCTAAAAATCAAGCAAGTAACAATCAATCAAACAATGATTTCTATCAACGTTATTCAAAATTGATTGGTACGGGTTATAAGTATAATCCATTATTTACAGAACAAATAGAGAATCTTAAGCAAACTGGAAATTTGGCTGATTTCAGTGTTCAACAGCTCAATCAGAAGCAACAGTTTTTAAATAATAGTTATTTAAATCAGTTACAAAAAAATTCGGATTACTTTAGATTTCAATATTTTAATCCGTTATCAACACAAAAATATTATAATAATCTCGATAAACAAGTTTTAGCGTTAATTACAGGTAAAGTTGGCTCTATGCCAGATTTAAAAAAGCCATCAGATAAAACAGTTGAAAACGATCATCAACAAGATAAAGTTGAAAAAATTGAGCAACATGGTGAAAACTTAACAGAAAAGAATATGAATAATGAAGATACTGATACGAAACATACGTTTAGTTTGAAGTCAATCTCATTGGTAGGCGCATTGTCAGTAGGTTGTGTTAGTATAATTAGCTATATATTATGGCGTAGAAGACATCATATTTAAATATTGAATAAAAAAGAGATGAAGCTCAAAATGAACTTCATCTCTTTTTCAATATTACTTTACTAACAAGTAAAAAGATTGATTAGTGCGAGTATCAATATGTGAGATTAATCATAAGAAGTGAATGACAAATAATTGAATGAATTGAACTTGTTTCATCGCATCTTCTAATAGCTTTTCAGGCATTGTTAGCTGGATTAAAGCGACAAGGCCATTTTGAGCCATGTGAATACCGATTGAAACACTTAAACGTTTTGTGTAAATATAAAAGGCAGAAAATATGACACCCATAACAAAATAAACAAGTAAATGTGAAAAATCCATATGTGCAACGGCAAATAATAATGAACTTATTGTCGTTGCGATTAAAAATTTAATCGTTTTATTTGCTCGAATGGCGTTATAGATTTCACCGAATAGCACTTTTCTAAAAACAAATTCTTCTAGTAAAGGGCCAATGATAGCAATTAAAATAATCATAATAGGCATTTCGCGTGCAACTTTTAAAATTCTAAAAGTATTTTCACTTACTGGATTGGTACCAAAAATAAGAACACTTAATACATTCACGATAATTTGTGCAAAATAGACAATCCCTAAACCAGCCAATATCCATGGGATAATATAACGTTTCTTCTCTTTTTGTTCTAATTCAAACTTAAGTTTATTTTTAACAGTATATTGCATCACTAAAATAATAATTGCTGCACATAAAAAAGCAATCAATTGGATGTAAATGGTTTGGTGCAAAGCGGTTGTACGATGTTGTGTATCTATCCATCCTAAAGCGTTTGCGAAAGTAGGTGTGAATAATGCAAGTATGTAAAATACAACCGTTAATATAGAAACTAAAATACGATTCATTTTATTCCTCCATTCAATGCTATCATTTTATCATAGATAGAAAAATAGCGCCGAATTACATAGTTATAAAGCGAAAAAGTTATGATTTAACCGAGATAAACTTATCGCTTGAATTTTTGACCAAATTTGATTATTATAGAAATGTATTAGCACTTAAGAACTTGAAGTGCTAAATTTATGTTCAACATAAGGAGGCACAAACACATGCTTAGACCATTAGGAAACCGTGTGGTTATTGAGAAAAAAGAGCAAGAACAAACAACGAAAAGTGGTATTGTTCTCACTGATTCTGCGAAAGAAAAATCAAATGAAGGTGAAATCGTTGCTGTAGGTCCAGGACGCATTTTAGAAAATGGGGAACGTTTAAAACCTGAATTGAATGTGGGTGACCGTGTTGTGTTTCAACAATATGCAGGTACTGAAATTAAAAGAAACGATACAAAATACTTAGTGTTAAGTGAAGACGAAATTTTAGCAGTTATTGAATAATAGATAAATAAAACAGATGAATATTAAACAACGGAGGGACTCTGAATGGCAAAAGAATTAAAATTCTCTGAAGATGCACGTCAAGCGATGTTACGTGGTGTAGATAAACTTGCAAATGCTGTAAAAGTAACAATCGGACCAAAAGGACGTAATGTCGTATTAGACAAAGAATTTACAGCACCTTTAATTACTAACGATGGGGTAACAATCGCTAAAGAAATCGAATTAGAAGATCCATATGAAAACATGGGTGCAAAATTAGTACAAGAAGTTGCAAATAAAACGAATGAAATAGCTGGTGACGGTACAACAACAGCGACTGTTTTAGCACAAGCTATGATTCAAGAAGGACTTAAAAATGTAACAAGTGGCGCAAACCCAGTAGGTATCCGTCAAGGTATTGATAAAGCGGTAGCTGTAGCGATTGAAGCACTTCATAATATTTCTCAAAAAGTAGAAAATAAAGAAGAAATCGCGCAAGTAGGTGCTATTTCTGCAGCTGATGAAGAAGTAGGTCGTTATATTTCTGAAGCTATGGAAAAAGTAGGTAATGACGGTGTTATCTCTATTGAAGAATCAAGCGGTTTTAATACTGAATTAGATGTAGTGGAAGGTATGCAATTCGATCGTGGATACCAATCTCCATATATGGTTACTGATTCGGATAAAATGACTGCTGAGTTAGAAAAACCTTATATTTTAATCACGGATAAAAAAATCTCATCTTTCCAAGATATCCTACCTTTATTAGAGCAAATCGTTCAATCTAATCGCCCAATTTTAATTGTTGCTGATGAAGTTGAAGGCGACGCTTTAACAAACTTAGTATTGAACCGTATGCGTGGTACATTTACTGCCGTTGCAGTAAAAGCACCAGGATTTGGTGACCGTAGAAAAGCGATGTTAGAAGATTTAGCTATCTTAACAGGTGCTCAAGTCATCACTGACGATCTTGGTTTAGAATTAAAAGAAGCTACAATCGATATGTTAGGTACAGCAAGCAAAGTTGAAGTCACTAAAGACAACACAACTGTTGTTGATGGTGACGGAGATTCAGCAAATATCGATGCACGTGTAAACCAAATTAAAGCACAAATTGAAGAAACTGATTCTGATTTTGACCGTGAAAAATTACAAGAGCGCCTTGCTAAATTAGCAGGTGGTGTTGCTGTAATTAAAGTAGGTGCTGCTTCAGAAACAGAATTAAAAGAACGTAAATTACGTATTGAAGATGCATTGAACTCAACACGCGCTGCGGTAGAAGAAGGTATTGTAGCAGGTGGTGGTACAGCATTAATGAATATCTTCAAAAATGTTGAAGAAATTGATGCAGAAGGCGACGAAGCTACAGGTGTCAATATCGTATTAAAAGCTTTACAAGCCCCAGTACGCCAAATTGCGGAAAACGCTGGTTTAGAAGGTTCTGTCATCGTAGAAAGAATGAAAAATGCAGAACCAGGTGTAGGTTATAATGCAGCAACAGATGAATGGGTCAATATGTTAGAAGCTGGTATCGTGGATCCAACTAAAGTGACACGTTCAGCATTACAACATGCTGCGAGCGTTGCTGCAATGTTCCTTACTACAGAAGCGGTAGTCGCAAATATACCTGAAGAAAAAGGAAATGACATGCCACAAATGGGCGGCATGCCAGGTATGATGTAAAATCACTTATGAATATTGATTTGACGGCGTTTGTAAACTCTATATGACATAATAATGACATAAAAATCCAAAAAAATAAAAATGCCCTTCAACTCAGATGAACTAAACGGACATTTAAAATAATTATTTTGAGACGTTTTCCAAAGACGATTGAACTATTGGGAAGCGTCTTTTTTAGGTTTTATGTCAAATAGAACTGGCAGTTAAATCACCAGTCTCATTTAGCATAGAAACTAAATTAAAAAGACTGTGCGTCATAAAAGCTCGAACTTGTTGCACGGAAAGTGAAGTATAATTTAACTTTATTTGTATTTCCGCTTTGTTAGATTTAAACTTTAAAGAACCAATTATTTCAAAAAAGCGAGTCTTATAATGACAAAAAACAAGCTTTAATTTTAGGTTGCGGAGGTCATTATGGTATAGCTTTTCATTTAGGTGTCCTTAAGGGTTTACATGATAAAAAGATATTTTTAGAGGACTCTGATTATGTAGTGGGTACTTCTGCTGGTTCGCAAGTGAGTACGACAATAACATCATATTCCATGGAACATCCAGATGTGATTGATGATGTTGATAAAGTTATCATCTTTTCAACGAATCTACCTATACCGTGCCATATGAACTAGATAAACTAATAGATAAAATGAAGTCTAAAAGTAAATAAGTTTTTGTAGTAAAACAAAATAATTCGGTTGTAGAAATATTAAAAAAATACGGGTTTAATACGATGAATCCTGATTTGCGAGAAGATATTGCTAATGCTGCTTTACAGCAAGGTCATCATATTGCTAGTGAGTTAGAAGAATTTTTAAAATAATGCTTATAAAGTTAAAACATACTAAACAGAGAGCAGACTGTAATTTAAACTATATATAGAAATTTAAAAACAAAATTGTTTTGCTAGTATCCTTATAGGTGTTTTACTGACAGCCATCTTTTTACTCCATTCTTCCGTAATTTGCAATTTATTTTCGCACTAAAAATTCTATTAATAAAGGCGTTTTCCAAGAGTTTTGTTAGCTTTTGGTGACGCCTTTTTTATGTATTTAAACTATTGCTGTTGAAAGTGCTTATGAAGTAAATCGTGGTTTTCATTACACACACCTCTTACTAAATGGTTTTATTTTATTTTTAACATTTATGCATCTTAAACAAAGAAATGGCCTTTAATAAATATTATGACTAAGTAATCACTAGAAACAAATAGATCATAAAAGTAAACGTATTTTTATAATCATTTTTGAAGTACTTTGTCTATAAAAACGTTTAGATTCTAAATGATTTATGTTACTCAATGATGAAGAATATAACCCTTAACACTGCATGCTCTACCATTTAATTTGATTCAAATTATCATTTAAACTGAATTAAAAACATATTGACTTTAAGGTTTAAAATGCTATTATATTTATAAAACCGATAAGAATAATAAGAATTAAAGGGGTGGAGTCATTTGAAGCGATTTTTATATGTTTTGATTATAGGATTTATCGTTATATCTGTGGCTGGCTGTGGTAAGTCTGACTCAGATAGTAACAGTGATAAAAAATTTACTATTGGGTTTGGTGTGGGGACTTATGAAGAGCAATTTAGAAAAGGAATCTTACCTATTCTTCAAAAAGAAGGTTACGATGTAAAAATTAAAACTTTTTCTCAAAATGATCAAGTTGATCCAGCTTTGGTTGATGAAGAAATTGATGCTACGGTTCATCAAAGTCGGGCTTATATGAATAGTATGAACAAAAAGTTAAATGGAGAAATGATTGTGAACAATCACGTACCGACTGCACCACAATCGATTTGGTCGACGAAACATCATTCTCTAGATGACGTTAAAGATGGTCAAACGATAGCCGTACCTAATGATCCAGTGAACCAAGAACGCGCATTTAGAATTTTGGAAAAGCTAAAATGGGTGAAAATTGATAAAGATGCGGGAACGGTCAATTTCAATGTTAAAAGTGTAAAACCCGATCGTTATCATTTAAAGTTTAAAGAGATTCATTCTGCACAAGTTTTACGTTCCTTAGATGATGTAGATTATGGTATCGTCAATGGAAACTATATTGCAGATGCGCATAAGGTTATCGCAGATGGTTTGATTGTGGAAAAAACGCCAGAACAGCACAAAGTTGTACTGACCATTAATAAAAAAGATCAAAATAAGGCGTGGGCAAAAGCACTTAAAAAAGCATATTACTCAGATGAATTTAAAACTTGGTATGAAAAGCAAAATAAATATAAAGGCTTTATTACACCAAAAGAATGGAATGAGGGGTAAGTGCAATGAGAAAAAATTTATTTCTATTACTGACTTTGCTTTTGTCTTTGATTTTAGTTGCTTGCGGTCATGAAGAGAAAGATAAAAAGGAAATTACAGTTGCCACATCACCTGGACCGTACAGTGAACTCTTTTTAAAAGGAATAAAGCCTGAATTAGAAAAGAAAGGTTATACGGTTAAAAACAAAGATTTTACGGAGTTACTGCAAGCAGACGTTGCTCTGCAGGAAGGTAGTGTTGACGTGAACGTGGATCAACATAAGGCCTATATGGATACTTTTAATCAAGAAAGAGATGCAAATTTAACGAATATCACCAAAATACCAACTGTTCCAACTCAAATCTTTTCGAAACGACATACTTCTTTAGAAGAAATAAAAGAAGGGGACACAATTGCGATTCCGCAAGACCCTTCAAATGCTTCGCGTGCATTTCGTTTATTAGAAAAAGCGGGATGGATTGAAATAGATGCTAAAAAGAACGATATTACTATTACTAAAAAAGATATTATAAAAAATCCTAAACATCTCAATATTAAGGAGATGAATTCTGCAAGTATTCCAAGAGTTTTAGATGATGTCGACTATGGCGTTATTCCTGGTTCAATTGTTTACGCTTCTCATTTAGATGCTTCAAAAGGATTATTAAAAGAAGATTTGATTAATGATTTATATTTACAAGTTGTTGTGAACGAAAAAAATAAAGATCAGCAATGGGTGAAAGACATTGAAAAAGCTTATCATTCTAAAGAATTTAAAAAAGTGCTAGCAAAAGAGAATAAAGATGGTTATTGGATTGTTCCAGAAAAATAGTGTTTTAGATTGAAATATAAACGATTTAGAAAGACAAAAATGAAAATTGGACAATTAAGGATAAGATAAATGATTTAAGGAAGTATAATAATTATAAAGCGTATGATATGAGCGTGTTGTTCATATCATACGCTATTTTAATGTTTAGCATGCTATTGTTCGCTAGTTGCTTTGACTGGATTTTTATACCAGCTTTTCAAAAAGTGATAAAGCACTTCTGTATAATCTTCAAGTGATTTGATTTCAATTTTTTCGTTTGTTCCATGTGCTTCATTTAATTCTCCGGGTCCATATAAAATGGTTGGGATGCCAAAATCTGCTGTCCAACCGCCATCTGTAACAGTGGTACTCATCGTTGATTGAAGCGGGGCTTGATGAATTTTTTCATGTGCCAGTTCCAGTAAATGGTAGCCCGGATGGTTAACGGGAAGGGTAAAGCTAGGGAATATTTCTCCTTTATCTTCTATCATTGAATTGCCACCCCATTCAAACTGAAGTGGGTGGTGTTGCAGCCATAAATCACTTTCTGCAACTTTATTTAAATAGGTTTCAACTTCATTAATAATATCATCATAATTTTCGTGAGGTAGAAAATGCACAGTAATCCAAAGTTTACATTGATCCGCAATAAATGCGGGATGACGTCCACCTTCAATGACTGCTGGATTAATCGTATTGGCACCACTTGGCATACCGGGATAAGATTTCGTCACAGCCCAATGACGCTCAAGTTCTTGTAACGCTTGAATGATTTTCAGCATTTTTTCAATGGCACTGGCGCCATGACGACCACCGCCAGCATGTATAATATGACTCCGAGCACCATCATGGATTGTGACATCACTTTGTATCGTAATCCATCCGGTAATCACGCCACCTTGTCCCATTGCGATAGATTCGCTTGTATCTAGGACGAGTGCTAAATCAGCTTTCGGTGAATGCTCACACGCAATTTTAGTTCCTGCTTCGCCTACTTCTTCACCGACAACTGATTGAACTATGATATCTCCTTCAGGCTGAACGCCATCTTGATAAAGGCGTTCAAGGTTATAAAATAACGCAGACATACCACCTTTCATATCGGCGACACCTCTTCCATACAAATAACCCTCTTTTTCAACAAGTTCAAATGGATTTGTATGCCAAAATGTTTCGCTTTCAACTTCTGCAACATCTACATGTCCATTCAATATGAGTTTTGGGGCCTGTTCATTTTTGCCTTTTAATGTGGCAACAATAATTTCATCATTGTCGTAAAAAGGGATTTGTGTTGTGTCGAATCCTATCGATTTAAGCCATTCTGCAATCTTTTGTTGAAGGGGTTTTGTATTTCTTGCGGGTGGGCTGACAGTAGGTGCTGCAATAAGTGCTGCTAATATTTCAAATTGTCTTTTATTCATTCAAATGACCCTCCAATGTTAATAAACGTATTTTTCTGTTTAATCCACTGTTGAAGCCACCCAACTGGCCATCCTTTCTAATGACCCTGTGACACGGGATGATAATAGATACAGGATTAAGACCAATTGCTGAAGCCACGGCACGGGTACTTTTAGGATGTCTCATCATTTGAGCAATGTCCCCGTAACTTACTTTATTTCCATAAGGGAGTTGTTGTAAGGTACGCCAAACTTTTTGTTGGAAAGGGGTGCCGATTTCAAATGATATTGGCGTTTTAAATGATTGACAGTGTCCGTGAAAATAACTTTCTAATTCGTGAGCAAGTTGATCAATTAAATCATGTTGAGAGCGGTGTATCAACTTATGCTGCCCATTTAATTTGTTCAATAACGTTTGGTAGTCTTTCGAGTCATTAAAAGCTAAACCAACTAATTTATCATGAGCGTTAACAATTGCGGTCATGACGCCAAGTGGTGTGTGTAGATGTTGATAATAATATGACAAGTTGTTTCATCTCCGTTCAGTAATTAGAATTCAGTCGGTTTAAAACCATCAACACTAACTGAAATATGTGTTTTAGAAAAGCGAGATTGCATCAATTTCAATACATATTGATAGGCGTCAGGTTGATACCAATCTTCTAAATGTAATGCTTGATACATATGACGCATACCTAATGATTCAGTTCTACGACCATTTGACCCATCGCCCATAAAGTAATCATCTATTGTGACATAATCTGTATAATGCGCTAAGATTTCAGGAAAGTTTGTCGTACAAGGTAAAAGAGGTGCCACAGAGACTTGCGTTGGGATACCTGCCTGACGTAATTTTTTGAGCGCATTGAATCTTGATTGAATGCTAGGTGCTTGTGGTGTGAAATAACGCACCATATCTTCTCGGTCTGTCTCAATGGTCATACTTACAATAAATCGACCGGGATAGGTTTTTAAAATGTCGATATCACGTTGGATGAGTGGGCTACGTGTTTGAATAAATAAAAAGTCAGGTGGATGACTGGCCATTGATGTGAGTAGTATTCTTGTAATTTCGTATTTCTTTTCAAGCGGCTGGTAAGGATCTGTTGAAGAGGACATAAAAATCGTCACGGGTCCTTTTCTTTTAGCACGTTGTAACTCATTTTGAAATTGATGGTTAACGTTATTTTTAACTGTCACCCAATCACCCCAATTTTTACCAGAAAATAACGAGATTGGCGACTTCCTCACATAACAATACGAACACGCATATTGGCAGCCCATATATGGATTGAGCGTATGCGTATAATCCTTTAGGAATCCACTTGCTTTTGTTAAAAATTGTTTAGGTTGTTTGACATTGATTTCCATTGCAACCCCCAAATTTGATAAAAAAGACAGGAAACATTGTAAGAGATGTCCCTGTCTATAGTTGATTAATGTAACGCTTTAATTGCTTCTGCTATTGAGTTGAAAACATGTGATAAATCATCTTTTTCGATACAACTAAAGGCGACACGAATATCTGTGTCATTTAAAGCAATGATACCAATTGAATAATGTTCGATGAGGTGTAATCTTAATTGTTCTGGGTCAACACCATTTACTTTAAGTGCCATGAAATAGCCGGAGTTAAAGTCGTAAGGTTGCCATAGTGATTTAAAAGCATCTTGATAAACGATTTCCTTAGTCACTTCGTAACGTTCTTTAAGTGTATCGATATTTTCTTGAATTTCTTGATCAAAATTAGCTTTGTTTTTTAGTGCGTGTTGTACTGCCGCTTGCGTTGGTGAAGCACCGCTAGAAATATTGCTACGGATTAATCCTTTCATTTTAGCTTCTAACACTTCTTTTGTTGTGTCATTAGAAAGACCGAATGTAAGGAAACCTACACGGAATCCCCATGCGAAAAATTCTTTCGTCGCGCCGTCTAAACGAACGGGTAATACACGAGAATTGTTGAGTTGTGTCAATGCTGTGAAGATAGATTGTGTATACACATCTTCATAAAATAAGCCATAATATGCATCATCAACTATTGTCACAACATTCACGCCACGACGTCCTAAGTCATCAATGGCTTTAACAATGGCTTTAACTTCACTCTCAGTAGGGGTATAACCTGTTGGATTGTTAGGGTAGTTGAGTACCATGATGACTTTGTCTTGATTAATTTGATTAAGTGTATTCACAAGTTCAGTTGTTGTGAAGTGACCCTGTTCATCAAAAATAGGGTAAGTATTGATTTCTGCTTGATGACGCACACCAAAAACAAGTTTGTAGTTCCCCCAGTTATGCGTTGGAAGTAAAACCGTATCTCCGGGATTTACAAAAAGGTCGCCAACCAAAGAAAGCCCGTGTGTAAGTGCGTTAGTGACTATCGGTAAACTTATCGCATCAGCAGAAAGATCAGGATTTTCTTTCAACATTTTTTGTTGCCAAAGCTCACGTAACTCACCTAAACCTTGGGGAGGCGCATATGAAAAAACTTCGTCTGTATTAAGCTCATTAAACATACTGTAGAGTGACTCAGTGTATAATTTCCCCTTAGAATTTGTTGCCATTCCAATCGTTGCATTATACTGCGTAGATTTTGCTTCAGCAGATTGCGTTAAAATGCCTTTTGGATAATACATGTTTTTCCCTAAATCAGAAAGCATATCTAAAATAATAGGTTGATTCTCTGTTAATTGTTCATTCAATTGCAGCGCTAAAGGGTTCATCTCATTTCGACCTCTTTCTTAAAATTCATAATATATATGTCTATCATACAGTGAAAGTTATAAATTTAAAGTTACAGTTAGTGTGGGTTTAAAAAAATTAAATACCAAAACAGAACACACGTTCGCTATTTTGTGTTAAAATAAATTTAGCCACCTTTCCCTACATTTTTGGTGCTAAAAATAAAAATGGCTTCGCAAAGTAGGAGGTGTTCTTAATCATGCAGTGGACAGAGTTTTTAATGTCATTAATCACTGGTGGTATTTTAATTATTTTTAGATGTTGGTTTGAGTCTAAATGGCGACAATATGATCACCATTCAGACGATGAGGATGACGAAACTACCTCAAAAACCAAAAAGTAAAGTATTTAAAAAGCCCCAAGCTTGCGGCAACAAGTTTGGGGTTCTTAATCATGTGTGGATACAACTTTATATTAGCATGTGTGATATTTTGAAGCAAACAATATAATGATGAATTAAAAGTAGTTACAAACTTAACTATAAGTCAAATAAACGATTGACAAATAAATTGGCTTTTTCTAAAGTGAAATCAATGAATAAAAAGAGGTGAAATGATTGAAACATCTAACTAAAATATTTGTAGTGATTGCACTCATCATTTTTATTTTAGGTATTATTTTACAATTTATAAATCAAGAAGGTGCAGCGATTAAATTATTCGTTGCAACGATTTTATTTATGATTTGTGCTTTTATTAGTCGGAATAATGATCGTAAAAAGCAACAAAAGTAAGGCCATTTTTAAAATAATCCATTCAAATTCTCATAATAGCTTGTTGCATTTAGCATCAATGCAATCTAATGTTGTCAAAAATGACTGTGAAGTCAAATACTATAGCACTTGATAGTCATTTTGACCCTCCTACTTGTGTCATTCAGCA
Organism: Staphylococcus schleiferi; assembly: GCF_900458895.1. Lineage (NCBI taxonomy): Bacteria > Bacillati > Bacillota > Bacilli > Caryophanales > Staphylococcaceae > Staphylococcus > Staphylococcus schleiferi. The sequence continues at coordinate 904,176 of NZ_LR962863.1, forward strand.
CTAAGACGCTACTTTACCTTTCTGCTATTTGCTTTCCAATTACCAATCATTAACACTGTCAATAATTGATTTTAAGTCTTATTAAAATGACTTAATCATATGGTATCAAAAGAGTTAATCTTTTAAATTTAGCCTTAACACAAAAGTAATAACAATCAAATAAATGAGGTTCATTGTAAAAATGATGTAAAAATGAGCTCGAATCCTATCTATCAGTAGAAAAAATATGTCACAATATAGGGGAAGACTTTAATATTTTGTTGATATTATATATAAGAAGAATTAATTATTCTTTCAGTTTATTTGTCAACTTTGCTATTATTGTCATAATTTGGGTATGTTAAATAAAAGTAATTTAAATTGAAAAGATATTGTTTTCATTTTAAATGAGCAGAGAATTTTTTTGAGCGAAATCAAAGAAATAATATATAATAGAATCTAAATGATATTACGATTTAATTTATCATTTTGTCTTATTCATTATAAATGTTATTGTTGAAAGAGACGTTTATTATTTTAACTAAAAGCTTTTAGAGATGGTAGGAGGGCATGTGAATGGAGTTAAAGCAGATTACAAAGCGTTATAACAACAATACTGTCATCGATCAAATTGATTTTACTTTTAATGATAGTCATATTGTTGGTCTTATAGGAAAAAACGGTGTAGGTAAAACGACACTTATGAAAATTATGAACGGTAATATTATTAATTATTCGGGTGAAGTCAAAACCTCAAGTGATGAGCGTATTGGTTATTTAATTGAACATCCTAAACTTTATGATAATAAGACAGGATTGTATAACTTAAAACTTTTCGCTCAAGTTTTAGGGAAAGGCTTTGATAAACAATATACAGATGAAATTGTTAAAGCTTTTGGCATGGAATCTTATATTAAGAAAAAAGTGAAAAAGTATTCAATGGGGATGAAACAAAAATTAGCAATTGCAGTTTCTTTAATGAATAAACCGAAATATTTAATATTGGATGAGCCAACAAATGGGATGGACCCAGACGGTTCCATCGATGTTTTAAAAACAATTCAACAACTTGTAAAACAATTAGATATGAAGATTTTAATATCTAGTCATAAATTAGAAGATATAGAATTAATTTGTGATCGTGCTGTTTTCTTAAGAGATGGTCACTTTGTTCAAGATGTCGATATGTCAAATGGTCAATCTGCAAATCAAACGATTGTCAAAGTTGATTCAAAAGACTTTGAAGAAGCCCTTTACTATTTAACAGATCATTTTAAAGTAGCACAATCACACAAAGATTCAGGAGAAATTATTTTGAATGCGCAAAGTAATTATCAAGCGTTTTTAGAAGGTTTAGCACAAAAACAAATATTTCCAACGTATATTGAAACAAGAAAAATTTCATTGCGTGACACATACTTTAATATTAATCAACGAGGTGACGAACAATGAGAATATTGCAATTAGTTAAATTCGATATGATTAGCATATTGAAGAGTCCACTTACATATTTAGCGATTATTTTGGGTGTCGCACCGCTGATTACTACAATGGCAATCCTTGTTACGCACGATAAACCTGTCAATGCGAATACACTTTTTAGTGTGGGGAAATGGTTCTTTTCGTTAATTGGTTTACTATTTGTAATCAAAACGATTACACGTGATAGTGGTCAAGGCACAATTCAACTCTTTTTGAATCACTATCGAAATCGCGTTGGTTATTTTATTGCAAAATGTTGTTCAATCGCGCTTATTTCAATAATTACAACTGCTGTTGTTTTAATCGTGACATATTTAATTCAATGGACAACCAAAGGTGAAGAACTTAATAATCAGAATATATGGAAGTTGCTTGTCTTTTATTTAATTCTTTTCTTTGTGTATGGTTTACTGTTATTTTTAATTAATTTAATTGTTCAAAAACCAGCACTAGTCTATACATTAGGTATTTTACTGTTGCTTATATTACCAGTCATGAAACCATTTATTCCGTTGATTCCTGTCATCGGGGATGATATTCAAAAATCGTTGAAATACATTCCGTTTAGCTATTTAAGTGAAAAATCTTTAGACAGTGGGTTAACTTTTTCAAACTGGCAATGGTTTATCAATGCGGCATCCATCGTCGTATTATTTATTGCTAATTTTCTTTTAATTAGTAAGAAAGATATCTAAAATCATCTATTTAAAATAGAAAGCGATATAAATTGTAAATGAGATTGAGATCTAAGCATGTTTTAGATTTCAATCTTATTTTTTAGTTTTACATAGAAAGCGTTTACAAAAAGGAGGATTTAGACTAGAATACTTGTATACAAGTTGAGGTGATCGAATGGAATTTCCAAAAAAATGGTTAACAGAAGTATCAAAAGGCGAAGCAATCGCGGCACAAATACGCCTTGATATTATTAACGGGGATCGCTCAGCAGAACAGATTTTAACTGAAAATCAAGTGGCTGCTGAATTTCATGTGAGTCGTTCACCTGTTAGAGATGCATTTAAAATTTTAAAACAAGAGCGCTTGATTCGCTTAGAACGTATGGGAGCAGAAATTGTTCCTTTTACAGAGCAGCAACGACAGGAATTGACGGATATACGGTTAATGATTGAATCATTTGCTTTTACAAAGGTCGTTCAACGTGATGATTTGGATACAATTGTGCGAGCGATGTATCAAGCGCTTGAAATGATGAAAGTAAGCTTGAAGTTTGAAGATGCGATAAGCTTTACGGAAAATGATTTAAACTTCCATGAAACTATGGTACGGGCATGTGAACATCATTATTTAACACACTTATGGAAACAAATGAAGCCGACAATGCTTTGTATGATTTATATCAGTATGCAGCGCAGAATGGACACAAATGTCATCGATTTTAAGCGAATTATTACGAACCATGAACTCTTTGTAAAAGCCATTGAAGCACAAGATAGAAAAAAGATGTATCAAGCATTTGAGCTGAATTTTAAAGATTTAAATGATGATATCGGTGCTTTTTGGGCACAGTAGTGAGAGAAAGGAGCATGAAAATATGAAAGATTTTATGATGGGTGTAGATATTGGTACGACGAGCACAAAAGCGGTCTTATATCGTACGAATGGACGTATACAATTAAAAAAACAAATTGAATACCCATTACTGACACCTGAAGTAGATATTTCTGAACAAGATCCGGAAGTGATTTTTAAAGCAGTGATTGAAACGATACAGTCCGTTTTAATTGAAAGTGAAGTTTCGAGTGAAGACGTTGCATTTATTTCATTCAGCGCACAAATGCACAGTCTTTTACTTATTGATGAAAATAACCAACCTTTAACAAACAGTATGACATGGGCAGACAATCGTGCTCGTTTTGCTACTGAAGACTTGCGTAAGCATTATGAGGGCCATGAGATTTATAAACGTACAGGCACGCCACTTCATGCGATGTCACCACTTTCTAAACTGTGGTGGTTAAAAAATGAGTCTCTAGATCTTTTTAATCAAGCACGTTACTTTGTAGATATTAAGTCATATGTATTATTCAGATTAACTGGAGAATGGGTGATGGATGAATCTATTGCTTCAGCCACAGGGCTCTATCATTTGAAAAATAGAGATTGGGACTCATCCGTTTTAGATTTACTAAATATCTCAGCTTCCCAACTACCACGATTGGTAGAAACTACCAAAGTATTAACTATAGAAAATAATTTTACTGTCCAACAACTTGGTCTTTCAATTCAAACACCGATTGTTGTTGGGGCGAGCGATGGCGTTCTTTCTAATTTAGGTGTCAATAGTATAGAAAAAGGAGAAGTCGCCATCACGATTGGGACATCGGGTGCAATACGAACGGTAGTTGACCATCCAGTTATAGATGAAAAGGGACGTATATTTTGCTATGTCCTTGATGAACATCATTATGTTATTGGAGGACCCGTTAATAATGGTGGTGTTGTGTTGAAATGGTTAAGAGACGAGTTGCTTGCCAGTGAAATTGAAACAGCAAAGCGACTCGGAATTGATACATACGATGTCATGTCCCGTATTGCACAAACTGTGCCGCCCGGTTCAAATGGTTTACTTTTTCATCCTTATCTGACAGGTGAACGCGCGCCGTTGTGGGATTCTAATGCGCGAGGCTCTTTTATTGGTCTAACGTTGTCACATAAAAAAGAGCATATGATACGCGCTGTAATGGAAGGTGTCTTGTTTAATCTTTACACAGTATTTTTAGCTTTAGTTGAAGTCATGGAGGAAGTCCCTCAAAAAATTAAGGCGACAGGTGGATTTTCAAAAAGTCATTTATGGAGACAAATGATGGCTGATATTTTTGATTGTACAGTAGAAATTCCTAAAAGTTATGAGAGTTCATGTCTCGGCGCTTGTGTTTTAGGTTTAAAAGCGCTCAATCATATTGAAGATTATTCTATCGTTGAAACATGGATGGGCGCTACCCACCAACATGTCCCTCATGATAAGAATGTCAATCTCTATCAAGAATTAGCATCTGCTTTTATACAGATTAGTCGTGATTTGAATTATGCTTATCAAACTTTATCTCAATTTCAAAATCAGTTAAAAGATAAATAGGGAGGGAACACAATGTTACATGAATTTTGGCCACTAATCAGCGTCTTCATCGGTATCATCGTTTTATTATTACTCATTATGCAATTCCAATTAAATACTTTTATTGCGCTTATTATTACAGCCATGTTGACGGGTATTTTACTAGGAATGCCATACAATAAAATTGTAACAACTATTGAAGCGGGCATAGGCGGAACTTTAGGTCATATTGCTTTAATATTTGGTTTAGGCGCAATGTTAGGTAAATTATTAGCGGACGGTGGTGGGGCGACACAAATCGCCGACACCCTCATTGCAAAGTTAGGTAAAAAATATGTGCAATGGGCGATGGTGATTGCATCTTTTATGATTGGAATTGCTTTATTTTTTGAAGTCGGACTCGTTTTATTAATTCCGTTAGTTTTTACCATTGCTAAACGAATGAATGTATCTCAATTAAAAATGGGCTTACCCATGGTTACAGCACTTTCTGTTACACATGGCTTTTTGCCTCCGCATCCAGGGCCAGTTGTTATTTCTAAAGAGTTAAATGCACCTATTGGGAAAGTGCTCCTTTATGGCTTTATCATTGCAATACCAGTCACTTTGATTGCTGGACCACTATTCGTAAAGATTGCACCTTATTTGTCGCGAAGTGCTTTTGAAAGAGAAGGAGATATATCATCACTCGGTGCAACCAAGTCCTTTGAAGATGAAAAATTGCCCAATTTTGCATTGAGTACATTTACAGCGCTGTTACCGGTTCTTTTAATGTTATTTGCTACCATTTGGCAATTAGTGACAGGTCATGAGTCAGGACCGAAAAACCACCTAGAAAGAATCATATATTTTGTAGGGAATGCAGGTACCGCCATGTTAATAGCAGTGATATTTGCAATCTTTAGTATGGGAATTTTGCGTGGTAAGTCGACTAAACAGGTCATGAATACGTTGACAGAAGCGATTTATCCAATTGGCATGATGCTGCTTATCATTGGCGCTGGTGGTGCGTTCAAGCAAATTTTAATTGATGGTGGTGTAGGTGGTGCCGTTGAGCATATTTTTACGGATGTTCGCATATCACCCATTTTACTCGCTTGGTTAGTGGCGGCACTACTGAGACTGGCACTTGGTTCAGCGACAGTTGCGGCAATTTCGACAACAGGAATCATCTTACCCTTATTGCAAACGACAGACGTGAATTTAGCATTAGTTGTGTTAGCAATAGGAGCAGGCAGTATCTTTTGTTCACATGTGAATGACGCAGGATTTTGGATGTTTAAAGAATATTTTGGACTGACTGTAAAAGAAACATTTTTAACATGGTCACTTGTCGAAACCATTATTTCTGTGAGCGGCTTAGGATTTGTTTATCTCATGAGTGTTATCATCTAATAAAAGTGAGGTTATCCAAAAAGGGTTATAAGCGGAATAACAATTAAAAAAGGTAGAATCAATTAAAAATGAAAGATAATATTAAGATTATTTAACAACGATGCCTCGAATTGAGAACGGTTTGGTTAAACGTATACTCGATTCGAGGCGTTAGTTTTTTGAAACCTTCAGTGCATTAAATCCATCATCATGTCCGAACATGTGAGTGATTATATTTAAATAAGTCGAGATAAGATAGATTCATAGACTTCATTCCAAAACGAAGGATCTGTCGCATAACGATTATGAATCGTTTGATGGACTTCTTTTTGTTTATCATCAAAACTTGGATCATTTTTATCAGGTAAATATTCCGAACGGACTTGTTCTACAAATTTTTGAACTGTGTGTGCACGCGGGCCCCATACCGCTTTTTGTTCAAAATTCTCATTCATAAAAATGTAAATGGGTATTGAACGTGATTTACCATTGGTTAAATATTGGTCGATGAGATCTGTATTCTCATCTCGATAAAAAGCGCGCACTTCTAAATCTGCACCCTCAGCGATATGCTTTAGAATTGCATTATTCATCATAGCGTCACCGCACCAATCTTCTGTAATGACAAGAACATAACGATAACCTTTTTCTTTAAGTTGCTCAATGCGACTATCGTTTGAAGGTAATTCAAATTGATGATAAATCGATTGGAGTTCGGACTGATTTTGAGACATGTCTTGAATATACTGATCGAAAGGTTTAGATTGTGCGTAATATGTTTTTAAATGTGCCATAATAACCCCTCCCTTGACTTACATTATAACAGTATAATAATTTGATGAAAATTAAAAAGATTACGACAAATTAAGAATATGACATTTACAATACAAATTTAATCAAACTATTTAATTTTAAAGTATGAGTCCTTATAATTTTTAATATCAGAGTTAAAAGGGGGAAGACGATGGATAAAATCACATTTTTAAATGAATTAGAATATCAACTACATCGTTTACCCGATGATAAAATTGATGAAGTGATGAATACGTACGAGAATTATTTTTATCAAGAAGGACGTAAAGGGAAAACTGACCACGCCATTGTTAAAACTTTAGATACACCTAAGCAAATTGCAAAGCAGCAATATGCTAAATATGCTGTTAAAAATGCGGAAAATAAACCTGATGTAGCACACATTGCGCATGCTGTTTTTGCGACAATAGGGATGAGTGTCATCACTTTATTTTTCATTCTGGTACCTTTGTTTTTTGTAATGATTATTACATTGTTAGGCACTTTTATTGCATTAGGAATGTTGCTATCCCCGTTACTCTTACTCATTATGAACATATGGTCAGGGTTATACAGCTTTTCATTAAGCAATTATCTTTTTAGCTTTGCTTATTTAGGACTGGGTGCTATGTTCCTGGTCATGATTATAAAATTCATCATTGCAATTCGAAACTTACTCATAAGATATTTGAAATGGAATGTCAATTTTATTAAAAAAGGAACATCGTAGCCATGAAAAAATTATTTATATTTGGTTTGAGTTGTTTTTTAGTCTCTTTTATATTAGGCACCATCGTATGGTTTGGATTTGAAAAAAAGCAACAATCCATTGAAAAAGTAGAAAAAACATATGCTAAAAATGAAATTAATCAACTTATCGTGAATATGGCATCAGCTGATGTCAAAATTGTTGAAGGCAACCAGTTTCATGTCACATATAAAGGTAAAGAAGATTTGAGCGTTTCGAAGCAGAACAAAACGTTAAATATCGCAGAAATTAAACATTCTAGAGGAAAGGAACCTAATTTAAATCCTTTCAATAGAGAAGATAATTACATTGTGATTACTGTTCCATCAGCACAATTGAAAGAGCTGAATGTTTCAACTGGTTTCGCTAAAATACAAGCTGATGGGATTGATAGCCAGAATGCGAAGTTTTGGAACGAACGCTCAGGTGAAGTGACGATTAATCATAGTCAATTTTCACATACTAAAATCATTGGTCATGAATCGTTAGTGAACATTCATGATAGTCACTTGAATCAAAGTGAAATCAGTGTTGAAAATGGTCAGATTAATGCTAACCGATCCGCACTTCATAGAAGTATTTTTAAAATTAAGCAAGGAAATATCGTCATGAATGATATGGAAACAGAATGTGATTTTAAAGGCTCTACGCAAAAAGGGAATATCGATTTAAATTATCGAAAAACGCCTCATAATGTCATGCTATCGTTAAATCCAGAACATGGTCATGCACATATTAAAAATCAACATTTAAAGCATGGTAAAAATGGTAAAGGAGAGCATAAAGTTGAACTTTACACAAATCATGGGGACATTACGGTAGATTAATGAATGAAATCGATTAAGCGCCATAAATGGATGACAACTGTGTCATCTATTTATGGCGTGTTTTATTTATTCTGTCGCAAATTGAATTTCTGTATCAATGCGACCTTCAATTTGATTTGCCGTTAGATCATGGCCTTTTAACCAAGCGCCAAAATCAATTTTAATCGGATTTCGACTTTCACCTAATGCAATCCAAGCGTGTAATTGATGGGGGTCATACATAGAAGTATGAATAGTCCCACTCCAGCTTTTAAATAATTTACTATATATTTCGTATTGGGGTTGATTGAACCGCTTAAAGACTTCAAAGCGGTCTTCATGTGCTTGTGAAATTTGATTTTCAAGGCGACCTAATCGTTCTTTAGATTCTTTTGTATAGTTGCGATTTTCATGCGTCAACAATTTAAAGTGATTGGTGCAAGTTTGATCATAACGAACCTCTATACTTCTCGGAGAAACTTCAACGATGGCATGTGCGCCAGTTGCATCCTTAACGATATAACTAAATGAACTCCGGTGAGGAATTTCTTTTAAAAAGGCCACGGCTTCTTCTACATTTTTGCAATTTTCTAAGACAAGACGGCCAACCATATAACAAACAAATCCATTCGCTGGCTTTTTACGATGCATAAAATTGTAAGCCATAACTAAACCACATTCGTTCATTCCGTCCATGCGACCTGTCACTCGAGACATAGGACCAATTTGAGCATAACCGTCATCATGCGGTTCAAACAACTGATACCTAGCATCGTATGTTGCAGGGTGATAATCGTAATTTCTCACTAAATAATCTTGTCCAATGTAAACCGAACACCCACTATCTGGCAGTGTTGTGAAGCGGTAGTGTGCGAAATTTAAAATCGCTTGTCGTGTTGGAATTTTTAATACATCTTGAATTCCCATTATTTCTTCCCAAATCCGAGGTGCATATTGTTGATAAATGTGATAAGTTTCTTCGATATCTATATCGAAGCGAGGCACTCGTTTCTTCCATTCTTTATTTCTATTTTTTAATAACGCTGTCGTTTGAAGCCACTGCCCTGTCATTACACCGTAATCGTAATGGTTTCCTCTAAAGCTTAAAATATCCGATGTGACATTTTGCATAAAAATCGTCCTCTCTGAAATCTCGCTAACATAATTTGTTAAATGGTTGTAATCATTCTTTAATGGTATTCACTTCATGGCGCTACTATAATAAATTTAACATCATATTAAGTCGTATGTGAATAGGGATAAGGGGGGAGTTTTATGTGGAATTACTATATTAAGGTTAAACATTGGTTTTACAAAAATTATACACGGTGATGATTGCATTGAGGACTAACTATAAATGGATGATATAAAACTCGGACGAAAGGTTATGTATCGTCCGAGTTTGTGTTTAATATCATAAATAGTTATGTTTGAAATATGTGGTGCTATTACGCGACATTCCTCATTTATTGATTGACATCTATTACATTTGGTGTGATATAGACTGTTTTAATACGATGTTGTTCACCTGAAGCCCCTCCAAAAGTCATTGTAACCATTGTTTTAGAAGTGCGCTTGTAGTCAGGATTTTCTAACGAATAAACGTAAAAAATAATTAATTGACTGCCTCGCACATGGGCACGATGGATAATTTCAAAGTTCCATTGGAGGTCATTTTTCTCCATCACTTGCTGCATGCGTTTTCGTAACATGTGAATGAGCGTTGACTTTGATAATGATTGTGCCTCACCTAGCTCATTAATATAGTATGCTAATACGCGATCATCTACCATATTTTCTATACTCTCGATATCATTGCTTTTCCACGAACTCATTAATGATATGTATGGCATTTAACAAACCTCTTTCACAATTAAGTTAATCTTAATGTAACATATTGCTTATAAAAATTAAATTGATTTCTGATTAATACAGTCAAGAATAGGGTATGTAGTTAATGATTGTAATATTTTATGTTATGATGATATTAAATAAATGATGATGAGGTGAAATATTTATGTGGAACTTTATTAAGGGCTTATTTAAGTTTATCTTTATTTTCACAGCTACAGTGACTGTTGTCTTCGGTGTGGGTGCAGCTGTACTCGCATATGTTTTCAAAAAGGACTTTGAAGATATCGAAAATAAAACAAAAGAGATTGTATCTGACATTGAGTCTAATGTTAACTAAAGCATAACAACTGAACAATTCAATTTTAATGCGCGTTGAAAAAGATCACATTTAGTTATTTTGAGCTCGTCTTTATACGTTGCTCCAATGTGATTTTTGATTTGCCGGATTAACATTTACGGGAGGTAGCGACTTTGAAATCAAAATCAAATTTTAGATTTCGGTCCTACCTCTTTTTTATACAGACAATTAGAACACTGAATGAATAAAGGCTTTGAAAATTTTTATTATAAAGGTGATCAGTTTGTATCAAACACGTAATGCATTAATTTCATATCAACTTAATGAATCGACAAACTTTCAATTAGCATTGTTAAATCAACAATTATTAAATGAGCGCTATCAAGAACAACGCTTTCTTGATATGATTCAGGCCGTTTTCCAGACACACTATGAGACAAGCAATATTACAATTGGTGTCAGTGATGATAGACAATTAAGAGAAAATGCTTACCAATTTAAAGACTTATTAGAACAGGCCTTGATGCATACGGGATGTTCAGAGTTTGTAATCAGAGTTGTCGAGTGGAAAGAAGATTGTAAAAGTATGAAAAAATTTGAGCGTGCTTTTGTTGAAAATGAGCCAGATATATGGTTTGTCTTTTCGAAACCGCTCAGTTTTTGTCGATTGTTAAAAAGATTATATCGAAATCCTCTATTTGATCCTCGTCGTACATATTGCATGAGTAATTTATGTTCAAATCATTTAGTTCAAACATTGGGGTTTAAATATTTTGAAGGTATGAAAGGCATCACATCAATGGGGAAAGTGTGGACAGCTGAAGACGGTGAGTTGCGCATTATACCTTCGTAATGGGACAGCGTGTTAAAATTTGATAAAATAGCATTAAGAAATTTGAGAGGGGTACAACATGACAAAAGGATATATTGGTTCTTATACTAAGAAAAATGGAAAAGGTATTTTTCGATTTGAGTTAGATGATCAACAAGGTATTGTTGAGAAAGTTGAAACAGGATATGAATTAAATGCCTCGACCTATTTGACACAGTATCAAGATATGTTACTCGCCATTACGAAAGACGATCAAAACGCTGGCCTCGCTTCTTTCAAGATTAATAAAGATGGAAGCTTAGAAAAAAAGAGTACTTGTTTGGAATCTTTTAAAGGCTCTGGCTGTTATGTAGCGGTATCACCAGATGGAAAATATGCTTTTGAAGCGGTTTATGGAGATGGTGTCGCACGTATTTATGAATTAGATGCTGAAAACCACACTGTTAAACGCTTAATTAGAGAAATCAGCCATGATTATCCGCATGGGCCGAACATAGAGCGTCAAGAAAAATCCCATGTGCATTATTTAGATGTCACACCTGATCATCAATATGCGGTAGCTGTTGATTTAGGTTCGGATTTGTTAGTGACATATCAATATGGTTCTGAAGGTATGGAAGTTGCATATCGCACACAATTAGAACCTGGTGATGGCCCTAGACATATTGCTTATCATCAAACAGGACGTTACGCCTATGTGGTTAATGAACTTTCAAATACGGTTGTTGTAATGCAATATGAAGACGGTCGATTCACTGAATTGGAACGTCATTTAACGATTCCTGAAGATTTCTTACATCCGACTAAATTAGCTGCAGTACATCTTTCACATGACCAACGTTACTTATATATTAGTAACCGCGGGCATGATAGTCTTGCAATTTTCAAAGTATTAGCTGAGGGTAGCAAACTAGAATTGGTTGATATTGTCTCAAGTGGCGGTGTATTTCCAAGAGATTTCAATATTACTCCTGACGATGCATATCTCGTTGTGGCACATCAAGAAGAAGACTCTAAAATTGTCGTATTTGAAAGAAATCGAGACACGGGATTGTTGACATTAAAAGATGATCAACAAGTTGCAGAGGAAGGTGTTTGTGTTAAATTTTTAGACGAAACCGACCTCTAATAGCGAATAAAAGCACAAAAAGATAACGAAAAAGCACATGCTGAGAATGGCAAAAATGATGATTGTCATATTCTCGCATGTGCTTTTATGTTAACGCATTTGAAAGAGAAGATTACTTTTTAAATAACTTTTTAACGTAGCCCAGTTTACCTTTATAAGGGGGAAATAGTAACCCAGTCTCCAATTTAGTTGTTTTAAAAATATAAGGTTTTTGATGTGAAAATGTTTCAAATGAATAACGTCCATGGTAGCGCCCGATGCCTGACGCACCTACACCACCAAAAGGAAGGTTTGGATTTGCTAATTGAAGTAAAGTATCGTTAATGGCACCGCCACCAAACGATAGTTCAGTAAGTATTCGATTAGTTGTATTTTCATCTTCACTAAATAAGTATAACGATAATGGTTTAGGTTTTGATTGAACATATTGAATGGCTTCATCAAGATTTTGATAAGTCATAATTGGTAAAATTGGACCAAATATTTCATCAGCCATAATGGCATCTGAAGCTACTACGTTATCAATCAGAGTCGGTGCAATATAACGGTCAGTCGCGTCCGTTTCACCACCTAAAATAATTTTAGTTTCATGGGTTTGAATCAATTGTGCTAAACGATTAAAATGACGTTCGTTTACAATACGCCCGAAATCCTCACTCTCATGGGGCGCGCGTCCATAAAACTCACGTATTGTCGTCGTCAAAGCTTTAATAAAATCCGCTTTTACTGTTTCATCAATCAGCACATAATCAGGTGCTACACAAGTTTGACCCGCATTCATAAATTTACCAAAACAAATTCGTTCACTTGCTACTTTTAAGTTAGCGGATTTATCTATAATTGTAGGTGATTTTCCGCCAAGTTCTAATGTCACTGGTATAAGTTGTTTTGCAGCCGCTTCATAAACAATTTGGCCAACTTTTGCACTACCGGTAAAAAAGATATGATCAAAAGGTAATTGTAAAAGTGCTTGAATCACATCTGCACCACCTTGCACGACGCTGACGTATTCTGGCTCAAAACTATTTGCGATAATAGTTTCAACGACTTCGGCCACATGAGGTGTGAGTTCTGACGGTTTCACGATAGCGGTGTTGCCTGCAGCAATTGCACCAAGTAAAGGTTCAAAAATTAATTGAAAAGGATAGTTAAATGGACCAATAATCAACGCGGTACCTAAAGGCTCACTAATGACAAAGCTTTTAGTAGGGAAGAGAAATAAAGGGGTGTCTACAGATTGTTTTTTGGCCCATTTATTCAATGATTTACGGGTATGTTTAATGCTATTCAATGTATAGCCCACTTCAGTTGCATAAGCTTCTACTTCATTTTTGCCTAGATCCTTTTTTAAAGCCTCTAGTATGGCATCTTCATGTAATTTAATTTGCTTTGATAATTGCTTTAATGCTTTTTTACGATATTTGAGGGACACGGTGATGCCTGATCGAAAATAGTCTTTCGTTGCATCAAATTGCTTCTGGTAGCTGTTCAATGAGATAACTCCTTTCAAATGATGTTTTATTAATGAGAGGGTATGCTAGTTATCTTTGTATGAGATGTGTATTCAATCAAATATAAATGACACAGCATAAGGTGAGTATCGATTTGATGGTAACATCAGATACAAAGAAAGGGACCAGAATAGAAATCTGACTACACGTTTAGATTTCGTATTCTCGGCCCCAAGTTAAAAAGATAAAATATTTGTGTATAACATAAAAATGACATGGACACTTAAAATGGCTCAATCATTTAGATAGAATGCACAACCATGCACCTTGTGAGTCATCAAGAAACACTTGTATTAAAGTTCTCCTTACTCAGCTAAAAGCGGTGCAAGAGATTTATCTTTTTCAAATTGACGCGCCACATAACTACAAGATGGAACAATTTTTAAGTTTTCATCTTCGGCTTTTTGAATGACTTCGTTGAATAATTTTTTTGCAACGCCACCGCCACGGAGTGATGGATCAACAAAAGTTTTGTTGACATCGATTGTATTTTCATCAAGATACTTAAATGTAATCTCAGCTTGCGGTGTGTTTTCATTTTCACCAATATAAAACTTGTGATGTCCTGCTTTAATTTGATTTGTCATGCAACCACATCCTATTCATTTGATTTTAAACTTTATGATAAAGCTTCAGTAATAGGTGGAACAATTTGTTTCTTACGTGATACAACACCAGGTAAGAATGCTGTATTGTTATCGAGAGCAGTGTTGAAAGCTTCTCCGACTTTATCTTTTTCTGCACCAACAACAATAATTTTAGAATTGCTGTTTAAAATGTCTGTAATAACAAGAACGAAGATATCATAACCGTTTTCAGCGCTTGCTTTATTCATTGCATTTTCAAGTGCTTCTTGGCGCGCGATAACTTCATCGATATCGACAGTGTTGACTTGTGCAATACGTACAGTATGTTCACCCATACTGAAAGATTTCGCATCTGTGTTTAAAATGCTATCTTCTGTTTTGTTTGTAGTAGAAGCGCCTGCTTTTAACATGTTCAAGCCATATTCTTCTAAATTCACATCTGCAATTTTTGCTAATGCTTTTGCAGCATTAACATCTTGTTCTGTACATGTTGGTGATTTGAATAAAAGGCTATCTGATACAATAGCAGACACCATTAACCCTGCAATTTGAGGGCGGATTTCATAGTTGCGCTCATTATACATTTTGTATAAAATCGTCGCTGTACAACCAACAGGTTCAGCGCGGTAATATAATGGACCAGCAGTTTGGAAGTTTGAAATTCTATGGTGATCAATTACGTGATGAATTTTTGCTTTCTCGATTGTTTTAGCACTTTGTTGGAACTCGTTGTGGTCCACTAAAATAACGTCTTTTCCTGTTAAATCATCTGTCAACAATTCAGGTACTTCCACATTAAAATAATCTAATGCATATTGTGTCTCTGGACCTAACTCTCCAATACGGAAGGCTTTGGCCTCTTTATTACCGTGTTGTTGTTCAAAGTCAGCCATGATGATTGCCGAACAAATGGCATCAGTATCTGGGTTTTGATGACCAAAAATATATGTTGTCATTATTCAATCTCCTTATTATTTTACTATATTCATATCTATTTTAGCATGGCAAACAGTAATTATTCTACCGCTGCGCCTAAAGTATCTTTAAAATGTGTTAAAGCCCATTCATGGCCCGTTAAATTGAATGATGCCACGCCATTTTTAGGTATAATCAGTTGATAGTTTAAATTATATGCGCTTGCTGCAGTGTGAAGGACACAGATATCTGTACAAACACCTACAATTTCAAGTGTATCAACATGGCGTTCACGTAATAAGCTATCTAACGGAGTACCATAAAAGGCATCGTAACGTCGTTTATCTATAAAATAGACGTGTGATTCGTCTTTAATTTGGTTATATATTTCTTGTACACGACCATAAAGATCACGTCCATGTGTTCCCTCAATGTTGTGTGGTGGGAAACTTTTCGTCTCAGGATGATAAGGATCATTTTCATAATGTAAATCCATCATAAAGAAAATGTTCTCTTTTGATTGATGGTAAGACTGAATGCGCTCTACGATAAAAGGCTCAATCGCTTGACCCGCTTCACCGCAAGTCAATTTCCCATCATCAGCCACAAAGTCATAAGAATAATCCACTACAATTAAAGCTTTTTTTGACATTAAACATCCTCCTAAAAAGGGTATATAGAAATTAAACAACATTATTCATAGTATAACTTAATTCAGAAAGGATGGCACGAAAATGATTTTAAATATTTTAGATTTTGGTGCAACTGGAAAAAATAAATTGCGCGACACGATCGGCATTCAACGTGCTTTAAATAAAGGTAAAAAAAGGAACGTGACTGTTTATATCCCTGAAGGTACATATCATATCGCTAAAGCCTTAAAAATATATGAAGGTACAACTTTAATATTAGATGCAGAAGCGGAATTATTAAGGGTTGGTCGAGACGCATTATTAAAAAATGGCTCAAGTCGAAAAAAGTACTATCAATATGATGGTAATAGCCATATTAAGATAGAAGGTGGCACATTCAATATGAATGGTGTGCACTATCCTTATAATAATACAGCAATGTGCATAGGTCATGCCCGAGATATTGAATTAAGCCATATCACTTTTAAAAATATTGTAGGTGGGCATGGTGTGGACGCTTGTGGATTAGATGGTGTCTATATTCATGATTGTAACTTTTTAGGTTTTTATGATGTGAATGGGGATCGTTGGTTCTCAGAAGCAATTCAACTTGATATGTTTGTCGAAGGTGCTTTTCCAAAATTTGGAGTGAATGATGGCACGATTACTAAAAATGTAGTGATTGAGAATTGTTATTTTGGAAATTCATTCGAAGGGCAAATGCAATCATGGAATCGTGCAATTGGTTCACATGCAAGACGTTATAATTATTTTTATGAGAATATTGTTATCCAAAATAATATCTTTGATTCAACGCAAGATTATGCGCTCACACCTTTAAAAGGGAAAGATATCTTGATTCATAATAATTTGTTTTTAAATTGTAGTGGGGGAATTCGTTATTTAGGTGTTTATAAAGGCCAAGATATGCAAACTTTAGATGGTACTTTTGAAGGGAAACAAGGGGGAGAAGCGTTTTACGTCATGCACAATCAATTCGTCAATATTTCTGAGAAAAATCCACTGCATATTAGAAGCCATAAAGATGCGCCACACAAAGGTGTCTATATCATCGGGAATGAATTTTTAGGAGACAATCAAGCGAATCAAATGACTGCTATTAATGAATTGACGATTGCAGAAAACAGACAGTTACCTCATCTCAATCAACACGATGTCAGTCAACTCATATTGGATGAACTAGAATGAGCGCATAGGATGTAAAAGAGAGAGTGGATGATAGCGACATTGAATGACTTGAATTGGAAATGCTAAAGATAAAAGCAAATCCAATTACGTCATTTGATATGGTATGAAAAGGGAATAAATAAAGTGATTAATTGAACCGACCCAAGTTTTTTAGTTCAAAGTCGAGCGTTTTTAAAATGGTTGTGATTTTATTGACCGTTTCATCAAGAGGACACTCGGCCTGTACAAAAAAGCGATACATACCGAGTTTCGTTTTTAAAGGTCGAGATTCCACCCATTTTAAGTTGACCTGGAACATCGCAAAAGTATTTAAAATATTTGCGAGAAGTCCTGGTTTGTCTTCAGTAGGTGTAATGACTAGCAACCAATCTTTACCTGACTGGTGCGCCACTTCAGATGCATGTTTGAGGACAAGGAAGCGTGTCATATTATGTGGATAGTCTTCGATATGCGTTTGAAGAGCATGATAACCATACATTTCTCCGCTTCCAATGGGCGCAATCGCACCGGTCGTTGCATTGATTTCTCTCAATGAAGCGACAGTACTCGGTGTATAATCATAATCAAATTGATGCGCATGGATAAATCTTTGCGTTTGACTTATCGCTGGACTAATCGAATAAACTTTTGTAATATCCGCAAGCGATTGCTCAGGTAATCCATATAAAGCAAACGCAATATCTAACAAAATTTCATCCACGACGACAAAGGGATAATCAGTCAATGTATCTGCAATGACATTGATTGTTCCTTCTATCGAATTTTCTATTGGGACAATGGCAGTTGCTGTTGTTTCTTTTTGGAGTGAAGTCATGACCTCATATAAATTATCTTTTTCAACTAAGCAGTCGTCGTCTTGTTGTGATTGAGCCATCAATTTGAGTGCGGCTAAATAGGAAAATGTCCCTTTAGGACCTAAATAATAAAGTGTCATGCAATCATTCCCTTACCGATATTTGTACTTTATTGTACACGAATTTAGTGAAATGGACACCCAGATGATGACGATTTTTTATAAAAAAAGTTAGGGACTCTTATCTCATTTTGATAACCATGATGATAATTTGAAGTTAAAGTTGGAGATAATGGGGGTGCTAACCATGACCATTTTCCTGTTACAGTTCGTCCTTGTTGTTGTTCGGCTTGTTCAAATTTTTCAAATTGCTTAGCTGCAGTTAAATGGTCAACCATAGAAACGCCTGCATTTTTAAAAGATTGGTAGACAGCATCATTGATTTCAACTAACACCCGATCTTTATTAAAAGAAGTGTTTCGTAAATTAGAAAATCCCATGGCTGTGGCAAATTTTTCTAATAAGTTATAACGATAACTGTCTGTGAAATTTCTAACTGCAATTTCATTCACCATATACCAACCATTGAATGGTGCAGTTGGATAAGTAATCCCACCAATTTTTAAATCCATATTTGATATAATCGGTACCGCATACCATTTTATACCTAACTCAGCAACTTTAGGGAATTGTGTATGACTAATAGGAACCTCTAAGATTAAGTCACTAGGATATTCATAATATTTAATTTTTTGACCCGGTAATTGATATATTAAAGGTAATACATCAAAATCTGTATGCTCACCTGACCATCCGAGATGTTGGGCGAGTTGCGTGATTTCTTTTTCAGATGGATCTCCCTTATCTTCATAGCCCGCATAACGAATCAATTGATTATTAAATATTTTTGGGCCTTCAACGTCAGATTGCGCATAAATTGTAATATAAGGTTTAATACGGCCATGATTCGTCGCTGTAGAAATGTGCGAACAAATCGAATTTATAAATGATGCTTCATCTTTAATATGACGCGCGTCTTCAACGATTAAACTCTCCCAAAAAAGACGACCAATACAACGATTTGAGTTGCGCCATGCCACACGGGCACCATATGTTAATTCTTCTGAAGTATGTGTATAAGTCCCCGTCTCATTAATGGATGCTGCAATTTCCTCTAAACGGCGATCACGCGCTTGTATTGGTAAATTTAATTCTTCATACATTTGTTTAATAAATGCTTGTGCTTCTTTTAACATATGCCCACCTCAATGGATATTATAATGAATTTATATGATGTCGTGACACGTTTAGCTGAATTGTCACAATTTTGTATCAGTTGAACGTGTTAATTTATAATATGGCTTCTTACTCACTCACTTTATCATGCTTTTGAATCTGGTTCGAACTTGTCGAACTTTTAATTTGAATGTGATACACCCAATGCCCATCTCAAGCCGATTTCCTTAACTTTTTAACTGAACCTATTATATGAGCGCACATTCGATCACGTTCATTAATTAAATGATATGAAAGTACTATATTTGTTGGAATGGAAGCCCGAGCCTTTTAAATAGACCAAATTCCACAGAATTGCAGTGTCGAATAAAGAATCCCACGATATTGTGTGATATTATAGGTATGATAAAAACGATTGTTAAAGGAGAAGTGGGAGTAACATCATGTATCAATATAAAGATGATAGTTTAATGTTGCACAACGATTTGTATCAAATCAATATGGCTGAATCTTATTGGTTTGATGGCATTCATGAACGTAAAGCAGTTTTTGATTTATATTTTAGAAATATGCCATTTGGGAGTGGCTATGCTGTTTTTAATGGATTACGTCGTGTCATTGAATTCATAGAAAACTTACATTTTTCTGAATCAGATATGGCTTATTTAAAGTCCATTGGTTATCAAGATGACTTTTTGAGCTATTTAAAAGAATTAAAATTTACGGGTAATATCCGTTCAATGCAAGAGGGTGAGCTTTGTTTCAGTAATGAACCCCTCATGCGTATAGAAGCACCTCTTATTCAAGCACAACTTATTGAAACGGCGCTATTAAATATTATCAATTTCCAGACGTTAATCGCTTCTAAAGCAAGTTTAATTAAACAAGTTGCGGTAGACGACGTTTTAATGGAATTTGGGACAAGACGTGCACATGAATTTGATGCTGCGGTTTGGGGTGCGAGAGCAGCTATTATTGGTGGTTTTGATTCAACAAGTAATGTCCGTGCAGGAAAATTATTTAATATACCGGTCTCTGGTACACATGCGCATGCATTTGTACAAACTTATGGCGATGAATACACAGCTTTCAAGAAATACGCTGAAAGACATAAAAATTGTGTCTTCCTCGTTGATACATTCCATACGTTAAAATCAGGCGTACCAAATGCGATTAGAGTCGCTAAGGAACTCGGTGATCAAATTAACTTTATCGGCATTCGACTGGATTCTGGTGACATTGCTTATTTATCGAAAGAAGCTCGTAAAATGCTCGATGAAGCTGGTTTTAAAGATGCTAAAATTATTGCTTCAAATGACTTAGATGAGCAAACGATTGCTAGTTTAAAAGCTCAAGGTGCTGCAGTAGATTCTTGGGGTGTGGGTACTAAATTAATTACGGGCTACCAACAACCTGCTTTAGGCGCAGTTTATAAAATGGTTGCGGTTGAAGATGCTAATGGCCAGCTTGTGGATCGCATCAAATTATCAAACAATGCTGAAAAAGTAACGACACCAGGCAAAAAGAAAGTTTATCGTATCATTAATACGAAAAACAATAAATCTGAAGGGGATTATATTACTTTAGACCACGAAGACCCAAATCAAGAAGAACGGCTTAAAATGTTTCATCCTATTCATACGTATAAAATGAAGCGTATTAAGCATTTTAAAGCGATTGATTTGCACCATGATATATTTAAAGAAGGGCAACTTGTCTATGACTGTCCGTCAGAATTAGAAGCAAAAGCCTATTTGAAAAACAATTTAAATTATCTATGGGAAGAAAATAAACGCTATTTAAATCCTGAAGAATATCCAGTTGATTTGAGTACCTTATGTTGGGAAAATAAGCAAAAACGTATATTTGAAGTGGCTGAAAATGTGAAGGAGATGGAAGACCGTTATGACTATGAGTAAAATGCAGTCTATCATTGTAGATGAAATGAAGGTGAAACCTGTCATTGATAGTGCTGAAACGATTAAGGAAATTAAACATTTCATAGAACAATATGTTCAATCACATCCATTTGTGCGCACGTTAGTGTTAGGCATCTCTGGAGGGCAAGATTCTACATTAACTGGAAAACTTCTTCAACTTGTAGCAGAAGAAATGCGGGCAAACTCTGGAAGAGATATTCAATTTGTTGCAGTGAAATTACCGTATGGCGTTCAAAAAGATGCCGATGAAGTTGAAGATGCACTCAACTTTATTGCGCCTGACCGTATTATCACTGTGAATATTAAACCAGCTGTCGACCAAAGTGTTGAAACGTTAAAACAAGCCGGTATCAATTTGACTGATTTTCAAAAAGGAAATGAAAAAGCACGTGAACGTATGAAAGCACAGTATGCGATTGCTGCAAATTTATCTGGTATTGTTGTCGGTACAGACCACTCAGCTGAAAATATTACTGGCTTTTTTTACGAAACACGGTGATGGTGCAGCTGATATTGCGCCACTTTTCGGTCTTAATAAACGACAAGGTCGTCAACTCTTAGCGTATTTGAACGCGCCAGCACATTTATATGAAAAACAGCCGACTGCAGATTTAGAAGATGACAAGCCACAATTGCCAGATGAAGAGGCGCTGGGTGTCACTTATCATGCAATCGATGATTATTTAGAAGGAAAAACAGTTCGCCCTGAAGAAGCGGCTATCATTGAACAACATTATATAAAAAATGCACATAAACGTGAATTGGCTTACACACGTTATACGTGGCCTAAATAAATGTAATGACAAAATAATGTGAACTTGATACAATGAGCTAGATTTTATTATGAAAAGAGGTTGCGTATGAGTGTAATCAATGATAATCCTTGGATGATGCTCATCTCGATATTCGCCATCAACGTCGCTTATGTGACAGCATTAACAATGCGAATGATATTAACACTTAAAGGTTATCGTTATATCGCAGCTGTTGTCAGCTTTGTAGAAGTACTTGTTTATGTCATTGGTTTAGGAATGGTAATGTCAAATTTAGATCAATTTCAAAACGTGATCGCTTATGCACTCGGTTTTTCTGTTGGTATAATCGTTGGTATGAAAATTGAAGAAAAGTTGGCACTTGGCTATTCTGTAGTGAATGTGACCACAGCAGATTATGAGTTAGATTTACCAAGACAACTCCGTGATTTAGGTTATGGCGTCACGCATTTTGGCGCACATGGTCGTGATGGTGACCGCTTAGTCATGCAAATTTTAACGCCACGTCGCTATGAATTAAAACTGATGGATACCATTAAACAACTGGATCCAAAAGCATTTATTATTGCATATGAGCCACGTAATATCCATGGTGGATTTTGGGTTAAAGGCGTTAGAAGTAAAAAAGTAAAGGCGTATGATACAGATGAAATTTAAAGTGGAAGCGGATGAAACGATTCAAGATTGTTTAGCTAGAATGAGAGCAGCTGGCTATATGCCGGTCAAGCGTTTTGAAAAGCCTGTATTTAAAGAAAATGCAAATGGCGAGATTGAAGTGTTAAGACAAGAAATAGAATTTACAGGTAAGAAAATAGAGCGTCATTAGAATTAAAAAATAAAAATGTAAGAAAATGAGTTGAGATGTGATGTCGTCTTGACTCATTTTTCTTTGCTTTAAATGTCTACGCTTGTCGGGAATGGAGTCATAATAAGCTTTTTTGAGAACTTAAGAATCTTTTGTCCCATACATTAAATCAAAAAATCTGGTAATCCATCCTATATCGAAAGCGTACATTCGTGAACCGAAATAAATTATAGTTCGTGAATTAACCATTTTGAGCATGAGTATAATGTAAGATTAGCTATATTTATACTTGATTGCGAACGATAAATTTGTTTGAATAGATAATGTACATGATTTTTAGTTCTGATATAATGAAACTAAATTAGAAGATTGGAGTTTATATAAGATGATTGAACGTTATTCAAGAGAAGAAATGGCTCAAATTTGGACTGATCAAAACCGTTATGAGGCATGGTTAGAAGTTGAAATTCTTGCTAGTGAAGCTTGGAGTGAACTGGGTTACATTCCAAAAGATGAAGTTAAAAAAATTCGTCAACATGCGCGTGTAGATGTTGAACGAGCAAAAGAAATTGAGCAAGAAACACGCCATGATGTTGTTGCTTTTACAAGACAAGTTTCAGAAACTTTGGGTGAAGAACGCAAATGGGTTCATTATGGTCTAACTTCAACTGACGTGGTTGATACAGCATTAAGCTATCAAATCAAACAAGCGAATGACATTATCGAAAAGGACTTAGAACGTTTTATTGAAATTTTAGCAGCTAAAGCTAAAAAATATAAAACGACTTTGATGATGGGGCGTACGCATGGTGTTCATGCAGAACCGACTACATTCGGTTTGAAAATGGCGCTATGGTATGCGGAAATGGAACGTAATTTAGAACGCTTCAAACGTGTAAGAACAGAAATAGAAGTCGGTAAAATGAGTGGTGCAGTCGGTACTTTTGCGAATATCCCACCTGAAATTGAAGCATACGTTTGTAAACATTTAGGAATTGGAACAGCGCCAATCTCTACACAAACATTGCAACGTGATCGTCACGCATACTATATTGCAACATTAAGTTTAATTGCAACTTCTCTTGAAAAATTTGCTGTCGAAGTGCGTAACCTACAAAAAACAGAAACACGTGAGGTTGAAGAATCATTTGCAAAAGGTCAAAAAGGTTCTTCAGCAATGCCACATAAACGTAATCCAATCGGCTCTGAAAACATCACTGGTATTGCACGTGTTATTCGTGGTTACTTAACAACTGCATACGAAAACGTAGCTTTATGGCATGAACGTGATATTTCTCACTCTTCAGCTGAGCGCATTATGTTACCAGATGTTACAATAGCATTGGACTATGCCTTAAATCGTTTTGCAAATATTATTGACCGATTAACAGTTTATGAAGAAAATATGACTGCAAATATGAATAAAACATTCGGTTTAATTTACTCACAACGCGTCCTTTTAGCTTTAATCGATAAAGGAATGGTTCGTGAAGAAGCTTATGACCTTGTTCAACCAAAAGCGATGGAATCATGGGAAACAAAAAACACCATTTAGAGAACTTGTAGAAGCAGATACGCGAATTACTGACAAGTTATCAAAAGAAGCTTTAGATGCTTGCTTTGACCCTAGACATCACCTCAATCAAGTTGATACAATATTTAAAAGAGTCGGCTTAGAGTAAATAAATGGCTCAAAAACGATTTAATTGGTTAAGTAGTGTTAGATTATATAAATAGGGGCTGTTTGCATGCAAATTGAAAAATTACGTGGAAAAGCATTAGATGAGTTGTTTGATGCGATTTTGACATTAGAAACACGAGAAGAATGTTATCAATTTTTCGACGATTTATGTACTGTCAATGAGTTACAATCTTTATCTCAAAGACTTCAAGTTGCCAAAATGATTAAGCAAGGTTATACCTATGCAACAATTGAAAAAGAATCTGGTGCTTCAACAGCTACAATTTCACGTGTGAAGCGCTCTTTACAGTGGGGCAATGATGCCTATACAATGATATTAGAGCGTATGAACATTGAAACAGAAATGTAAAGCACTAAAACACTATATTAATCATGCTCCTTACAGCATTTCCATTAATGGAAGTTGTAAGGAGTATTTTTAAGTGTGCACCATATTTTGTAGAGAAGCATTCATGCTATTTTTGATAAACGAGATCGTATTGCTCACCGTATACGGTCTCACTTTTTGTGAGCAGTGCTTTGCGGATAATCTGCAATTATGAATACATATATCAATGGGCTTTTCTCTATTCAAAAAGGGCTCAAAAAATGAATTGAAAAACAATATTGAAAAGATGATGAACTTTAGATATCAATAGTCAAAAGTGCTATAATATAAGTTACGAAAAATAAAGGAGTCAGGTTCATGTATGATATAAAAGAATGGCGTCACATTTTTAAACTTGATCCAGCGAAAGAGATTTCAGATGAAGATTTAGAGATGATTTGTATGTCGAATACAGACGCAATTATGATAGGTGGCACGGACCAAGTGACAGAAGATAATGTCATACATTTGATGAGTCGTGTGCGCCGTTACCCATTACCATTAGCATTAGAAATTTCAAATCTTGAGAGCACGATGCCAGGGTTTGATTTTTATTTTATACCTACTGTTTTGAACAGTAACGATGTGACATATCATAACGGCTTGCTACATCGTGCCTTAAAGGCGTATGGTCATATGATTAATTTTGATGAATTGATTTTTGAAGGTTATGTCGTGTTAAATCCGGATAGTCAAGTGAGTCGACATACGCAAGCATCGGCAAACTTGGATGAAGATGATGTGATTGCGTATGCTCAAATGGCTGAAAAACTGTACCGGTTGCCTATCCTTTATATCGAATATAGCGGTCAATATGGTGAACCTGAGATGGTACAAGCTGCCAAAGATGAATTAGAGCATACCCAACTCTTTTACGGTGGTGGGATTACCAATTTTGAAAAAGCGAAAGAAATGGCAGCGATTGCAGATACAATTATAGTGGGTAATGTTATCTATGAAGATATTAAAGCAGCAATTAAAACGACTAAAATAAAGGAGAGAACATAATGAATCCACTCGTAAAGAATATGAATAAAGAGCAGAGTGAAGCGGTAAGAACAACTGAAGGACCGCTTTTAATTATGGCAGGTGCGGGATCAGGTAAAACACGCGTATTAACACACCGCATAGCTTATTTACTAGATGAAAAAGATGTATCTCCTTACCACATTTTAGCCATCACATTTACAAATAAAGCAGCAAAAGAAATGAAAGAACGTGTTCAAGCGTTAGTGGGAGAAGCAGCAGAAGTTATTTGGATGTCGACTTTTCACTCGATGTGTGTACGTATTTTACGTCGAGATGCAGATCGAATAGGGATTGAACGAAATTTTACAATCATTGACCCCACTGATCAAAAATCAGTTATTAAAGATGTGTTAAAGGCGAATAATATTGATCCTAAAAAGTATGAGCCACGTATGTTTATTGGTGCAATTAGCCAATTAAAAAATGAATTGAAAACACCTGCACATGCGATGGAAGAGGCGAATGATTTTTATAGTCGAATGGTCGCTACGGTCTATGAAGGTTATCAAAAGCAACTGATTCGAAATCAAGCGTTAGATTTTGATGATTTAATTATGACCACAATTAAATTATTTGAGCGTGTTCCTGATGTGTTAGATTACTATCAAAACAAATTCCAATATATACATGTAGATGAGTATCAAGATACAAATAAAGCGCAATATACTTTAGTAAATTTAATTGCGCAAAAGTTTAAAAATTTATGTGTCGTGGGTGACTCAGACCAATCCATTTATGGTTGGCGTGGTGCAGATATACAAAATATTTTATCATTTGAAGAAGATTACCCAAATGCACGCACAATTTATCTTGAACAAAATTATCGTTCTACTAAAACCATCTTAACTGCAGCGAATGAAGTGATTCGAAACAACACTGAGCGTAAACCTAAAGGCTTGTGGACAGCTAACCAAGAAGGTGAAAAAATTCATTACTACGAAGCGGTAAGTGAAAGAGACGAGACTGAATTTGTTGTCAGAGAGATATTAAAGCAACAGAAAAAAGGGAAACAGTATAAAGACATCGCAGTTTTATACCGCACAAACGCCCAATCACGTGTGCTCGAAGAAACGTTTATGAAATCTAATGTCCCTTATGTCATGGTGGGTGGACAAAAGTTCTATGATCGGAAAGAAATCAAAGACCTTTTAAGTTATTTACGTCTTATCGCAAATAGTGCCGATGATATTAGTTTACAGCGCATTATCAACGTGCCAAAAAGAGGGATTGGTCCATCGTCTGTTGAAAAAATTGCCACTTATGCAGCTCAAAATGATATGAGTATGTTTGAAGCGCTCGCAGAGGTTGATTTTATCGGTTTATCTAAAAAGGTGACTCAAGCTGCTGCAACATTTTATGAAATGATGAGTCATTTAATGAAAGAGCAAGAGTTTCTCGAGATTACAGAATTAGTTGAAGAAGTGCTTGAAAAATCTGGATATCGTGAAATGTTGGAACGTGAACAAACGTTAGAAGCGAGAAGTCGATTGGAAAACATCGATGAATTTATGTCTGTTCCTCATGATTATGAAGAAAATACGCCGCTAGAAGAGCAATCATTAATTAACTTTTTAACAGATTTATCATTGGTTGCAGATGTGGATGAAGCCAACTTAGAAGATGGCGTTACTTTGATGACGATGCACTCAGCGAAAGGATTAGAGTTCCCAGTTGTATTTATTATTGGGATGGAAGAGTCAATATTTCCGCATATACGTGCAATCAAAAGTGAAGATGATCATGAAATGGAAGAAGAACGAAGAATCAGTTATGTGGCCATTACGCGAGCTGAAGAAGAGTTGTATTTATCCCATGCTTCATCTCGGACGTTATATGGACGACCACAAGCCAATCCAAGATCTCGCTTTTTGAACGAAATCCCAGAATCTCTGTTGAATCTCCCTGAACAACGTCAATCTACAACAATAGGATCACGTAAAAAGCCAGTTAAACGTGGATTTAGCCAGCGTACAGTTCAAAATCGTAACCAATCTGCTGTTTCATCAGATTGGAAAGTAGGAGATAAAGTGACGCATAAAACTTGGGGTGAAGGTATGGTGTCCAACGTAAATAATAAAAACGGTTCAGTTGAATTGGATATTATTTTTAAATCTGAAGGACCTAAACGTTTGTTAGCGCAATTTGCACCGATTTCAAAAAAGGAGGATTAAGGGATGACAAAACTAAAGCAACGTGTTGAAACTTTGCACCGATTGCTACATCAGTATAACTATGAATATCATGTTCAAGATAACCCAAGTGTCCCTGACAGTGAATATGATAAATTGTTGCACGAGCTTATTGATATTGAAGAAAATCATCCTGAACTAAAAACTTCTGATTCACCCACTGTCAGAGTAGGGGGACAAGCACAGTCATCATTTGAAAAAGTTCGTCATGATACGCCAATGTTGAGCTTATCGAACGCATTTAACGAAGCAGACTTAAAAAAGTTTGATCAACGAGTAAGAGATGCTGTCGGAGAAGTGGAATATATGTGTGAGCTGAAAATCGACGGTTTAGCTGTTTCCTTGAAATATGTCAATGGTAAATTTGTTCAAGGATTAACACGAGGCGACGGTACGACTGGAGAGGACATTACAGAGAATTTAAAAACGATTCAAGCTATTCCCTTAACTTTAAAAAAGAACATCTCTTTTGAAGTTAGAGGGGAAGCTTATATGCCACGAAAATCTTTCCTGAAGCTTAATGAGGCTAAATCAGAACGTGGTGAGCAACCATTTGCCAATCCACGAAATGCAGCCGCGGGTTCTTTACGTCAGTTAGATTCAAAATTAGCAGCTGCAAGAAAATTAGATATTTTCTTATACAGTATCAATGACTTTACAGAATTAGACGCAACAACTCAAAGTGAAGCGCTGGATGAATTGGACACTCTCGGTTTTAAAACCAACCCTGAGCGACGTAAAAAAGGGACAATGCAAGAGGTCATTGACTATATTCATTACTGGACAGAACAGCGTGAGCAATTAGCTTACGATATTGATGGCATCGTTATCAAAGTTAACAGTATCGATTATCAAGAGGAAATGGGTTTTACTCAAAAATCTCCTAGATGGGCGATTGCCTATAAATTTCCAGCTGAAGAAGTCATTACAGACCTATTAGATATTGAGCTGAGTATCGGGCGAACAGGCGTAGTGACGCCAACCGCAATTTTAGAGCCAGTACGTGTAGCTGGAACAACCGTTTCAAGAGCTTCTTTGCATAATGAAGATTTAATTCATGAAAAAGATATACGTATTGGTGACAGTGTTGTTGTGAAAAAAGCAGGAGATATTATCCCTGAAGTGGTGCGTGTGATATTTGATAGACGCACAGATGATGTAGTTAAATATCATATGCCGACACATTGCCCAAGTTGTGGCCATGAATTAGTGCGCATAGAAGGCGAAGTTGCACTGCGCTGTATTAATCCTAAGTGCCAAGCACAACTCGTTGAAGGGTTAATTCATTTTGTATCAAGACAAGCGATGAACATCGATGGTCTAGGTACGAAAATTATTGAACAACTGTATGAGCAACAGCTTATTAAAGACGTAGGTGATATTTTTTATCTGACAAAAGAAGATTTGTTGCCGTTAGAACGAATGGGTGAAAAGAAAGCGCAAAATTTACTTAATGCGATTGAAAAATCAAAAGAACAGTCGTTAGAACATTTATTGTTTGGTTTAGGGATTCGTCATTTGGGTGTAAAGGCGAGTCAAGTCATCGCAGAAAAGTACGAAACGATGGACCGATTATTTAAAGCAACAGAAGCAGAACTTGTTGCAATTTATGATGTGGGCGAAAAATTAGCACAGTCCCTGATTACTTACTTAGAAAATGATGATATTCGTGCACTCATTGAAAAGTTGAAGGCGAAAGATGTGAATATGACTTTTAAAGGTCAAAAACTATCTGAAATCGAGGGTCATCCAGAGTTTGCAGGTAAAACGATTGTTCTCACAGGTAAGTTACAACAAATGACAAGAACGGAAGCTTCTAATTGGTTGAAATTACAAGGTGCAAAAGTTACAAGTAGTGTTACAAAATCAACAGATTTAGTTATTGCAGGTGAAGATGCAGGGTCAAAATTAACAAAAGCAGAATCACTTGGTACAATGGTGTGGACGGAACAAGATTTTATAGAGAAACAATCCGAAATTAAAGCGTAAGGAGTTAGGCGATGAAAAAGTCAATTGTGCTTGTTTTAGGTTTATCGCTTGTGTTAACAGCGTGTTCACCTGTTAATGATAAAGATTCCAAATCTTCAAAGCAAAACACCGAATCTCAACAACAAGATCGAAATAAAGTGAAACAAATTGCGACTGATAAAGATGTTCAAGGAGACGATTATCGAACAATCCTTCCTTTTAAAGAAAGTCAAGCGCGTGGTCTTATTCAAGAAAATATGGCGAATAGCTATAATGGAGAAGATTTTGAAGATGGTCTGCTTGATATCAGTAAAACGGTCTATCCGACTGATGATTATCTTTATCAAGATGGTCAATATTTAGACAAAGATACCATTAAAGCCTATCTTAAGCCTAAATATACAAAAAAAGAATTGGATAAAATGAGCGATAAAGAAAAGAAAGAGAAAAATGCGACTGAAAATTTAGGTTTAAATCCTTCAGTAAATGGCGAAAGCGATGAAGAAAAAATCGCTAAAAATTCGCCAGCCTATCTCTCTAACATCCTAGAACAAGATTATTATGATAATGGTGATACAAAAGGTAATAATATTAAAGGTATGACAATAGGTCTTGCGATGAATAGTATTTATTACTATCAAAAAGAAAAATATGGTGAGACCTACAATGAAAAGTTAGACAAAAAAGAAGTTAAAGAAAAAGGACAAGAAATGGCTGAGGAAATTCTATCAAGACTGCGAGAAAATGAAGACTTGAAAGATATACCAATTACATTTGCTGTTTATATCCAGTCTGGGCAAGAAGACATTATACCCGGCCATTTTGTAAGTTATGCCACTTCAGAAGAAAATGGCTCTAAATTATCTGAATGGCAAAAAATTAGATCAAAAAACGGTTTTACTACCTTCAGGGGATGCAGAAGATTTAAATGAAAATTTAAATGCAAACTTCAAAGACTTTAACAATAGTTTACAATCCTATTTTTCTAACTTTACACAAGCAGTTGGTAAAGCAGAATTTAAACATAAAAAAGTAAAAAAACTTGTAGTGGATTTACCTATTGACTATTATGGCAAGGCTGAGTTAATTGGTATTACACAATATGTAACACAATTGGCGGAAAAAGACTTCAAAGCAGTCGATAATTACGAAATCCATATTAAAGACGGAAGCGAATCCCGTGCACTTATTTTCAAAAAACAAAAGATGATAAATCGCCTCAAATTCATATTTATCAAAATTAACGGTTTGATGAGAACTCCTGAGGGAACAGGACGAGCCGAAGATTATAGGATGAGGTTGTTCTCTCGGAAAGCGAACGCATTCAATACGAAATTTTATTATAAAAAGGAAGCGCCAAGATGATTGTCTATTAATAATCATCTTAGCGCTTCCTCTTTATTTTGGGATTTATTTTCCAGATGCTTTTTATAGTGAATAGTGTGTGCAATGCAATCAAGCGTTATTAATGTGCTTTCGCTTCTTGAAGTTGACGTTTGACTTCGTTTAAGTCTTGTTCAACAAAATCTCCTGGTTTTTTCGTAACTTTAGAGACGAGTATTGTAACAATTAAACTTGCTAGAAAACCTGGAACGATTTCATATAAATTAAAGAAGTCATTGAACTTTCCATAAGGATGTGCAAAGACAATCCATAATATTACTGTGAGTGCACCAGCAATCATACCACTGATTGCGCCTGTTCGAGACAAGCCTTTCCAATAAAGAGATAAAATCATTAAAGGCCCAAATGCAGCACCAAAACCTGCCCACGCATTTCCTACTAAATTTAAAATCGTATCATTTGGTGTCCACGCAATTGCAATAGCAGCTAATGCTACAATGATTACTGAGATTCGACCAACTAAAACAAATTCTTTTTCGTGCTTTTCTGTATTTGCTTTGTCTTGACGAATGAGCTTGTAGAAATCCTCTGTTAATGAACTAGATGTGACGAGTAATTGTGATGAAATTGTGCTCATAATGGCTGCTAAAATAGCGGCTAACAAGAATCCGCCCACCAAAGGATGGAAGAGGACTTGGCTCATCAATATGAATAAAGTCTCAGGGTCTTTAATTGTGACACCTTGAGCCGGTACAAATGCGATTCCTAATAAACCAACAAATACGGCACCTAATAAACCGACAGCCATCCAGCTAATACCGATACGGCGTGTGAAGCGGAATAATTTAATCGAACGAATGGACATGAAACGAACGAGAATATGAGGTTGACCGAAGTAACCTAATCCCCAAGCAAAGAATGAAATAATACCAATCAAAGTTGTACCGCGGAATAAATCGAGGTTTGTCGGTTTCATCTCTGCGATGGAATGAAAAGTATCTAATCCGTTAAGTTTAAGTAAGACGACAATTGGGACCATAACCATTGCCACTAACATGATGACCCCTTGGAAGAAATCTGTAATTGAAACAGCAAGATAACCACCAAAGAAAGTATAGAGAATGACTATGACAGCGATAAGCACGAGGCCAGTATGATAATTTAGGCCAAACGCACTGTCGAATAACTTTCCTCCTGAAACAAGTCCAGCATGCGTATAAAGCGTAAAGAAAACTACAATAATTAAACCAGAAATAATTTTAATTAAATTGGATTGATCGTTTAATCGGTTTTTAAAAAAGTCTGGCAATGTAATTGCATCGCCTGCTAATTCAGTATGCACACGTAATCTTGGTGCAACGACTAAATAGTTAATATAAGCACCTAAAGTTAAACCGATGGCAAGCCACAACGCGGACAAACCTGTTGAGTACACTTCTCCCGGCAACCCCATAATCATCCAACCACTCATGTCGGATGCACCAGCAGACAATGCTGTGACCCACGGTCCAATATTTCTGCCACCTAACATGTATTCACTTAAGTTGCTTGTTGCTTGTTTGTATCCGTAGTAGCCAATACCAAGTAAGATGGCAAAATAGATGATAATCATAACGTAAGTTTGCCAATCTGGATTGACTTGGCTAGATAAAGTAGAACCAACTAAAAACATATGAATCCTCCCCTTTTGATTTAAGTGACATATGGTTTATTATACAGAATAAAAAATGAATGAACAGCAGTATTTCGCTTTTTAAGATAAAAACAATTTCGAAATATATAGGGAACAGTTGATGATGATGAATCGATGGTATTATTCATGTTTAAACAGTTTTAGCGGACGACTTGGAATCGACTAATTAAATCATTTGAATTTTGAACGGCCATAGCAAAAAAGGAGATGACTAAGAAAAAATCATATTAGCGGCCAGTAAAGGGTTTGATGAACTTTTAAATATTTTAGATTTTTAGCTTAGAATTTGGTACAATTTATAGATAAAAGAGTATTTTTAAGGAGGCTATATCATCATGGCTGAAATTACCAAAGACCAGGTTGCACATATTGCTAATCTTGCGCGTTTAAATGTGACTGAAGAAGAAACAAGTGATATGCAGCAAACATTAGAAGGTATTTTAAATTTTTGTCATCAAATTGATGCTGTCGATACAGAAAATGTGAAACCAACGCATCATGTATTAGATTTACAAAATGTTTTACGTGAAGACGTGGCAGGACAAGGGTTGCCACAAGAAAAAGTATTGAGTAATGCCAAAGAAGTTGAGGCTGGGCAATTTAAAGTACCGGCAGTTATGAATGGGGAGGACGCATAAATATGAGCATCCGTTATGAGTCTATTGAAAATCTGCAAAAGATGATCAAGGAGAATCAAATTAAGCCTTCAGAAATTGTGAAAGATATTTATCAAGCAATCGAAGAAACTGATCCTACAATCCAATCATTTTTAGCATTAGATAAAGAAAATGCAATTAAAAAAGCCGAAGAATTAGATGAATTACAAGCGAAAGGCGAAATCAACGGTAAATTGTTTGGTATTCCTATGGGGATCAAAGACAATATTATCACAGAAGGTCTTGAGACAACTTGTGCAAGTAAAATGTTAGAAGGCTTTGTACCGATTTATGAGTCTACAGTGATGAAAAAACTCCATCATGAAAATGGTGTGTTAATCGGTAAGGTCAACTTAGATGAGTTTGCTATGGGTGGATCTACAGAAACGTCGTATTTCAAAAAAACTGTTAATCCATTTGATCATAAAGCGGTACCTGGTGGTTCTTCAGGTGGTTCAGCAGCAGCAGTCGCAGCTGGTTTGGTACCATTCACATTAGGAACTGACACAGGGGGCTCTATTCGCCAACCTGCAGCCTACTGTGGTGTCGTTGGTTTGAAACCAACTTACGGTCGTGTTTCTCGTTACGGTCTTGTCGCATTTGCCTCTTCGTTAGACCAAATCGGCCCAATTACAAGAAACGTGAAAGATAATGCGCTTGTTTTAGAAGCTATCGTTGGTGAAGACGAAATGGATTCAACAAGTGCTCCAGATGGATCAACTGACTTTACATCAGAAATTGGTCAAGATATTAAAGGAATGAAAATAGGTCTACCTAAAGAATATATCGGCGAAGGTGTCGACCCAGAAGTCAAAGAAGCGGTATTGAAAGCGGCAGAAACGTTCAAATCTTTAGGTGCAATCGTTGAAGAAGTATCATTACCTAGAACATCTTATGGGATCCCTTCTTACTATGTGATTGCCTCAGCGGAAGCATCATCTAACTTAGCACGTTTTGATGGTATTCGCTATGGTTACCACTCTAAAGAAGCCCAAACATTAGAAGAATTATACAAACTTTCAAGAAGTGAAGGTTTTGGTCAAGAAGTAAAACGTCGTATTTTATTAGGTACGTATGTATTAAGTTCAGGCTATTATGATGCCTATTATAAAAAAGCACAAAAAGTCCGTACATTAATCAAACAAGATTTTGAAAGTGTATTTGAAGACTATGATGTTATTTTAGGACCTACAACACCAACTGTCGCATTTGATATTGGAGCTGAAATCAACGATCCATTGACAATGTACGCAAACGATTTGTTAACTACGCCTGTCAACTTAGCAGGGTTACCTGGTATCTCTATACCTTGTGGTTTAGCAGAAAATGGTCGTCCTATCGGTTTACAAATTATTGGTAAGCCATTTGATGAAAAAACAGTTTACCGTGTGGCACATCAATACGAAACGCAATTTAATTTACACGACCAATATCAAAAATTATAAGGAGTGGCAATCAATGCATTTTGAAACAATAATCGGACTTGAAGTCCATGTTGAATTGAAAACAGACTCAAAAATGTTTTCGAATGCACCAGTAGCATACGGTGCTGAGCCAAATACAAACACAACCGTGATCGATTTAGGTTACCCTGGTGTCTTACCAACGGTTAACCGTCGTGCAGTGGACTGGTCAATGCGTGCAGCGATGGCCTTAAATATGGAAATTGCTACAGAATCTAAGTTTGACCGTAAAAACTATTTTTATCCAGACAATCCAAAGGCCTACCAAATCTCTCAATTAGATCAGCCCATTGGAGAAAATGGTTATATTGATATTGAAGTGAACGGTGAA
Organism: Staphylococcus schleiferi; assembly: GCF_900458895.1. Classification (NCBI taxonomy): domain Bacteria; kingdom Bacillati; phylum Bacillota; class Bacilli; order Caryophanales; family Staphylococcaceae; genus Staphylococcus; species Staphylococcus schleiferi. Next base: position 939,689 of record NZ_LR962863.1, read on the forward strand.
ACAAAACGTATTGGTATTACAAGATTGCATATGGAAGAAGACGCAGGGAAATCGACACATAAAAACGGCTACTCACTTGTTGACTTAAACCGTCAAGGGACACCACTTGTAGAAATCGTTTCAGAACCTGATATTCGTTCACCAGAAGAAGCATATGCTTATTTAGAAAAATTACGTTCTATCATTCAATATACAGGCGTATCTGACTGTAAAATGGAAGAGGGTTCATTACGTTGTGATGCGAACATCTCTTTACGACCATACGGACAAGAAAAATTTGGTACAAAAGCCGAATTGAAAAACTTGAATTCATTTAACAATGTTCGTAAAGGTTTAGAATATGAAGTTAAACGCCAAGAAGAAGAACTCTTAAATGGTGGCGAAATTCTACAAGAAACACGTCGTTTCGAGGAATCAACAGGCAAAACAATCTTGATGCGTGTTAAAGAAGCATCAGATGATTATCGTTATTTCCCAGAACCAGACATCGTGCCATTGTACATTGATGAAGACTGGAAAGCGCGTGTTCGTGCTTCAATTCCTGAACTTCCAGATGCACGTAAAGATAAATATGTAAAAGAATATGGTTTACCTGAATACGATGCACACGTTCTAACATTAACAAAAGAAATGTCTGACTTCTTTGAAGAAGCAGTCGCTGAAGGTGCAGAAGTGAAGCTCATTTCAAACTGGTTAATGGGCGGAGTTAATGAATATTTAAATAAAAACCAAATTGAATTACAAGATACAGCACTTACACCAACGAATTTAGCAGGCATGATCAAATTGATTCAAGATGGTACGATGAGTAGCAAAATTGCGAAAAAAGTATTCCCTGAATTAGCTAAAAATGGTGGGGATGCTAAACAAATCATGAAAGATAAAGGCCTAGTTCAAATTTCAGATGAAGGTGAAATTCTTAAATTTGTTCAAGAGGCAATTGCAAATAATCCACAATCTGTTGAAGACTTTAAAAACGGAAAAGGAAAAGCGATGGGCTTCTTAGTAGGTCAAATCATGAAATTATCTAAAGGACAAGCTAATCCACAATTAGCAAACCAATTGTTAAAACAAGAATTAGAAAAGCAATAAAGGTTTAATTTAATATAACAAACGGGACTGGGTTTTTATGCTCAGCCCCGTTTTTTCTATTTAAAAATAGACTTCCTCAAGTAGAAACGTATCTATCTAAATTTTTAGTCTAAAAATCATAAATGTCCTATCTACTAAAAAAATGATTGTTTGTTTATAGATTCTTTTTAAAAAGCATATATACAGCATACACAGATGTATTAACAAATAATGGCACTAAACAATAAGCAAAAATGACAAAAAAATCTCCATCGGCTTTCAAAATAAAGAAAAACAATATAAGTGAGAAACAGCTAATTATCAGGCCTAAAAAAGGTAAGCTTCTTATATAAATATCTAAATTTTCTTTTGCTTTTTTCACTAGGTTACCTCCGAATAATCATTTCACTGCAAAAATTCTTAAATAATATTTATATACAAAAAAATATATGATTATAGGTTGTTAATCAAATAAAATCGTAAGTATAAAGTGGCTTAAAATGATTAATTTTGAAGTAAAGGTTAATCATAAATAAATGCTTTAAATGCATAAAAATAGTTAGATAAACTCCATCCAAATACATTTAACATCATAGCTAATTGTCTATGTATCAGGGAAGCAATAGAGGCTCAGTCGCTACTTTGAATAAATTTGATTAAATTTAAACGTTTTTAGCTTTCAATACAACAATGTTTACTATAATATAAGTTGTGAGTACTGAAAAATTGAGGGATAGAAATGAGAAAACGCGCGAGAATAATTTATAATCCTACATCAGGAAAAGAAATGTTTAAACGAGCTTTGCCTGACGTACTTGTTAAAATGGAACAGGCTGGTTATGAAACAAGTGCCTATGCCACGCAAAGGGTAGGCGATGCAACGGAAGAAGCTGCGCGAGCTATAGATGCGCATTATGATTTGTTAGTTGTTGCAGGTGGTGACGGGACTTTAAATGAAGTCGTGAATGGTATTGCCGAAAAACCACAACGTCCCAAACTTGGATTGATTCCTATGGGAACGGTTAATGACTTTGGAAGAGCGCTTCATCTACCTACAGATATATTTGAAGCGGTCGATGTCATTTTGGAAGGCAAAACAGTTCAAGTCGATATTGGAAAAATGAATAGTCGCTATTTTATTAATTTAGCAGGTGGCGGTAAAATCACAGAAGTTTCGTACGAGGCACCTAGCAAGTTAAAATCAATAGTTGGCCCATTTGCATATTACATTAAAGGATTTGAAATGTTGCCACAGATGCATGCGGTTGATGTCCGAATTGAATATGATTCACATGTTTTTGAGGGTGAAATCATGTTATTCCTACTTGGATTAACGAATTCGATGGCAGGATTTGAAAAACTAGTGCCGGATGCCAAATTAGATGACGGTAAATTTACTTTATTAATTGTGGAAAAAGCAAATTTAGCTGAACTCGGTCATATTATGACTTTGGCTTCTAGAGGGGAACATATTAAACATCCAAAAGTACACTACCATAAGGCACAGTCGATTAATATTTCCTCGTTCAGCGATATGCCATTAAATGTAGATGGTGAGTACGGGGGTCAGTTACCGGCGAACTTTTTAAACTTAGTCCGTCATATCGAGGTCTTTTCGCCAGGGCAAGATCGCAATGAATTACTGATTGACGAACCGACGCAGTCTGAATAAAATGGATAAAGTGTCACCATCGTATCGTGTTATACTATCTTGATGAAACAACACATCAACGTGGGGTGGAATTTTAAATCTAGTGTTAGATTTGATTCCACTCCTTTATCTTTGGTTAAAAGAACTTCTAATTCGAAAAAGTGAGTTGAATAACATGGATTTAGTTAAAAAAAATGAAGTTTATGAAGGGGAAGTTGTGGATCTCACACATGAAGGGCATGGTGTAGTCAAAAAGGAACGTTATCCAATATTTATTCCACAAACTTTAGTCGATGAGAAAATAAAATATAAAGTTATTAAAGTTAAAAAGAATTTTGCGATAGGGAAGTTAATAGAAGTTCAATCACCGAGTCAAGACCGTGTCGAACCGCCTTGTGTCTATTATCAACAATGTGGCGGGTGTCAATTACAACATCTTTCTTATGAAGCGCAGTTGGAGATGAAAAGAAAACAAGTGATTAATCTTTTCCATCACAAAGGGAAGATGACGCATGTGCCTATTCATCCTACAGTTGGAATGGAGCACCCTTGGCATTATCGTAATAAGTCACAAATTCCTGTAGGTGCGGGGCGTCACAATGAAGTCGAAATGGGTTTTTATCGTCAACGCAGTCATCAAATTATTGATATGGAACAGTGTCTCATTCAATATGATGATCAAAATGAAATGATGACTATGGTGAAAGATTTATTAAAAAAATATCACATCGCGCCTTATGATGAACAACAACATAAAGGATTAGTCCGTCATTTAGTTGTTAGAAAAGGCTATTATACACAAGAGATTATGGTTATCTTTGTGATAAATGGGACGAAACTTCCATATCAAGATGAAATTGTAGCGGCATTAACACAAAAATTTAAAAATATAAAAAGTATCAAGTTGAACTTTCAACGCGATCGATCCAACGTGATTATGGGAAAAACATCTCGAACAATCTATGGTCAAGAAATCATTGAAGATCAATTGGAACAGCTTACTTTTGAAATTGGAGACTTGTCTTTCTATCAAATTAATGTCACACAAACACAAAAGTTATACGCGAAAGCACTCGAATATGCAAAGTTAACAGGTCGTGAAACGGTACTAGATGCGTATTGTGGCATAGGGACAATTGGCTTATTTATGGCACCGCATGCGAAACATGTGTATGGGGTAGAGGCGGTACCTGAAGCGATTGAAGATGCGCAACGAAATGCACAAAAAAATCATATTTCTAATACGACATTTGTTGCGGGGACTGCTGAAGATGTTATCTTGAAGTGGCAGAAAGAAGGTATTCAACCCGATGTTGTTACGGTCGATCCCCCTCGTAAAGGCTGTGACGCAACATTTATTCAGACTTTGAATCAACTTGCACCTCAACGCATTGTCTATGTCTCTTGTAATCCAAGTACGCAGTTAAGAGATATCGAAAGTCTTACCAATCAATATGAACTAAAAGAGATAACGCCAGTAGATATGTTTCCGCATACAACACATGTTGAAACTGTGGCACTTTTAGAAAGAAAATAGGGCTTTAGTCGCTACAACTGTATACAATTGTAAGTTATAATAGAGATAACAGATACATCATAAGAGGGTGAATGCATGTATAGAATTGACCTTTTTCATAATAGGCAAGTGATGAAGCGCTTCTTATTGCTTCAGGTTATAGTTGTGTTAGCTTTTATTGTATTGAGTTATAAATGGGCGATGATTGTCACTACAATTCAAGAACAACGCTTTTTTACAAATATAATTATTGGTATTTTAGGGTTTTTGGTTATCGTTTGTTTTCATGAGGGGATGAAAACATTACTTTTTAAGATGATTTCAAATGAGCAATCACGTTCTTATCAACTGAAAAACGGTGTACTTTTAACATTTTTGCCTGAGTATTTCTTTAATCGAATTACGTTTTTAACGGTAATGTTACTGCCATCCGTTTTAATTTGTTTATTGTTATTTGTTATTTTCATCAACCTGCCTTATACATCTGTTATATTTGTTTTTGCGATTTACATGGGTTATTGTTTAATTTCTTTTTACCTTGTTTTTATCGCGTTGAAAGATAAAAAAGCACAGTATTTTGAAATGACAGAAGATGGATTAATATTATATCAACAGAAGCCAACACACTATACTCATAAAATGAATGATTAAAATCTTCGATGATAAATGCACATGTGAAGATCAACAATCGACCACACTAAAACGAACGGCATGTCACAGTGCACCGTTCATTAAAGTGTAGTCGATTTTTATTATGAAATGAGTTATAAAGTCAGCTGGTCTAACATCATTATCTAGGGAATTTGGATGCTAAAAAGGTGTTTATTTTTGCTGTGTCTTAGCAAATTTTCGTACTTTAATCTCTGTTGTAATAACGATGATAAGAGAGATGAAGATAATGAGAAAAGCTTGAATGATGATTGACATTTCTTGAATAAAATGAAGTAAATCATAAATCAACCAGCCGATGCCGATGATGAGTGAAATCATACTGATCTTGAAAAAATCCTTTAAAGATTGGCGCTGAGCAAATAGCCAAATTTCAGTGGATTTAAATGTTGTAGGTGTTCTAAAACCAATCCATAAGTTGGGTTGATCACCAATATGATTCTTTAGCGCATGGTGCATTAATTTTATAATGAGTAAATAAATCAAATTGATGGCTGTTAATAGCATAGGTTTACATCTCCTTTGTGAGGTAGGCTGTATTGTTGCTAATCTCTTTTATTATAGTATTTTTTAGCAACTTATAGCATAATTATTTTTGATAATTGAATAATTGGGGTTAATTTGTTTTTGCAATATTAAATGTTTTGATGTAGCTATAATCATATTTGTCTGAGTAAATGGAGCGCGATTTTTACGAGTTAGATTTAAACATCAATCAAATTGATAGAACAAAATGAATCTGTCCGTTTAAATTAAAGCATGTGAAGGAAAGCGATGGATGAGAGGAGGGTGTTATATGAGTGAGCGTCGTATTATTCATATTGATATGGATTTCTTTTTTGCACAAGTGGAAGTACGTGACCATCCGAAATTACGAGGAAAGCCCGTTATTGTGGGTGGGAAAGCAAGTGGGCGGGGTGTGGTTTCTACAGCATCTTATGAAGCTAGAGCTTTTGGTGTACATTCAGCCATGCCTATGGCGAGAGCGCACCAGTTATGCCCGGACGGTTATTATGTTACGCCGAGATATGAAGTGTATCGAGAAGTTTCCCAACAAATTATGGATATATTTAAAAGTTATACAGATCAAGTGGAACCTTTGTCTTTAGATGAGGCTTTTTTAGACATTACTGACTTAGTACGCCCCGACCTTCCTGCATCACGTATTGCTCAATTTATACGTCGAGACATTTATGAGAAAACGAAGCTGACTTCAAGCGCAGGTGTCTCATATAATAAATTTCTT